>JAYTXL010000331.1:0-17542 GCA_043742955.1 Verrucomicrobiota bacterium | reverse complement strand
ACGTGGTAACCCAGATCCATGAATTGATCGCTCAACGACTTCGGCAGCGAAGCCATGTAATAGGCCGCGCCCGTGAAAAGGATCGGGGCGACCTCGCCGCTGGCCCGGCTGACCGCAAGAATGCCGCCGGTGAGGATGCCGGGCAACGCCTGGGGCAGAACAATTTTAAGGATGGTCTCGAGCTTGGTCGCACCCAGGGCCAGGCTCGCCTCGCGCAATCCTTGCGGGATGGCTTTCAAAGCCTCCTCCGTCGCCACAATCACCAGCGGCAGGGTCATCACTGCGAGGGTGAGCGAGGCCCAGATGATGGCGGGCTTTCCCCAGATCGGATTGGGCGTATTTGGATTGAGCACTTCATCCAGATTCTGGCCGATAAAATTGATGAAAAATCCCAGCCCAAAAAGGCCGAACACAATGGAAGGAACGCCGGCCAGATTGTTGACCGCGCCCCGAATGACCCGGGTGTAGTAGGAGGTGTTGCGGGCGTATTCCGTCAGGTAAATCGCCGTGATGACGCCCACCGGAATGACAAACAGCGTCATCAATATCACTCGCGCCGCCGTGCCAAACACCATCGGGAGAATGCCCGCCTTGCCCACGTCGAACATGTCCTTCTCCGTGCCCCCGGTGAGAAATCTCCAGGTGAAGTTGCTGTAGCCATTGATGCCGATGTTGACCAGGATCACCGCCAGGATCGCGAGAATCAGCAAAGTCGCCAGTCCGGTCAGGCCGGTGAAGAAAAACGAGGGGAAATCAAATCCCTTCGCCTGAAAGCGGGCGGAATTGGGAGATGGGTTGGCGGCCGGGGTTGCCATCAAGACTTTCCTTCCAGCCGATGCTTGAGCCGGTGCATCACCAGATCGCCCACCAGGTTGGAGACAAAGGTAACCACAAAGAGCAGCGCGCCAATCATGAACAGCAGCCGGTAGTGATGGCCGCCAAAGACCGCCTCCGCCAACTCGGCGGCGATGGTGGCAGTGATGCTGCGCGTGGAATCAAACAGGTTCCCCGACATGATGCTGGCGTTGCCGCTGGCCATCAGCACCACCATGGTTTCACCGATCGCGCGCCCAAATCCCAGCACGACCGCCGCGAAGACGCCGGGCAACGCGGCGGGCAGGACGACCTGCCAGGCCGCCTGCCATTTGGAGGCGCCCAACGCGAGGGCCGCCTGCGTGTAACTGCGCGGCACACTCGTCAGGGCGTCTTCCGCGATGGAAAAGACCACGGGAATGATGGCCAAGCCCAGCGCGATGCCGGCCACAAATGCATTGAGCCGGGATTGATAACCGAAAACGGACTGAAGCACCGAGGCCATCACAATCAACGCAAAAAAGCCGAGCACCACCGACGGGATTCCGGAAAGCATTTCGATGGCGGGTTTGATGTATTCCTTCAGCCCCGGGCGGGCGAGTTGTGAAACGTAGATGGCCGCCGCCAGCGAAAGCGGCACGCTGAACAGCAGGGCCACGAGGGTCGTCTTCAAACTCCCAATCAGCAGCGGAATGATGTTGTATTTTTGAATCTGAGAGACCGGCTGCCAGATATATTCCGGCCGTTCATAATCCGACCATTGGTAGGGGGAGAGCAGGTAGCGCCAGGCGGTTGTATTCACAGCGACATCCTTGTTGGGAACCGCCTCCTTGGCGCTCTCCACCTTGATGTCCATCAGCGTCCGCAAGGTGTCCCGGTCCATTTCCCGAAACTGTTTGTTGCTCAACCCCAGATAAGCCTTAAGTTCCGCCGGGGATAACTTATCCATCTGCTCCGGTGGGATCACTTTTTGAGACTGGGCGCTGTTCATCTGGCCCAGGATCACCGGCAACGCCTCGCGGGTGACGAACAGAAAAATGAGGAACACCATCAGGATCGCCGACAGCGAGACCAAGAAAATGAACTTCTCCGCCAGCCATTCCAGCGGACGGGCATGGTGCCCACGACGGATCCCCAGCCAGCCTTCCGTGCGGCGCGATTGTGAAGGTTCAGTCACAGGCTCTTTTTGCTGAAAGGGGCGGGCGAGAGGATAATGCACAACCCGCTCGCCCGCCAGGAATTGATCGCCGAAGGATAAACGACCAACAGAATTATGATTATTCGCGCAGATTTTTCGGGAGCGGGAAGTAACCGACGTCCTTCACCACTTTTTGTCCTTCGTCGCTCCGAATCCACTTCAGGTAAGCCGCGACCTCGCCTTTATCCAGCGCGGGATTCACATAGATGAAGAGGTAGCGCCAGATGGGATACTTCTGGGCAAGGACATTTTCCTCCGTGGGTTCCACCGCCGCCGAGGCGTCGTCCTTCTTGATCGGCACATGCCGGGCACCCGCGCCATAAGCCGCGCCGCCATAGCCGATGCCGCCCTTGTCCTTGGCCACGGCTTGCAGCACGGCGGCCGTCCCCGGCATGGTCTGTGCACTCGCGACAAAGTCCTTGCCCTTCAGCACGGTTTCCTTGAAGAACTCGTAGGTGCCCGAGCTGTTCTCCCGGCTATAAACGGTGATCAAACCGTCGCCACCGCCCACCTGTTTCCACGATTTGATCTTGCCGGTGAAGATGCCTTCGAGTTGCTCCAGCGAAAGCTCTTTCACCGGATTGTCGGCGCTGACAAAAACCGACAGACCGTCCAGGCAGACTTTGTATTCCGTCGGGCGTTTGTTGAACGCCTTCACACACGCCTCGATTTCCTTGGACTTGATTTTGCGCGAGGCGTTGGCGAGGTCGGTGGTCTGGTTTTGCAGGGCGGCAAAGCCGGTGCCGGAGCCGCCGCCCGTGACCTGGATCGTGGTCCCCGGTTTGGCGGCCATATAAACCTCCGCCCACTTCTGGGCAAGGATGACGAGCGTGTCGGAACCTTTGGCGGTGATCGTGCCCGCGTGGGCATCGACACTCAGCAAAGCGACACCAGCGAGCAGGCTGAGGGCATTTCGTTTATTAATCATAATTAAGTTAGATTGAGAATTAGAGCTCGTTCGACTGGGTTAGAATTTCCAAGCCGCGTCAATCTGGATGCGACCCGCCTGGCTGGACAAAGTCCCCGGCGGCTTGTCAATGAGGTTGAACAGATAGTAGGTGACGGACAGGGTCAAGGAGTCATACGGCGAGTAGGCCGCGCGCGCATAGTGGCCGCGGATGTTCGTGCCCGCTCCATAACCGGTGCCCCCGCCACCCGTGAAGGGTGAGGTTTGATAATAAGCTCCATGGTCAGAGTCTACCATCTCCTCAAACATGTAGTTGCTCTCGAGATTCTTCCACTTGTAAGTAAGATCCCAAGTGCCCTTCTTGCCAGACTTACCCAACACCACCCCGACGTCGTACGCTTGATTGCGCAGTTTTCCGGTTCCGAGCGCGGACGTGGCGGGAGTCACAGAGGCCGCAGGATTGTTGATGTATTCGGCCAGAAACTTGATAGGGAAGGCACCTGGATACATCGGAAAGGAATCCATGGTATAGGTCACTGAGGCGTCCACGATGATCGGATTGAAACTACTGGTCAGCGCGCCGGTGCTGGACACGCGCGTGTTGCCCTTGCTGACATCCGGCACGTTTGGGTTGCCGCTCGAAACCGTGCCGGTAGCAATGCTAGTTACACCTCCAACGGCATTGGTAGTTAATCCGGTCACGAAAGTTGTAGACGTCAGAGTATGCGTCAAGTTTTGTTTGTCGGAGAAAGCCAGGCCGGAGAAGCCGAGCGAGGAAGCCCAGCGCTGATTCCACTTCGCATCCCAGCGCAGTTGCCCGCCGAACAAATACGAGTCCTTGCTCGACCCCGACACTTCGACCAACGAGAAGAGTCCTGTGTTGAACTTGAGTGAGTGCCGTTCGTTGACGTTGTAGCCGATCTGAAAGGCCAAACCCTCCGGCGTGTAGTCGGGATCCATGACCACCTCGGAAAACGAAAACGGGTTCTCCATCTTGCCACCAATGAATGCGACCGTCCAATCAGGGCTGTTGATTGCGTTCCATTTCGCATAGGCCTGATCAATCCAGATCGTCTTCTTCGAGCCGTTGCTGGTGAACGAGTCATTGCCGGAGATCGGATCACCCATGGGGTTGTTGCCGGATGATTTGTTCTCCGCCGAAGTCAAGCGCAAGCCCACTTCGAAGTTATCCAGCAAGGTTGCCGTCACCCCAAAACGCAGCCGGTAACGGAGTCGATTGCGATCGGACAAATCCGCGCCGCCTTTGTCGGCATCAATGTAGATACCATCGTAGCGCAGGCGAAGATCGCCGCCGAGGCGCAGGCCAGTGACCCACTCCGGCAGACCGCTCTTGACCGAGTATGCCTTCGAAAAATCCTTGTCTGTTTCTTCCCGCAAATCGTTGGCCTCTTTGGTAGTGAGAATGCCTTTATCCACCAGCTTGTCGATCAAGGCGTCCGAGGATTGTGCCTGCGCTGTGGCGCCCATCGCGGCCAAAGCCAGCGCGCCGGCGACCAGCGCGTATTTGTTTTTATTATTCATCGTGTTTTTGGTTGTTGGTTGTCGTGTCAACTCTCATGAGCCTAGCGATGCCCCGTCACGGACAAAGGTCGGGAAGGTTACGATTGTGTTACAACAAATGGCCGGTGGTTGGCCGAGCAGTGGTAACATGAAGGTCAGGTAGAAGGTGCCAGCATCGTCGGAACTCGGTTTCCCCCTTATCCCCAGCCCTGCCCGTTCATCGCACGTCGAGGGCGTAGTTGCGGCACCAGAGAAGTCGCCTCATCCGTGCGCATCCGCAGTTCAGGATTTCTCCCAATTGCAGGGTCCCAGGCTCGGGCCAGGGATTCTGCGTCAGTGGGGCGCGTCTAGGGTGGCCGGCACCGCCATCTTCAACTCGCGCACCAGAAACCCAAGCTTGTCCATGGCTTCCTCGATCAACTTGGTGGTCGGCTTTCCGGCGCCATGCCCCGCCTTGGTTTCAATCCGGATCAGCACCGGCCGGTCGCCGGCCTGGCATTCCTGCAATCGCGCCGCGAATTTGAAACTGTGCGCGGGCACCACCCGGTCATCGTGATCCGCCGTCGTGACCAGCGTGGCGGGATATTTCACCCCGGGCTTGAGCCGGTGCAACGGTGAATAAGCAAACAATGCCTGGAATTCGTCCGCCTTGTCCGAGGAGCCGTAATCGCTCGTCCACGCCCAACCGATGGTGAACTTGTGGAAGCGCAACATGTCCATCACCCCCACCGCCGGCAGACACGCCCCGAAAAGTTCCGGCCGCTGGGTCATACACGCACCCACCAGCAGACCGCCGTTGCTGCCGCCGGCGATGGCGAGGCGGTCGGGCCGCGTGTATTTGTTCGCGATGAGCCACTCACCCGCCGCGATAAAGTCGTCGAAAACATTTTGCTTTTTCAGTTTCGTCCCCGCCTGGTGCCAGTCCTCGCCGTATTCCCCGCCCCCCCGGAGATTCGCCACCGCATAGACGCCGCCCATTTCAAGCCACGTCGCCATCGTGACCGAAAAGCCGGGCGTCTGGGAAATGTTGAAGCCGCCATAACCGTACAGATACGTGGGATGGGAGCCATCCACCTTCAACCCTTTCCGGTGGGTGATGAACATCGGAATCTTCGTGCCATCTTTGCTCGCGTAGAAAACCTGTTTCGTTTCGTAAACCGCAGAATGAAAATCCACTTTCGGCTCGCGAAAAATCCGGCTTTGACCGGTCTTTACGTCATAACGATAAATCGAGCCCGGCGTCGTAAAGCTCGTGAAGGAATAAAAAGTTTCCGTGTCGCTGCGTTTGCCGCCCCACCCGCCCACCGAGCCCAGCCCCGGCAACGCCACCTCTCCCAGGGCCTGGCCATCGCGGGCGAACCGCTTCACCTGGCTGCGTGCGTCCTTGAGGTAATTCGCCACCAACTGATCCTGCAGCACATGCACGCCTTTCAGCGTCTCGGCGGCTTGCGGAATGATTTCCCGCCAATGGGCGCGCTCCGGCCGCGTGGTATCAATCGCAATGACGCGACCGCGCGGGGCTTGAAGATCCGTAAAGAACCAGAACTCGCCGCCGTCGTTGTCCACGAAACTGTAATCCGCATCAAAATCATCGAGCAGTTTCACCACCGGCGAACCGGGTTGGGTGAGTTCTTTATAATAAACGCGGTTCCGTCGATCCGTGCCCTCCCAGATGCTGATGATGAGAAAACGACCATCGTCCGTGACCTGCCCGCCGAAACCCCAGTCCGGCTGGTCGGGGCGCTCGTAGATCAAGGCGTCCTCGCTCTGCGGTTTGCCCAGACGGTGGAAATAGAGCTTCTGAAATTTGTTCACTCCCTTCAGTTTTTCGCCCGCTTCCGGTTCCGCATAACGCGCGTAAAAAAAGCCGCGCCCATCCTTGGTCCAGGACGCGCTCGAGAATTTCACCCACTTGATCACGTCGGGCAAGTCGCGCCCGGTGTCCACGTCCCGCACCCGCCACTCCTGCCAATCGGAGCCCGCGCTGGAGAGACCGTAGGCCAGCCGTTTGCCATCGGAACTCACCGCCAAACCTCCCAGCGCCACCGTGCCATCGGCCGAGAGGGTATTCGGATCGAGCAAAACCCGCGGGATGGCCTCCGCCGACTCGGCCACATAAAACACGCTCTGATTCTGGAGGCCATCATTCTTCGACCAGAAATAGCGGCCGCCTTCCTGAAACGGCAGTCCGTAACGCTCAAAATTCCAGAGCCGGGTGAGCCGCCGCTTAATCTGGTCACGCTCGGGGATTTGCGCCAGATAGCGGAACGTCACCTCATTCTGCGCCTCCACCCACGCTTTCGTGGCCGGGGCATTGTCGTCCTCCAGCCAGCGGTACAGATCCGGAACCTTGACTCCGTGGTATTCATCCACGTGATTGGTTGGCGCCGTTTTGGGATAGGATAATTTTGGTTGGGCAGCAGGCATGGGAAGAACAAAGGAGAGCGCTGCCGCCAGTGCGAACCCAAGGTTGGCCTTAAGCCGGACGGGACTTGGATGTGCAGGCGGTGCGCTCATGGCAATTTCGGGATTTGAAGACGACCCAGCAAACGATGTACGGAGCCGGAGTGCAACAGGATATTTGAATTTTGCCCGGCGTCGGCGACTTTGAAGCCGAATCCATGCCGACGAAATCGAAGCGAAACGGCAGATGGACGCGGATGGACGCAGATGGGAGAGTGGCAAGTGGTGCCGGTAAATATTCACCGCAGGGTGACGCAATTGGGGCAGCTCGGCCGGCTGCTTTCATCTGCGTTTGTCGGCGTCCATCGGCGGTTGTCTTCCTTCCCAACGCCATGGTTCCGGCTAAAAGGAGCTTGGCGGGACGCAGCCTGAAGGCGTGCGGCTACGAGCGCCGGGAATCGCTTTTTAGGTTGTCCTGCGCGCGCGGATGTTTGTCACCGCACGTAACCAAAGCCTGCGGGCTGACGTCACCAGCCATATAACGCGATCAGCCGGTCCAATGAAACCAGCCCGGTGCACGATCGAACCCCATGCAATCCGATAAAACATTCCTGAGCGTGCTCGCCACGCTGGTCATCCTCTCCGCGATCTTCTTCGTGATTGAGCGCGTGGCCGGACGAGGGCGAAACCGGGCGCAGCCGGTCATCCGGAAGGGCTGGTTCACGGACGTGGTGTATTGGTTTACCACCATCCTGTTCACGAAACCGTTCGTGCGCCTGATGCTGATCCTTCCTCTTAGTCTGCTGATCCTGGCGAACATCACCTCCGTTGATGTCTTGAAGCTGGGCACCTACGCGGGCTACGGGCCGGTCAGCCGCCAGCCGCTCTGGCTGCAAGCCATTCAAATCTATATCCTCGTGGATTTTTGCGCCTACTGGACGCACCGGCTGTTTCATCGCGGAAAATGGTGGCCCTTCCACGCCGTCCACCACAGTTCAGAGGAGCTTGACTGGCTCGGCAGCCTGCGCGTGCATCCGGTGAACGATCTCGTCAACAAGATGGCGCAGGTCACGCCGGTGCTGCTCCTGGGTTACAATCCCGCCGTCACCCTGAGCACCGCCCCGATCCTCACGTTTTACGCCATCTTCATCCATGCCAATGTGAACTGGGACTTCGGCCCGCTGCGCAGCGTCATCGCCACACCGGTGTTCCATCGCTGGCATCACTCGCGGGAACGCGCCGCCTGGGACAAAAACTTCGCCGGTCTGCTGCCGCTCTGGGACATCCTGTTTGGCACCTATTACATGCCGAGGGATCGGCACCCCGAGAACTTCGGCATCTGCGAGCCCATGCCCAAAGGCTACGTCGGGCAGCTCTGGGAGCCGTTCGCCTGGCTGCTTCGACACGGCAAAAAAGTCGATCCATCCTGAAAACCCTTGCCTTCACCACTGCTTATGATCCCTTCCCGCCACGCCACGATCGCGGCCCCGCTGCTCGCCCTGAGCCTATTGGCCCGCGCCGAAGAACCGAAAACCTACCCGCCTCCCGCGTCCTCCCTGGTGGTCGCTGATCTCAAACTCGACTGGCACGACCCTCAGCGCGACCGCGCGGTGCCGGTAAAGATTTATTTCCCCAAGGAAGGCGCCGGGCCCTTTCCCGTGATCCTCTTCTCGCACGGTCTCGGCGGCTCGCGCGACGGGTATGAATATCTGGGCCGCCATTGGGCCGGCTGCGGCTACGTGAGCGTGCACCTCCAACACCTCGGCAGTGACGACCGCGTCTGGAAAGACCTGCCGCCTGCGGAACGGGCCAAAGCCATGCAGCGCGCCGCCGCGAATCTGTCGAATGCGCTGAACCGCCCACCCGACGGCCAGTTCGCGATCGATCAGGTGGAAAAACTGAACGCGGATAAAACCTCTCCGCTCAAAGGTCGTCTCGACCTGAAAGCCATTGCGATCGCCGGGCATTCCTTCGGCGGCTACACCACGCTGGCGCTCGCCGGGCAAACCTTCGTTCTGCCGCTCGGACTCACGAAGCACTACGACGAGCCGCGCATCAAAGCCGCGATCCAGATGAGCGCCCCCGCGCCCGCCAATCGTCGCGAGCTGGACCAGACCTTTGCCTCGATTACCATTCCGGTGATGCACCTGACCGGCACGAAGGACTTCCTCGAAATGCTGCCGCAGACCACGGCGGCGGATCGGCGTATTCCCTTCGACCATATGAACCACGCGGAAACCTGCCTGGTAATTTTCAATGACGGCGACCACATGATCTTTTCCGGCCGTGAACGCTCGCTCGCGGCACCGGAAAAACTGGCCCAGGATGCCCGGTTCCAAAAACTGATCTGCGCCGGCACCACTGCTTTCTGGGATGCCTATCTCAAAGGCAACACCGCCGCGAAAAAGTGGCTGCTCGACGGCGGCTTCCAAACCCTCCTGGGCCAGGCAGCCACCTTCGAAAAAAAGCGCCGCCCGGCCGCCAAATAGTGGCACGGGCGTCTCGCCCGTGTGTTTCTGGCGGGTGACCGCGCGGGCGCTGTCGGAAACACACGGTCGGGATAGCCGTGCCACTACGGCCTCGCTGAGGCCGCACGACCATTCCACCGATCATGACTGGGAGTTGGTATTACTTCACACCGGCAGCACGATGCTGAAGGTGGTGCCGCGGCCGACGCGCGATTTGACTTTGATTTTTCCGTGATGGGTTTCGACGACTTTGTTGACAATCGCCAGCCCCAGCCCGGTGCCCTTGATTTTGGTGGTGCTGAGCAGCGACGTGAACGCGCGCGCGCACTGCTCTTCGCTCATGCCGTGGCCGGTGTCACTGAATTCGATCATCACCTGCGTCGGCTGCTCGCTCTGGCGCGGCCAGCGTACCGCCCGCGTCCGGACGGTCAACTGGCCGCCGTCGGGCATGGCTTCCACCGCGTTCAGCGTAAGGTTCAAAAAGGCCTGTTCCAATTGCGTGGCGTCCGCCAGCACCAGCGGCAAATCGGGGGCCAATTCGCGCACGAGTTGAATGCCCTGATTCCGCAATTTATGGCGGGTCAGCAGTCCCATTTCGTCGATCAATTGGTTCAGGGCGGTCGGGACCAGCTGGGGTTCCGTCGTGCGGGCGAAGTCCAGAATCTGCTCCACGATCTTGTTCAGGTGCTCCATTTTCTCGCCCATGATCTGCGCATCCTTGGTGCGCGGATCGCCCGCCGGAAATTGCAGGTTGAGGGAGTGATAGAGCATCTTCATCACGGTGAGCGGGTTGCGAATCTCGTGCGCCACCTCCGCCGCCAGCAAGCCGAGCGCGGAGAGTTTTTCGTTCTGCCGCAATTGCTCCTCGACATCGACAATGCGCTCGTAAAGCCGCGCCTTTTCGATGGCAATGGCGGATAGCTCGGCCAGCGCCGTCAGAATGCGCACTTCCTCGTTGGAAAAACTGTATTGTTCCCCGGTGTAAAGACTCAGGGTGCCGATGGCCTCGCCGCCAAAAACCAACGGCACACTCAACAACGAAACCAGCCCTTCACCCCGCGCGACCGCCGCGCTTTGGTAACGGCTGGACAGCTGCACGTTGGCGACCTGCATCGGTTTGCGGCGGCGAATCACAATCCCCAGCAGGCTTTCCGCGACGCTCAGGCGCGGCTTGCGAATGTAGTCCTCCCCGGCCCCGTGACTGGCGCGCAATTCCAGCCACTCACGGCTTTCATCCAGCAGCAGCAGAGAACACATTTTGGCGTTCATCAGCACGCTGGCCTCCCGGGTGATCACCTTGAGCGCGTCGTCGAGATTCAGCGTGGAATTGATGGCCTGCCCGACGCTGAAGAGGGATTCCATCAGCCGCGCCTTGAGCCGCAGCTGTTCGTAAAGCCAGGTGTTGCGAATGGCTTTCGCGGCCTGGCGGGCAAGCTCCTCGAGCAACTGCTGATCCGCGTCGCTGAACGCGTTTTCCCGATCCGCATCCACGTTCAATACCCCCCGGACCTGACCCTCGACTTCCAGCGGCACGGCCAGTTCGGAGCGCACGTTCGGTTGCAGGATGATATAGCGCGGATCCTGCGCGACGGCGCCCACGCGCCTGGGCTTGCCGGTCAGCGCCACCCAGCCCGTGATCCCCTCGCCCACCCGGAGCTTGCGTTCGGCGGCGCCCGGCGGCAGGCCGTGGGAAGCCTGGATTTCGAGGAAGCCACTCGTCGGATTGACCAGGATCACCGAGCCGCTGGAGGCGCGCATCAGGCGCACCGCCTCCGTCAGGATTAATTGCAAGGCGGCTTGCGGCTCGATCGTGGAGTGAATGACATTGCCGACTTGATAAAGCAGTTCCAGACGCTCGCAACGCGCCTGCAGCGCGGCCAGGTCTTCCGTCGGTGACTTGCTTTCCAGGTGCATACTCGTGATCGCCCTCCCATTTAGCGCACGCGCCAGGTCAATCCCAGGCCCACGCCGCCAAACACGAGATTCGGCAGCCAAGCGGCCAGCCAGGGGAGCAGCTTGCCGCTCGTGCCCAACGCGAGCCCGACCCGGGTGAGCACGAAAAACGCGAAGCAAATGAAGATGCTGCTGGCGACGCCACCAAACACATTGCGCCGCCCGGAGAGCGAGCCAAAGGGCAACGCAATGCACACCACAACCAAGCACGTCCACGGCGCGGCCAGCCGGCCGTGAAGCTGGGTGTTCAGCAGGGCGTAAGTCTTCGGTTTTAATTTTGGATGCAACCGCTGGTAGGCAAGAATCTCCGCAATACTGAAGCGCGGCTTTTGCGCCGCCTTGATGGCGCTGAGGCCCATGATCTTGATTTCGATCTGAATCTGTTCGGGCGTTTCAGAAAATTCAGCGAACGCCAATTCGTTGGTGCGCAGGGCGGGCGGCGCGTCATCCGGCGTGCGGTACACCAGTTGCGCGACGTTGTAAAAGGTCCACACGCCCTTGCTCCACGCGGCGCGTTCGGCGAAGATTTGCCGGCGCGTCCCGTTGGGCAGCAGCCATTCGACCATTGGATTTTTCATCTCCCCGGTCAGCAGGTGATATTCACCAATGTCCCAGGAGCGGCCGTCGCGGTCATTGTTGAAATGCAGCTTCGATTGCCAGTGGCGCGCCGCGGCTTCGGGCTGGTCCGCCAGGTGACGGTTGAGAATGCGGTCGCACGCCGCCTGGGAATCCACACTCCAGATTTCGGTCAGCCCGAACAAGCCAAGGCTCAGCACGACGCCGACGACAAAATACGGGGCGCTCAGGCGCCAGATGCTGACGCCGGCCGCCCGAATGGCGATGAGTTCGTGATGCCGTGCGAGGTTGGTCAGCGAGTAGAGCAGCGCGAGGAGCAGCGCCACCGGCAGCACGGTGTTAAGCAACTCGGGCAGTTTGACCAGGTAATATTCCGCAACTTCGAGCGCGTTGAGTTTATGGGCCTGAAATCGGCTGAGCTCATTGAACAGGTCAAAGGCGATCCAAAAAATCAAAAAACCGCACAAGCAATAGCCCAGCGGCACGAGCAATTCACGGAACAAATAGCGGTCGAGCAGACGCATCTGGCCACAGCGTAGCCAGCCGGACGGGGCAAAGCAAGCCAGCGCGCCCGCTGGGCGCGCGGGCGCGGGGCATCAGGGCCGCTCCGCCGGCACGAGCGGGGCGAGCGCGGCGTCACGCGTGGCAATCAGGAAATAGTCGCTGGCCCGGCCCAGGACAACCCAGCGATTCGTGGAAAACTGCGCGGTAAAATTTCGCGCGCGCACCAGACCATAGGCCGGAGCGCGGCGTTCCAGCAGATCGGCGCTTTGTTCGGGCAGGGGCAACAGTCGGTGCTGCTGTTCCGGGGTGAGCGGCAACACGATATCGGAATCTGCCCGCGTCACCGACACCGGGCGCCGCAGATAAAACTCCCAGCCATGCAACCGGGCATCCACCACAAAAAGTGTGGCGCGATCAAAATCCGCCGCCTGGAGCACCTGGCGCGCGAGGGGACGAACGCTGGATTGGGCCCCTAACAGGTCGTTGAACCGGTCCGCCTGACTCACCGCCCAAAGCCAGCCCGCCGCTGCCGCGAGGCTGATGCACCCCAGCGCGGCCACGGGTCGGGACCCAAGGCTCCGGAGTCCGGCCGCCGCGCCAAGACCGAGCGCCACCAGCAGGAACGAAACCGCCAAGCCAGCGAGATCTGGCGCCGGCACCCAACGCGGCACGAGCACCAGCCCCACCGCCGCCAGCACAAAGATACCGGCAGACACGGCGTGCGCCCGCCGCGCGACCTGCGGTGACTGTCGTTGCCACTGCGCGAGAGCCATGGCCAGCGGTGGAAAAAGTGGCAGGACATACGTTAGCAACTTCGATCCACTCCAGGAGAGCACCAGCAGCGGCGGCACCACCCAGCCGATCAGCAGCCAGGCATTGTGGGACGGACGCCAACCTTGGAACCAGCGCCGGATGAGTTGTCCCATCAGTGCGGCCAAGGCGGGTGTCCATGGCAACAAACCGACCAGCAATACCGGCCCAAAAAACCAAATTGGTTTGGACCGTCCATGCACTTTGGAAGTAAAGCGCTGGACCAATTCATAACCCGCGAAGTACGAGCCAAGTTGCGGCTCGCGAAGGGCCAGCACCACAAACCAGGACAGCCCAATGGCCAGCGTCAGCGTCAGGCCGGGCCACCATGGCAATCGACGTTCAACGGGCACCGGCCCGGTCGCCACGCGCCAGATCACCGCCGCCGAAACCGGCACCACCAAGGCCATTGGCCCCTTCGTCAAAAAACCCAGCCCCATGCTGATAAAGAACAACCACCCCCATTTCCGCCCACCGTCCAGTCGAAATTTCACTAGGCAGAATACGGCGGACGCAATCCAAAAACTCATCATCATGTCGGGTGTCAACATCCGGGCCAAGCCGAAGAATTCCACGGCCGCGACTAATATGAGCACTGCCCCGGTGCCGCAATCCACGCCAAAGAGCCGCCGGCCAAGGGCGAATGTCAGCGCCAGTATTCCCAGCGCGGCCACCGTCGAGGGCAAACGAGCGCTGGCTTCGTTAACCCCCAGGCATCGGAAAGCCAGCGCGGTTGACCAGTAGATGATGGGCGGCTTTTGGAAATGCGGAATGCCATTGAGATGCGGTACCAGCCAGTCGCCATTTTCGGACATTTCGCGGGCAATGGCGGCATAACGGCCTTCGTCCGGCTCGTTCAATCCCCGGGTGCCCAATCCGAGAAACACCACCCCAAGCACAAACAGGGTGAGCAGGCTCCCGCGCCGGGAAAAAATGCCCGTCATTTCGGCTCCTGGGCGATGCTGGGCAGTGGGAAGCGCCGCCGTCGCCACCACCAGAGGCCCAGCATGTCAACCGCGGGACGCCACCACATCACACCCAATCCATAATGCGATTGTCCGCGTTCACGCGGCCGGTGCCGCACCTCCACCTGCACCACCCGAAAGCCGGCGGCAACCGCCAGCGCCGGCATGAATGAATAAAGGGTTCGCAGCGGCAAAAAAGCATCCACGACCTCCCGGCGAAACACCTTCAATGCGCAGCCGCTGTCACGCATGCCGTCCGCCAGCAGCCAGCCGCGGATCGCATTGGCCAGCCGGGACATTTTCCGGCGCACCCACGAATCCTGGCGCTGGGCGCGGATACCCGCCACCATGTCCGCCCCCGGCAACGCAGCGAGCAGGCGGGGGATATCCGCCGCCACGTTCTGGCCATCGCCGTCCAGCGTGATGATGATCGGCGCGGCCGCCAGTCGCAGGCCGACCCAGAGCGCCGCCGCTTGACCATGGTTGCCCACCAGCGGCACCACGCGCAACTCCGGCCAGGCCGCACCCACTTCCCGGAGCACCGCCAGCGTGGAATCCACCGAGCCGTCATCCACCGCGATGACTTCGACGGGCGCCGCGAGCGCCTCCAAAACCGGCCGGAGCTCCAGGAGCACCGCGCGACAGTTCTGATCTTCGTTATGAAAAGGAATGACGATTGACCAGTTGACCATGGCAAACTTTCAGGACGCGCGGGCGTCCCCACGGTCGAAGTCCTCAACTCGTGTGAACGGCTGTTCCGGCCATAAATCGGCCCGGACGGATTCGCTGAAATCAAACCGTTTGTTCATTCGCTGGTCCCAAACTAAAACGAACCGCCGCGAACTGCCAGCAACAAAAATCCCGCGGCCCAGCAAATCCAGGTCGGCGCAGGCGGCCAGCCGCCGACAATCCGTTTGACCCTCGCCAAACGCGCGGCCTATATTCCGCCCGCTGGGATCACGTTCTTGATCCTGATCATGCGCCACGTTTTTTTGGATCATCAATCGACCACGCCCGTCCGGCCAGAGGTGCTCGCCGCCATGCAGCCGTATTTCCGCGCGGCGTTTGGCAGTCCTTCTTCGTTGCACCAGGCCGGGCTGCGCGCCCGGGATGCCCTCACCCAGGCCCGCGCCCAGATCGCCCAACTGGTGCACGCTGAATCCGCCGATGATATTTTGTTCACTTCCGATGGCACGGAAGCCGCCAACCTGGCGGTCAAAGGCGTGGCGTTCGCGAATCGGCACCGCGGTAATCACCTTATCGTCAGCGCCATCGAGCACCCGGCCATCCTCAACTCGGTGGCCTTTCTCGAAACCCAAGGGTTCACTTGCACCCGGGTCAAGGTGGACCACGAAGGTTTCGTGGATCCGGAGGCCGTGCGCGCGGCGATTACGAAAAAAACAATTTTGATCGCCATCCAGCACGTCAACCATGACCTTGGCACGATTCAGCCGGTGCGCGCGATCGGCCGAATCGCCGCCGCAAAAAAAATTACGCTCTACGTGGACGCCGACGCCAGCGCCGGCTGGCTGCCGATCGATGTGTCGGTGTTGGGGGCGGATCTCCTTTCGTTTTCACCGCACAAGTTTTACGGGCCGAAAGGCGTGGGCATCCTGTATCGAAGCCCGGGGGTCAGGCTCATCAGCCTGCTCCATGGCGGACCGCAGGAGGGCGGCCTCCGGGCCGGGCCCGAGAATGTGCCCGCCGTTGTTGGTGCCGGCGTGGCGGCGGAAATCGCACTTCGCGAACTGCCCTGGCGGCAGACGCACACGGAGTCCCTGCAGCGCCAGCTCTGGGACCAACTCCGCACGACCATTCCCCAACTCACCCTCAACGGACCGAAGCCGGGATCGCGGCGAATTTCAACCACGCTGAATTTCAACACCGCGTTTACGGAGGGCGAAGGTTTGTTGCTGCTCTGCGACTTGAATGGCATCGCCGTGGCGAGCGGTTCGGGCTGCGCCAGCCAGTCGTTAAAGATTTCCCCTGTCCTCGACGCGATTGGGCTCGACCCCGCGCTGGCGCAAGGTAGCCTGATCCTGTCGCTCGGTCAGGACAACACCCCGGATGAGATCGACTACGTGGTCGAAACTTTGGGTGGGATCATCGGCAAACTGCGCGGCCTGTCGTCGGCGTGGCACGAGTCGACCAAACCGTTGAGTTCGCCCAAACGACGACGCCCGTCCAAACGCAAGTCCGCCGCTAAAAATTCCGGCCCGGAAGTAAATTAAATTCATGCTCAATCAAGATTCCATCACGAACGCGCTCAAGGCGGTCAAATACCCCGGCTTTTCGCGCGACATCGTCTCGTTCGGGCTCGTCAAAAACATCGCGGTGAACAACGGCGCGATCAGCCTCCAATTGCAATTGACCTCCGCCAACCCCGAGGCGGCGCAGCAAATCAAGTCCGACTGCGAGCAGGCCCTAAAGTCCTTGCCGGGGGTGACCCACCTGCACGTCGAGGTCAAGGCGCCCGCCGGCCCGGCGGCCGCCGCCGGCCCGGCCTGGTTACCGGCCAAGAAACTTCCCGGCATCCAGCGCATCCTTGCCATCGCCAGCGGCAAGGGCGGCGTGGGCAAATCGACTTGCTCCGTGAACCTCGCCTGCGCGCTGGCGTCCCTCGGTGCCCACGTTGGCCTGCTGGATTGCGACATCTACGGACCCAGCATTCCCCTGATGATGGGCGTACACCAGCGCCCGATCGTGAGTGACCAGGACAAGTTGGTGCCCCCCATGAACCATGGCGTGAAGCTCATGAGCATGGGGTTTCTGCTCGACGGCGACCAACCCGTCATCTGGCGCGGGCCGATGATCGTAAAAACGATCCAACAATTCGTGTCGCAAGTCGAATGGGGGGATCTCGATTTTTTGCTGGTCGATCTTCCGCCGGGAACCGGTGACGCGCAATTGACGCTCTGCCAGACCGTGCCGCTCGACGGGGGCGTGATCGTCACCACCCCGCAGGAAGCCTCGCTCGGAGTGGTCCGCAAAGGGATGGCCATGTTTGAGAAGGTCAACGTGCCGCTCCTCGGCATCATCGAGAACATGAGCTATTTCACCGCCCCGAACGGCGACCGGATCGACATCTTCGGCCACGGCGGCGGTCGCACCGAAGCCGAGCGAAAGAAGATTCCTTTCCTCGGCGAGATTCCCCTATTCACGCAAATTCGCGAGGGCGGGGATCGCGGGGTGCCGGTCGTGGTTTCGGCCGCCCAAGAACCGCCGGCGCAGGCGTTCATCACCATTGCCGAGACCTTGCGGCGCACACTGGGTTGAGCGGTGAAAAATGTTGCCCCCGGCGTCATCCGTGGGTTCGCGGTTCAACGGTATCCGTGTTAGCAACCCCGTCTATGAAGGGGTAAAGGTACCGGGGTAATCTGGCAGGGAATGTCAGGATTTCTGTGCGGCTTTCCAGGCGGTGGGC
>JAYTXL010000330.1:0-1971 GCA_043742955.1 Verrucomicrobiota bacterium | reverse complement strand
CCTTGGTGGCTAATGCCGGCGTGGAAGGCTCCATCGTCGTGCAGGAAGTCAAGAAACGCAAAGGTAACGAAGGTTACAATGTGGCCACGGGCCAGTATGAAGACCTCGTCAAGGCCGGTGTGGTGGACCCGAAAAAGGTCACCCGTTCCGCCCTGCAAAACGCCTCCTCGATCGCAGGTTTGCTCCTGACCACCGAGTGCCTCATCACCGAGCTCCCGGAGAAGGAAAAACCGGCGCCGGCGGGTGGCGGCCATGGCGGCATGGGCGGCGGCATGGACTACTAAGTCGCGCTGCCAATAAACAAATAGATTCACGGCGGGGTTGGCGCAAGCCAGCCCCGCTTTTTTTTATTTTCGGTCGCGAAGCCTGGGCCGTGCACCGATCAGAATTTCAGGTAAATTGTCTTCAGATATTCGGCCTCCTTGAAAGCGGCCGGATGATCCTTCGGATGCTGGCTGGTTTGCAGGGTTTGAAATGGCCGGCCGGTTGACTGGGCCGCCTGCCGCGCGGTCTCAAAAAATTCCACGGCCGTGACATGCGCCGAACACGAGGCCGCCACCAGCACTCCCCCGGAACGCAAATGCGCGAGTCCGGAAATTATCAATTGGCGATAGGCGCCCAGTGCTCCTTCCCGTTCGGTCTCGCGCCTGGCCAGCGATGGGGGATCCAACACGATCAAATCAAATTGCCGGTCCCGGTTTTCGCGCAGCCATTCAAACGCATCTGCTTGGAGGGCGGCGTGCTGGCAGATCGTCACCGGGGTGAGCGATGTATTGAGGGCGAAATTACGGGCGGCGCTCGCCAGGGCATGGGCGCTGATATCCAGGTCGGTCACTGACCGGGCTCCGCCGCGCGCCGCGTAAACCGAAAAGCCACCCGAGAAACTAAACGCGTTCAACATGTCCGCGCCGCCGGCCAAGGCCTCCACCTGCCGCCGGTTTTCGCGCTGATCAAGAAAGAATCCGGTTTTTTGGCCGCGCAAAACATCCGCCTCAAAGCGCAGGCCGTGCTCCCAAAAAATGACCGGCTCCGACAACGGTGCGCCGTGGATGATTTGCCCGTCCGCCCGATTGAACTCGCGTTGGGCCATGGCTTGGATGTTTCGGCTGAGCCGGAGCACGAGGCGCCCGGCTCCCAGCGCGGTCTGAAGCCGTTCGATGATTTCCGGCAAGCGCGCCAGCCAGGCGGCGGTGTACAGCTTCAACACCAGCGTGGTTCCATAGCGGTCCACCACCAACCCCGGCCAGCCATCGCTCTCGCCGTTGATCCAGCGAAAGCCGGTGGTTTGGTCGTCGAACAAACCCCGCCGTCGGTCCAGGGTTTGCGCCAGGTTCGTCCGCCACCAGTCGCCATCCAGTTTCTGTGGTCTACCCCGGTGCAACACCCGCAGACGGATGGGTGAATCCGGATCAAACAAGCCGATGGCCAGAAAGCGATCGTGCCGGTCGAAAACGATGGCCAGTTCGCCGAGTTGGCCGGGGCGATTTTGTTCGCGGATGCTGTCGGCGAAGAGCCACGGATGGCCGCCGCGCAAAATGGATTCTGCCGTGGCCGTGACCCGCAGTCGCAGGCTGGGAAGCTTCATTTCAGCCGGTGGAGAGGTGGAGTTCAATTGAATTTTGGCCGTGTGCGCGCACCGACGGAACATTGCGATGAGTTCATCCTCGTGCCGTCCCGAATGCCGAGCGAACGGAGCGCGGGTCTGTGACCCGCAGCAATGTTAACGACGCTGACGGGCAGGAAAAAGGTCGCCGGCTTATTTCACCAAAAGGTCCGGCCCCTGAGCTTTGAGCCAAGGATTCCGGATTCCGTCCCGTCGTGTCAAGGCGCTTGACTTGGGCGAGGGGAGCGGCGACAGTGCGGGCGTTGGAGGGGGGCGCACTGGTTTCGACTTGGGAAATGCGCCAGAGGCGGCATGCCGAGGATGGTTCGTTGGCCTCGTTAAAAATCGAACCAAAAATCAAAAGCTAA
>JAYTXL010000329.1:0-2324 GCA_043742955.1 Verrucomicrobiota bacterium | reverse complement strand
CAACGCGCGCAACGAACGCACCGGTCGCGCGCTCGGCAGCGGCTCGGAGTTCACCTTCCAATGGAAGCAAAACGAAGGCGTCGTCCTGTCCTTCGACACTTCTCCAAAACCATGAAGCCACAGCATGGTTGCCGACGTCACAATCGCACAGCACCCGGATTGCCTGGGAAAGATGGAGGTCCTCATGAGCGACGCGCAGAAAGCGCAGTGGCAGGAGATGACCGGCAAACCGTTCGATACGCTGCGTCATCATTGAGCGCGCCCCGGCTGCTCTAACCCCATTTCCCCTTTCTCTCACACGATGAAACCCAAAACCAACATCCCCACATCAACACACGCCATGAAACTCCTCGCCTGCCTCGTTTTACTCGCTGCCGCTTGCCCGCTCATCGCTGCGGACAAGTCCACCGCGGAAACCAAATACGTGGCCTTTCAACTCATGACCGTCCCAGGCGTGAGCGCGCCGATGGCGTTCGCCGAGAACCCGCCCTCCGCGCCCACCAAGGCGCAGATGGAGGCGTTTGTCCGGGAGCTGTCCAAGGCGATCGGAACCACGGGAGATGCCCGGCACAAACTGGGTTTCGCGCCGACGCACCACCGTTTCGACGAGTCCGACGAGGAGACGCGCCGGCTCATCCACGATGCCTTTGCCGTCGCCAGGGAAAACGACGTGGCCGTGGCCTTTCACCTCGATGACTCCATGTATTGGGGAAAACGCGCGGACCTGCTGTCCAATCCCGACAACATCGAAACCGCGGACTGGAAACAAATCCCCAGCACGGGCCGGCGCGTGGATTGGGGTCGCACACCCAGCAAATTTGTGCCCCAGATGTGCTTCAACAGTCCGACAATTGTGGCTGCCGTCAAAGCCAGAGGCGCCCTCATCGGCGCGGAAGTGAAAAAGGAACTGGACGCGCTCAAGACCTCTGGCACGGAGCACCTCTTTGCCGGCGTCATCGCGGGATCGGAGACCCAAATGGGCCGCGATTTCGATACGGACCGCGCCTTGGGTTATCGGGCGCTCAGCCACCGAGGATTCAGCGAGAGCCATCCGCCCAAGGATGCGGACCTCGAACGGGTCAGCATCGTCAAGGAGTTCATGGAGCTTTGGGCCAACTCTCTTCACGCAACGGGAATTCCCCGGGAGAAAATCTTTTGCCACATCGTTTTCACGTCTCAGGGACTGGACCCAAAAAATCTGAAAAGCGGCGGCGGCACCCATTTCTCCCCGCCCGAAGTGGCCTTCAGTTCCGCCTATCGACCGGGATTTTCCACCTATCCCGAGGGGGCGACCTTCAAGACCATTTTTGCCGTGATGGCCGCGCATGGTTCTCCCGGCTGGATTTCCGCCGAGGGTGCCAACGTCTCCCCCACCAGCATGCCCGGCGAACCGAACATGGAGACCTATCTCGGGCGGCTGTTCAACCACGGGGCGGTGCTGGTGAACGTTTTTTCGTGGGGCATCGGCGGCGAGTCGCAGCGGGAGAAAAATTTCTTCCGCAAAGCCACGGAGAGTCCCGAGTGCCTGGCCGCCTACGCCAAATTCCTGCGGCACGAAACCCTCGTCGAAAGCGCCCACACCGGTTTTTCCAGCGAAGGCTTCCAGGAGAAGATGCAGCGGATTCAAACGGAGCTTCCGCTTTGGATCCAAAAGACCGGACGACAGGCGGAGGCGATGGCCCTGATGGAAAAAATCAAGGGGCTGGCGAAGGACAGGAAATGGCAGGAGGCGGATAACGCCGCCGATGAGATTTTGAACCTGCTCCCGAAGAAGTGACGCCTACGCCGCGAGTTTCTTGATTTACTCCTACTACCGGGCCAAGCCCGTCTCGCTCACCGCCGTGGGCCAGAAGAAGCGCCTTGTGCGCGACGGCATCAACGCCTACGACGCCGTGCAGGTGCGCGTGGATTTCGACAACGGCATGAGCATCAACTTCCACAACAATTGGATTACGCCGCCCGACTTCGAGGGGCCGGTGAACCAGGGCCACGAAATCGTCGGCGCCGATGGCAAGGTCGAGAGCGACCAGCAATACCGTGGCTTCCGCTGGTGGAACAAGGGCGGCGGCTCGCGCACGAGCAACAACCATTTCACCCGCGACGTCCTCCGCGCCGACGGCACGCGCGCCTACGTGGGCTACGGCGTGGACAGCCTCACTGTCGGTCTCGTCGCCGTGTGCCGCGTGAAATTCGCCGGCGAAACCCGCGACGCCGTCGCGCACCTCTACCCGACCGCCGAGGAAGCCCGCATCACCTGCGCCATCGTGGACGCCGCCGCCCGCGTGCGCGACCTGAACTTCAAATACCTGGCCGAAGGCATAGGC
>JAYTXL010000328.1:0-19956 GCA_043742955.1 Verrucomicrobiota bacterium | reverse complement strand
CACGGGCGGGACGCCCGTGCCACTACGGCCTCGCGTAGGTCGCACGACTATTCCACCGATCATCACTGGGAGCTGATCTCCCTTCAAGCCTCGAACGCGCAGCGACAGTGAGGGACTCGTCAGCTTGGCTTCGGCGAGACACGAATTCGGCTCCATTCGTGGTTGTCTTCCATATAGTTGCGCCGCCACCGCAGCGCAAGTTGCGAAACTGCTGGCTACTCACGGACGCATGGGCTAAATGTTTCCGATGATTTCTCCCGCCAAGCCGGACGTGATTTTGACGCACGAAAGCGATCTGGATGGGCTGGTTTCGGGTTTGCTTCTCCAGCGCCTGGCCGAAAAACTGTTCGGCGAGAAAATCCCGCTGGAAGCGTGGAATTACAGCGGTTGGAAGCAGCGCAACCCCGTCGAAAAATCAGCGTGGGTCTGCGATCTGAGTTTTGAAGCCCGGCTCGACCGTCCGAACTGGCTGATCATTGATCATCATGCCACCGACCTCCAACCCCGGCAGGCGACGCTCGTCCATGATCTCGCCAAGTCCGCGAGCCGGTTGTGTTACGAAATGTGCCAGACCCACGGCCTGGGTTCGCCGGTGCTGGACCGTCTCATCCACCTGAGCAACGTGGCGGATCTCTTTTTGGAGAGCGATCCTGATTTTGCCTTGGCGAACGATTACGCCAACCTGGTGAAGACTTATCAATTTTGGAACTTGCACGAGTTGATCGGCGGCGAATTGGAACGATTGCTCGATCACCCGTTGCTGGAGGTAATGGTGGTCAAGCGGCGCGTGGAAGATCCGTTGGGTTACGCGTGGAGCAAGGCGAATATCACGGCGATCAGTCCCGCCATCGGGGTGGTGGATACGGTCATCGGGAATGTCAACCTCATCGTGCATCAGTTGCTGGAGGAGCAGGCCACTCCTTTTGCGGTTTTGTTAACGCTGTTCGTCAAGGCCAACCGTTCCGTGATTGTCAGTGCGCGCAGTCGAAACGGCGAAGCGCTGCCCATCGCCTTGAAGCTCCAGGGCGGGGGCCACGCCAACGCCGCGGGAGCCACGCTGCCCCGATCAGTGCAATCCATCGCCGACGCGATTGTCTATTTGCAAGGCGTCCTGGGGCCGGACGCGAAAGCGGAAGCGCCCTTGAATAACTTGGGGAGCTTGCTCGATGCGCTGGCGGTTCGGAAAGCCTCGCCCAAGGGTTTGGCTTGAAAGGTCGGACGGGCCCGGTGCCGACCAAAAGTGCGAATCCAAATTGAGATTCGGTCAATCAGCATATATAATAGGTTCGGTTGTGGTGTCGCAATCCCCTACCGCTACAGATTGGGCACCACGATCACCCAAATGGCCTATTGCGTTGCAATCTGAAATTTGATTCTATTGAGAACCAAATTTATCTAAACCCTAATAATTATTGAAAAAACTGAACATAGCCCAATGAAAAAAACTGAACATAGCCCAATCGCTGAACCAAATCGAGCCGCCCGTGGTTTCACTCTCATCGAGCTCCTGGTCGTCATTGCAATCATCGCTATTTTGGCCGCCATGCTGTTGCCAGCCCTGGCCAAGGCGCGGGTCAAGGCGCAGGCCACGGCCTGTCTCAACAACGTCAAGCAAATTGGCCTCGCGATGGTGATGTATCGCGGTGACAACAAGGAAAAGATTCCCTACGCCATGCTGCGGTTCCGCTACGGAACCGAAATGACGTGGGATGACTTGATCAACACCAGTTTGGGTGGCGAGCTTAATTTGGCGCAGCGCTGGACCGGGCCGGCCACCCAGTCCAAGTACGAAAAGGTTCTCAAGTGCCCCACCGACAATACCCCGGGGCCCACGTGGTGGTCGAATCTGAACAAACCCATGCATCGGTCGTACGTCATGCCGCGCTACATCCCCGGCGTATCGGGCACCACCTATGCCACGGTCGAATCGATTCCTACATCCGACTCCGTATCGGGGGTCGGACTGCGCTGGAACTTCGACAATGGAGCTGCGGCTGATGCGACGACGGCGCTCATGTGGATTACGAGTGATTCGCAGCCAACGGTCACTCCTCCTGGCGGCACTCCCCTAACGTATCCGGGTGGGATTCCCAGTCCCGAACCTCGGGATCAGGTTGCGGTTATGGAAACCATGGTTTTGGATCCCGTGGGCACCATGATGCTCACGGAGCGGTTTCATCGGAGTAATTTGATGGGCCACCCCGATGTGTCGTTTATCGACGCCGCCAGCCAGCACATCGAAACCGGCACCCAGTCAATTTGGAATGGACTCACCTATACGTTTCCGAATGCCCGAGATATTCATGGCGGTTCTTGGAATTACCTGATGGTGGACGGCCACGTTGAGTTTCTGGCACCCGAGGATACGCTCGGACGCATCAACAACAATACGGGCAGGCAGTCTGGTAAGTGGACCATCAAAGCCAACGACTAATTGGTCCGTGGTTGGGTTTTTGATCGGTGGGAGAACACGTGGTCGCACGTATTTCTCCCGCCGTTTCCCAATTTAAACTCCTAAAAAGAAATGAAAATTATGCTGGGAAATAAGTTCGCAAAAATCGTTAGTTTACTGGCCGCAGTGGCGGCGATGGTAGGCTGTGACAAGGAGACCAAAAAATCTGAGGCTCCCCCCAAAGTGCCGAAACCCGCAAAAGTCTCCCCGCCCGCCGATGCGGTTGCTCCGGTTGCTCCGGCTGCCGCTGAACCCGCTGTGGAAGCTCCCGCCGCCGAGACCGTGGCCGCCCCCATGTCCTCGGGGCCGATGCCTCCGCCCCAAGCAAAGCAAGTGGATCCTGCTTCAGTGGCTTTGGAAGGCAAAGGGCGCAAGCTGACCGCCGAAGAAGTCTCGCTCTTGAGCTATGGCATTGAGATGTTCAAGGAATCAAAAGGCCGCTACCCGCGCGACCTCACGGAGGCGGTTGCCACGCGGTTCATCCGCGCTCTGCCGCAACTGCCAGTGGGCGAGAAGTTCGATTACGATTCCAAGACCGGCGCGATCAAAGTGTCCAAAGGGAAATAAGCGGTTACCTCGAACTTCGAGGTTGGTTGAACAGGAGTCTAAGCCAGCGTTACTCGCGCTGGCTTATTTCTCTTGGGGAAAGGGGGAGGATGGGAGATGCCGATGTCATGCGCCAGAACGAACGCATGTCAATTTTTGGCGGGGCCGGCCGCCACCTGTTAAAACCGTAAATCAACCAATATCCACAATGGTTTTGTGAATATGGCGGAAGGGACAGGATTTGAACCTGCGGTAGCCTTGCGACTACTTCTGATTTCGAGTCAGATGCCTTTAACCACTCAGCCACCCTTCCAACCGTGTATTATCAAGCACTTAAGATTATTCCGGGGATTGCAATTTGGCTTTTTGATCCTGCGATTTGACACTGTGAGCTTGCCGCGCAGCAATGCAGCCCTCAAAGGCCTTTGGCAGAAGACGCCCTATGCAAACTTGGTTCATTATGTGCCATCGGCTGTTTTTTTCTCACGAGTAAGGGTCCAGAGCAAGCTGATTCGTCGATCGCTCAGGACCAAAAGGTGCAACGCCGTGGTTGGCTGGCTGGAACGGGTGTGGATTCTCCGGCCAATGCAGGGTACTCGTAGCCGACTCCCGCTGGGTTAGAGAATACACCCCACCTCGCCAGCCAACCTGCTTTCCAAAAACAGCACTCCGCGGAGTTTTTAAGCAGGCTCGCCGCGACGCGAGGGTCAGGGTCGCCTCTTCCGACCGGGGTGTCGCCGGCCCGTGGCCGTCGGACTCGGGGCGCGCCGGGTCGGAACAGTGCGGCGTCCAGCGGAACCAGGCGTGGCCGGTTTGCGCTCGGCCACCAGGCGGAAGTCCACCTGCTTCTTGAAGGTGTCCACCTTGGCCACTTGCACGATCACTTTATCGCCGAGACGAATCACATGGCGGGTGCGGCGGCCGACGAGCTGGTTGCGCGCGACCTCGAACACATAGAAGTCGTCCTCCACGGTGGACAACGGTACCAAGCCGCTCATCGCAAGTCCCGGCACATCCACGAAGAAACCGAAGTTTCGCACCTCGGTGACCAGCGCGGGATAAGGTTCTGGTCGGCCGGATTGCAACTGCGCCTTCAAGTAGGCGAACAGCTTTACGTCCTTGCTGTCGCGCTCGGCATCGGCGGAATTGCGTTCCGTGACGGAAATATGTTCGGCCGTCTCTTTCAGCGCGGGTACGGAGGAGTGATTCTTCTCGAACAGCGCCCGGTGCACGATCAGGTCGGCGTAGCGGCGGATGGGGGAAGTGAAGTGGGTGTATTTTTTCTTGGCGAGGCCGTAATGGCCGAGCGGTTCCACCGCGTAACGGGCGCGCATGAGCGATTTGAGGAAACCGATCTTGAGCGCCGGACCGATGGGCAGGGCGTTGAGCCGGTGCAAAAGCTTCTGCACCTCGTCGGCATGGCCAAGGTTGCCGCACGGCACGTTGTGGCTTAACACCTCCTCGCGATATTCCTGCAACCGCCGCTCGTCCGGCATTTCGTGCACGCGATAAACCGCCGGCTGGCGCAGGCTCATCAACCGCGTCGCCACCGCTTCATTCGCCAGCAACATGCATTCCTCGATCAACTGGTGCGACACATCGTTCTCCGTCCGCTCAATGCGCAAGATGTGCCCGTGGTCATCCAGCCGGATTTTGGATTCCGGGAAATCGAGATCGAGCGAACCGGCCGCGAAGCGCCGGCGCCGGATGCGCTGGGCCAGGGCATGCGCCTGATGCAACATTTGCTCCACGGGCTCGGGCGCGGGTTGGCGCAGCAGAATCGCGAGGACTTCGCCATAGCTGAAGCGGCGTTGCGAATGGATCACCGCTGCGTAGAACTTCGCGTGCAACACCCGCCCATCATTCGACACGAGAAATTCGACACACTTGGTCAGCCGGTCCACTTGCGGCTTGAGCGAGCAGAGTTCGTTGCTCAACGCCTCGGGTAACATCGGGATGACCCGGTCCACAAGGTAAGTGGAGTTACCGCGCTGGCGCGCCTCCCCATCGAGGGCGGTGCCGGGCTTCACATAATGCGATACGTCCGCGATGTGAACCCACAACCGCCATTGCTCGCCGGAAACCCGCTCCAAACAGATCGCATCATCAAAATCCTTCGCGTCGTCGGGATCAATGGTGACGACCTGGTGATGCCGGCAATCCACCCGGCCAGCCAAATCATGCGCGTGCACCGTCGTGCCGATCGCATTCGCGGCGGCCAGAACCTCCTTGGGAAAATGCAGCGGCAGATTGTACTGGCGCAGCACCGAGAGCATGTCCACGCCTTCCTCATCCGGCGGGCCGAGAACCTCGACCACTTCGCCCTCTGGATTCGTGTGGCGCGATTCCCATTCGCGCAATTCGACCACCACCTTGTCCCCGACGTGGGCGGGTCGGCCCACGTCCCGCGGTTCGGGCACGTAGATGTCATGCGGAATGCGCGGGTCGTCGGGGATGACGTAGAGCATCTGTCGTCCCCGTTGCAGCGTGCCGACAATTTGGGAGCGCCGCCGTTCCAAAATGCGGACCACCGCGCCGGTGTCCCGTTCCGCCGGGCCAGTGCGCAAGCCCTGGGCGCGGACTTCGCGCCGGACCAACACGCGGTCTTCGTGCAGTGCGGTGCCGGTCGCGCTTTCGGCAATGGCGATTTCCTTGAGGCTGGTATCATCGGGTTGCAGAAAACCCTTGCCCTGGCGATTCATGCGGATCCGTCCCGGAATCAGATCCGCCACGCTGGGCTGGATGTAGCGATTGCCTTTCAGACGCGCGATCAAGCCCGCCTGCTCCAATTCGCGCAGCACCCGCTGTAACTCCTGTTGGCGCGGGGGCGCCCAGCGGAGCAAGCGGAGCAGTTCCGGCACATTGGCCGGGACATAATCTTTTTGACCCAACAACCGGGTGATTTGATCTTTCATTGAAATCAAATTTAATGGTTCGATGCGTAAAATGCGAGCCTCCTCCCGCGCAATCGCAACCCGTAGCCGCACGCCTTCAGGCTGCGTCCCTGATCCTCGTTAACACGCTCCATCCCTGGGCATAACCTCACCCGCGCAACCTGAAGGTTGCGGCTACGGGTTGCGGCTACGGGTTGCGGCCACGAATTGCGGCTACGGGACCTGCAGCTGGGCCACTTCCTTGGCGTTCAGGGCCCGGTTAAAGACGGCAACTTCATCCAGGCGACCTTCCCAATTGGCCTCGTTATCACTGCGACCACCAAAGAAACATTGATCAAATCTTTTGGGAAACAGCGCGGGAACCGACGTTTCAAACTCCAGGCTGCCGTTCAAAAAGGCGCGCACTTTATTGCCGTCGCGGACCAACACCAGCTGCTGCCATTGCCAGCGCGGGATTTCGGTTTTTCCGGCAACGGCGTTTTGCGGATTATTGCCGTGGAAGAAAATGAGCTTGCCGGTATGAGCACTCTGGCCGCCGATGCCGAGATGGTCGCCAAAAGCACCCAGGCCGTGGTCGTGGTCGCGGGAAAACAACCAACCACTCACCGGGCGACCGGCGTTCGGCATGCCGTTCCAAAACCAAAGCGACACGCTATAATGTTCGCCCAAGTCGGCCAACTGGGCCCGCAAACGTCCGCCGACGAAATGCGGGGCGCGATTTTTCTCACCCGGCTCGCAATAGGCTGCGGAACGCGGGCCTTCGAGGTAATAAGTGATGTCGCGCTCATAGGCGGCCTGGAGTCCGTGGCCGGTGGCATCGGCGGCGTGGGGGCCGGTGAATTCGTTCAAGCGCCAGTAGGCGGTGGGGCGGGCCTTCAAGATCGCACGCGCTGCGGAGCCATCGCTGAGCTTCCACGCCCGCCGCGGCTGGCCGCTGACTTTTTCCAACAGATTGATCGCGGTGCCGACAATCTTTGGCTCCGCCATGACTTCCAGTCCGGCTGAACGCGCCGCCCAGGTGTTATAACCGCCGAAAGGATGTTGCTCGGGCGGCGGGATATAGCCGTCCCCGCCGTTGGCCAGTTCAATGACCAGGTTGAAGGGCAGGGGACTGGCGGCTTTAATCTTCAGACCGGTGATGGCATAGGTTTCACACGGCGTGGTGGCAATGCCGATGTCGCCGACGCGCACCGCTTGCACGACGATTTCGGTCTGCTGCCGTTCGTGCAGGATGATCTGTTCCCGGGCATAGACCTCGGTGGTCGTCTTCGCCGGGCGGTCCCCCATCCCGGCGATGATCTGCTGCGCCCATTCGAGGCGCTGCTTGTCGGGAACCCGATAGTGCAACGTCAGGCGCTGCTCGGCCATGGCGAGATCAGAATCCACGCGATATTTTATACCCGCATAGGCTTTCAGCGCGACGTCAAGCAGCCCGCTGGTATATTCTTCGATGGTTGGTTTGGGGCGGTCTTTTTCCGGGATCGTGTAATCCACGCGATAGATGTCGCCGCTGCAACCATGCGACAAGATGCCGACGAAGGCGGGTTTGCCGGGCGTGGCCTTCGGCGCGATCCGGGTCTTCAGGCCTTCGGAGAACAAGCCGAAGTAATCCGCACTGATATCGCTGTCGCCAAAGTAATGCATGGAGAAATTGCCCAGCACGGCGATGGGTCGGCCATCGCGGGCTTGCACGGAGATCAGCGCAAGATCGGGGTCTTTGGGGCCCGCCTCACCCGTGACCGTATCCCAATTGTTGCCGGCATGCATGTTGGCGCGCACCGTTTTGTTGCCAAAGGGATCCTCCCCCAGCCGATCCGGGCGCATGATCCACTGACGCAGCGCGGTAAAACCCGCCGCATCGCCCTTGGCGAAACCAATGCGGGCGGGTTCCAGATTTGCCTGCGCCGCTGCGATGACCTCCCCGATCTTATCGCGCAAAAATGGGACATAGGCCGGGTCCGCGTCGGTGCCCAGACAACTCATCGAAGCCGGCGCGCTATGCGCGTGCGTGGCGGAAATGAGGATGTGATCCGGGCGAATCCCCGTTCGCTTGAACGCCAAGGCCTTGGCCTCATCCAGCAGCGGTCGTCCCATCATGCAACTATCCACCACCACAATGGCAATCTGACTCTGGTCATCCGCGAGGACCAGGGCCCGCGCATTGACCCGGGTTTTGATCTGGTCGAGGGAACGGCTGAACATGCCACCGTTGACGAATACGGGCAGTTTTATGGGGGTGACATCGATGACGGCGGCACCTCCTTTAAGTTCGGCCCGGGCCGGCCCCACAAGGATGAGAGAGCTGACGGCAGCAAGGAGAAAAAGTTTCATGGTGGCGGAATTGGAGATGAAGATTACGGTTTTGCGACTGCGGCCGTGGCGGCATCCCGCAGCAAGCGGAGCGCGGCTTCCGACAGAGATTCGCCCGTTCCCGGCAGCGTCGCGGAGTTGGTCACCTCGTAACTGCCGCCGGCGAAGGCGGCGCGCGTCGGGATATAGACCGTCTCGACGCAGTTGGCCAGTTCGATCACGAGGGTGGTGCGGAAGGGGGAACCGCGCTTAATCGCGAGTCCCAGGTCCACGAAGACTTCGCCCGGCAGAAACACGATGGCCAGTTCGGAGCCGAAAGTGAAGGTGGTGACTTCCAGCGGCAGTTCCTTGCCGATGCCGCTCCAAGTGTGGCTCAACCCCCAACCGATCCAGCGCGCGGATTCGGCCGGCGCGCGATGTTGCCGGAGCTGGTCCACCATGATTTGCCGATAGGCCTCCACCTGCTGGAGAAAATCCACGGGCTTACCCGACTGCACCGTGGTCAAGATTTCCTTGGCCCGGGCGAGCTGTGTGTCGCTGACTTCCTGCAGGGGCGCCCGAACCACGGTGGAACGTACACGCAGAGTGGGTTCATTTATGGCGGTCGTGCGATCCAGGGCCGCTCGGACCGTCTTACCCAGCTCGCCACCGATCCGGTCGGTCTTGTTTCGTTCCGGCTTGGACGGATCAGAGTGGTTGATGTCCCCGCAGCAGCCGGCGCCGAACAGTGAAACGACGTGTGGTCCGAGGTGTTCGCGCACATTCCGCTCGATAAAAAATGGATAATCTGCGCTCCAAAGATTGCCGCCGACGGTATCGAGGTGGAGCGCAAAATTGCTCAAGACTGCCAGGGGTTGTTTTCCTTCAACCGCGCGGACAACCATGATCCCGATTTCCGGATCGATGGGGCCGGCGGGCCGGACGACCTCGGGATTCGCCAGATTCATCCAGGTTCGCACGCTGCCGTCGCGCATCACGAAACGTCGATTGAAAGAAACCGGAACCTCCTGCCGGGCCGAGGAGGTGGCGAGAACGGCGGGTTGGACTTGGTGGTGCGCCTGAACCGCAGCCTCGACTATTCGGTCAATCAGGTTGGTGACATAGCGTCCACGTTCCGTAAGCGCGCCCGTCTTTCCCAGATGTTGAAACAAATCTTTGAAATAGTCCGGGGCCGTGTGCGAATGGGTCGCGGTCAGGACGATGTTCGCCAATGGGATGCCGGTTTTTGCGGCGACGATCCGGCGCACCTCGGAAGAGAGGTCCTTGGCGATCCCGGTGAGATCGCAGGTCACCAGCGCGGCCTGCTCGGCCCCCTGGCGGAAAACCAGGGCGTGAGCTTTGAGCGGGTCAATGACACCGGTCGCCAGGCGCTCATGATAATAGCCGGACATAGGGTAGCCATTCGGGGGGGTGATGTCGGTTTCGGCGACCCCAATTCGCAGCGGTTCCGCAGCGTATCCAGCGCGGGGCGCGGGGCCGAGCAGCAGGTTCAGGAGGAAGCACAACGGGAGCAGGGCGCGATAATTCATGATCGGGTGGCAATTTGATCGGGTTAGGTAATGAGCCAAAGGCAACGAGCCATTTTCGTCCGGGTTCACCCAGCCAATCTTGCATCCAGGGTTTCCGCTGTCCAGCGCCCAATCTGGTTGGCCAGCGGAATTCGGATTTTCGCGCGGCTGCACCACCAACTTTTTGGCTTGCATGCACGGTGTTTAAGGCTTAGATAACCACCCCAAGGCGCATACAGCGCTGGTTCAGTGTTGGTGCTTATATAAAATTGCATGGCTAAATATCAACCGGCGAGGGTGGCTTGAGTCACCCTTATCCTCCCCGCAGCTCCTCCTCCTCCTCCTACGTCAGGGTCAATGGGAAAATCCGTGCCCGTGAAGTTCGAGTCATCGGTAACGAGGGCCAACAGCTTGGTGTCATTCAACTTTCTGATGCCCTCATCATGGCCCGCCAACAAGGGGTGGACTTGGTGGAGATTGCCCCGAACGCCACGCCGCCGGTATGTCGCCTCGTTGATTACGGCAAATTCCGTTACGAGCAGGCAAAAAAGGACAAGGAGTCCCGGAAACACCAGCACGCCAACAAGGTCAAGGAAATCCAGCTCAGCCCTAAAATTGATCCGCATGATTTCGGGGTCAAACTCAGCCATGCCATCGACTTTCTCTGCGATGATATGAAGGTGAAGATCAGCCTTCGCTTTCGCGGACGGGAAATGGCGCACCAGGAGTATGGCTTTCAAGTGGTCGAGAAATTCATCAAGGAAACCACCCCGTACGGCCATCCTGACAATGTCCCCAAGCTGATCGGGAAGGGCATTAATGTCATGATCAGTCCGTTGCCGCGCAACAAACGGGCGGCCAATCCGCGCCAGCATGAAATCGACGCGGATGCGCGTGCCGCCGGAAACGGGCCCTCTCCGGAAGAGCCCGTCGCGCCCGCGCCGAAGCCCGGACCCAAGCGTGGGCTGACCAACACGACGGAGCCACCCGCTGCGGGATTTGGGAACAATGCGTTCGACAAGTTGGATATAAAGGCTTGATCCTAACTGCGACGGAAAAGGCGCATGGCCCGGGCACTCACACCGTCGGAGGTTCAGAAGGTTCAGGCCGTTCTTAATTCGGACGGTAAGATCGCAGCGATCAAGCTGTGCCGGGAGTTGACTGGCCTCGGGTTGGCCGAGGCAAAGGACTACGTCGAGGGTTTAGGCGCTTCCAACCCTGAAATTGCTGGTCAACCTCAAGCGGACGACTCCCACCCCGTCACGGCCGCCATCTTCTCGGGAAATAAGATTCAAGCCATCAAGCTCTACCGCGCGACGCATCCGGGCATGGGACTTGCGGAAGCCAAGGAGCTGGTTGAAAAAATGGCCGCCGAACTTTACGAGAAGCATCCCGGTCAGTTTTCCCGCCCTCCGCAGAAGGCTGGGTGTGCGCCCGCCTTTATCCTGGGGATATTGCTTCCGGCGGCCGCTTGGTATCTGACTTCATAGTGAAGCAGTCCGCCCTGCTTCACTGAATTAGTCCGCGTTGGCGCAGCACCGCTGCCATTGCCTGGTCCATCATGAAGTCCGCCAGCGGTTGGGTGGCTTCGTCGAGCATGGTCGCGGCGGCTTTCAGTTTCACCGGATCGCCCGTTCTCGTAGCCGGATCTTCCGTAGCCAGCACGGAAACGAGGGCCGCCAGCGCTTGCTCGATCTGGTGAAGGCAATCGGCCTCCAATGCGCTCGCGTATTCAGCCAGACCTTTGCGCGTCGCGGAAATAGTTTCTTCAGCCCGCAATTTCGCCTCGATCCAACGGCGGGCTTTCAGGTCGTCGAAGGCGTATGCGACGGATTCCTCAACCATTTTCTGCACGTCAGCATCGTCCACGTCCACGGCGGACTTCATCTCCACAATCCTTTCCTCGCCGGTTTTGGTGTCGCGGGCAAGCACGTGCAGGATCCCGTTGGCATCGATTTCAAACTGCACGCCGACTCGCGGCACGCCCTTGGGCGCGGCCTCGAAAGCAATGGTGAATTGGCCCAGGCTCCAGTTGTCCTTCGCCCGCTCGCGTTCGCCCTGCAGCACGCCGATCAGCATGTCACGCTGGTAATCCACCGCCGTGGTGAACATCTCGCCCGCCTTGATGGGGATCGTCGAGTTGCGCGGGATGATCACATTCATCAAACCACCGAAGGTTTCAATGCCGAGTGAAAGCGGCGTGACATCCAGGAGGAGCACGTTCTTGAAGCCACCGGATAGAATTTCAGCTTGGATCGCGGCGCCGAGCGCGACCGCTTCGTCCGGATTTTGCGCGGTGTTGAGCTGCGGACCTTTCGCCCGGTGATACTCGGTGCCGAGGCGGACGCCACCCGGTTGCTCCTCAAACTCCGCGCAACCAAACCATTGGGCGACGAGCTGGCGCACGAGCGGCATCCGCGTCTGGCCACCCACCAGAATCACCTGGTCAAGATCCTTCGCTTCCAGCCGGGCGTCCGCCAGTGAAAGCAGGCAGTGCGGACGGGTGCGCTCGAGCAGCTCACGGGTCAGGCATTCCAGCTCGGGCCGCGTCAATATACAATGGAAGCTGAACTCCGGCGTTAGGAACGGCAGGGGGATTTCAATTTGGATTTCGGAGGACAGTGTGATCTTGGCGTGTTCGGCGCTGGCACGAATCCGGGCCAGCATGGGCAAATCGAGCCGCGCGTCCGGACCGCCCTCGGCCTTGATTCGCTTGATCAAAAAATCGACCAGGCGCCTGTCGAGATCATCCCCGCCGAGCCGGGTATCCCCGTGCGTGCTCAGAACCTGAAAGACCCCGTGGTTTAGTTCGAGAATGGACAGATCGAAGGTGCCGCCGCCCAGATCATATACGGCGATCTTCGCGTGTTCCTTCAATCGATCGAGCCCGTAAGCGAGGGCCGCCGCCGTGGGTTCGTTGAGAATCCGCTCCACCGTCAAGCCAGCGAGTTCACCGGCCCGCTGGGTGGCGTTGCGCTGCGCGTCGTTAAAGTAAGCCGGCACCGTGATCACGGCCCGCGTGACGGACTCCCCAAAACAGGCTTCCGCATCGCGCTTCAGTTTCCTCAACACTTCGGCGGAAATTGCTTCCGGCGTCCAGGGGTGACCGTGCAGGTCGATGGTGACGGGACCGGTGCCTTCACCGCCAACCGGGTAAGTGACGAGCATTTCTTCCCGGGAAATGTCCGCGCCGCGCCGCCCCATGAAGCGCTTCACCGAATAAACCGTCTCCGCCGGATGCAGCAACCGCAGCCGGCTGGCCGGATAACCCACGATCGGAGTCCGCTCCGGGCCCGGCACATGGACGACGGAAGGCGTTAAACGCCGACCTTCCCCATCGGCGATGACCATTGGAATTCCTGAATCCACGGTGGCCACCAGCGAGTTGGTGGTGCCGAGGTCGATGCCGACAATTCTGCTCATGATGATTTGTGTTCGTAAGTCCCGTTCGCGTTGTGTCGCTGAACCAGCCCACGATGTCACGTTTTTAGGAGGTAACTCAATAGCGCTTTGCTTGGGCGGTCGGACGGTTCTATACTTGATCACCATGAATTGCATCGTCACCGCCGGGCCGACCTGCGAACCCTTGGATGAAGTCCGGCGACTGACCAACATCTCCACCGGCGCCCTCGGTTCGAAACTGGCCAATTATCTGGTCGCGCACGGTCACACGGTGACGTTGCTGCTCGGCCAGTCCGCCACCCATCGGGACCGCCAGCAGGCGCAAGCAGTGCTGTCTTTCGGCACGACCGCCGAGCTGCACGACCGCCTTCAAACCCTCGCCTCGCCCAGGATTCAAGCCGTGTTTCACGTCGCAGCCGTCAGTGATTTCGCCTTCGGAAAAATCTGGGAACGCTCCGCCGGCGGCGCACTGCGCGAATGCCGCGCGGCCAAGATTGCCACGCGTTCCGGTACGCTCCTCGCCGAACTCGTGCCGACCCCAAAAATCATCAATGCCTTGCGATCGTGGTTTCCGTCGGCGCGATTGGTGGGGTGGAAATATGAGTTGGACGGCGATCGCTCCAGCGTGCTCCGCAAGGCCGAAGGGCAGCTCGCCGAAGCCCGCACGGATGCTTGCGTGGCCAACGGTCGGGCCTATGGTGCGGGTTTCGGTCTGGTAACCGGCCCGGAAAGGCCTGCTCATTTCGACGATTCAGAAGCCCTCTTCGCCGCCTTGGAAAAACTGATCCACCCGCCGGAGCAACGGGGATCAGCGGTTGGCTGAAGCGCGGGCGAAATTGATCGAGTCGCGGAAGCGCTTGTTGTCCGCGCGAATCCGCGCGGTCAAAGTTTTGCAGATGCCGACCAGCAAGGGAGTTGCCAGGGCGGGGGCCTCCGCCGTGAGTCGTTGAAAGGCGGTCGTGGAAACTTTGAGCAGCACGCTGTCGTTGTTGGCCACCACATCGGCGGAACGCGGACCTTGGTCAAACAAAGAAATGTCCCCGAAGAATTCGCCGGCGGCGAGGGTTGCCAAAATCGTTTCCTTGCCCGCGATCATCTGGCGCACGCGCACCTCGCCCTCCAGCACCAGGAACATCGCATCCCCGTGTTCACCTTGCTTCACCACTTCGCTGAACTGCCTGATCTTCTGCACCTCCATGAACTGGATGAAAGTCGCCAGGTTGGCGTCGGACATGTCCCCGAGGATCTTGACGCGCCGAAGCATCCCCGGCTTGATGCCGCCAACCAACTGCGGGGTGCCACTGGCGGGGGCACCGCCGGCCGCGCCACTGCGGGAACGAAAAAACAAGGACAGCTCCGGAACTTGCGGCGCTTTGTGCCAGGCATCCGACTGTTCGACGTACACCCACGTGTCCGCCGTCACGCGCTCATCTTGAATCCACTCCACCATCACCGGCAATTCCACCGGACCATAGACGACGTCGTCCGCGCCCCAGATCTTGTACCCGATGCTTTCTTCATTGGTGTTCACCTTTTTCATTTAATACCGTCTGCCCCAATGTGAAAGCAAAAAAACGGTGGAAATTGGACCCGCAACCACGGCGTCCGGCCCTCCCAAGGCGGAAATCACATCTGTTCCAGGACTTCGATGCCCAAGACGGCCAGACCCTGCTTTAATACGCGGCCGGTCAGATCGCACAGCGCCAGTCGGCTGTTGCGCAGATCGGTTTCCGCTTTGAGCACCGGACAATGCTCATAAAACCGGGCATAGTGTCCGGCCAATTCATAGAGATAAGTGCAGAGAAAATTTGGCCGGTATTCCTCAACCACCGCTTCCAGCACAAGTCCGAAATTGAGCAGATGGCGGGCCAGCGCGATTTCCTCCGGCTGGCCCAATTGGAGGCTGAAGGCTGCAGGCTGAAGGCTGGAGGTTTCGCCTGACTTCCGGAAAATACTGCGGATGCGGGCGTACGCGTATTGTAAATAGGGCGCGGTGTTGCCCGAAAATGCCAGCATTTTGTCCCAGCTGAATATGTAATCGCTCTGCCGGTTCGGCAACAGGTCGGCGTATTTGATCGCGCCCAACGCGATGATCCGGGCCGCCTCGGGCCAAAGTGATTCCGGCAATCGGTCCGGTTCGGAACGCTCCCGTTGCTTCTCCCGGAGCAGTTGAGCCGCGCGCTTTTCTGCCTCCTCCAGCAAATCGGAGAGGCGCACGGTGTCGCCGCTCCGCGTCTTAAACGGCTTGCCATCGTCTCCCAGAATCGAACCAAACCAGACGTGCGCCAGCCTCACCGCTGCCCCGGGCTGCCAGCGGCGGAAGATGGCAAAGAGTTGGTTGAAATGGAGTTGTTGTCGTCCGTCCGTCACGTAAACGATTTCATCCGGCTGCCAGGTCAACTGCCGATAGGCGAGGGTGGCGAGGTCGGTCGTGGTATAATTCGCCGCGCCATCCCGTTTCTGAATAAGGCCCGGGTTTGGCTGCCATGAACCATCTTCCTGCTTGAGAAACGGATCTTGTTTCGGCGGCAACAAGCCATCCGAAAAAACGCAGATGGCCCCTTCACTTTCCCGGGCAATCCCCCGGTCGCGCAGCTCCTGAACGACCGTTTTGAGCCGGGGATTATAAAAACTTTCTCCCAGATAGTGGTCGAACTTCACCCCGAGACGGCCGTAAATCTCGTCAAACTGGACCCGCGAGAGCGTGATCATTTCCTGCCAGATGCCCAGATTTTCCACGTCTCCGTTCTGGAGTTTCACCAATTCCATCCGGGCCGCCTCCAGAACCTCCGGGTCGGCGTCCCCGGCGGCGTTGATGGTTTTGTAGAGCCGCTCCAGCTCCCCGATCGGGTCCCGCTCCAACTCGGCTCGGTTCAGTTGCTGTTTCCAGCCAACCAACAGTTTTCCAAATTGCGTGCCCCAGTCGCCGATGTGGTTGTCCGTGACGACCTGATGTCCCAGCAGCCGGAGCGTGCGCGCCAGGCAATCGCCGAGCACGGTGGAACGGATATGGCCGACGTGCATTTGCTTGGCCACATTGGGTGAGCTGAAATCAATGACCAGGGTGCGCGGGTGCGTCGTCTTCGTAAAAAAAAGATGCTCGCCCTGGATGGCGCCTGCCAGCGTTCGCACGAGCGCGGCCGGCTTGAGGCGAAAATTGAGGAAACCCGCGCCGGCAATCTCGACTTTTTCGCACCACTCACTCACGTCCAGCGTCGCCACCACGTCCGCAGCCAGCTGGCGCGGATTCAGCTGGCGCTCCTTGGCCAGCGCCATGAGCGCGTTCGTCTGGTAATCGCCGAATTTCGGATCGGGGCAGGGCCGCACGAGCATTGTGCCCGTCGCGGCATCGGGAAGGAGGTCGGTGACGGCAGCTTGCAGCCGTTGTTGAAGAAAATGATGTAACACGGCGTCTTGAAATGAACCAGCTCCGGCCGAAAGTTTTCCCCTTGCCCGCGACTCCGGGCGGCGCCGTCGCTATTTCGAAGGTGAATTGTCCTTGATGATCTTATACATGGCGGCGGCATCGGGTGCTTCTTCGAGCGCCTGCCGAAATTCTTTTTTATGCAGCAGCTTCGCGATGTCAGCGAGGGTGTGCAGATGCTTTTGGAACTGGCCTTGGGGAACCAGAAACAGCATGGCGAGGTTCACCGGTTGGTTGTCCAGGGCGTCAAAATTCACGCCCCGCTTCGAACGGCCCAGCGCCCCCACCACCTCGTGAATCATGTCGGTCGAGGCGTGGGGAATGCCAACCCCAAACCCAATGCCGGTGCTCATGGAGGTTTCCCGCTTTTTGACCACGGCGGTGATTTGTTCACGGCACTCCGCCTTGATGGTCCCGCATTGCACCAGATTGTTGATTAACTCGTCGATGGCCTCCCAGCGATCGGAGGCCTGCAATTCAGGAATGATCTGCTTTTCGTTAAGAATGTCGCTGAGCTTCATAAAGTCGATTCGAACTGCTGCCATTCCGCCCCAAACCCCCGTGCTTTTCAAGCGCGATTTATTTTCGGCCGGGTTGTCACCGGCGCGCCGCAGCCTAGATCAGGTGGCTTAAGCGTTGAATCAGCACGCCCGTCGCTCGCAGGCACAACCCAAATCCTGAAAGGATTTGTCCCTGGCCGGTCAACCAGGGAACGCCGATGAGCAGCACGCTGGCGTTGCCTAAAAAAATAATCACCGAAGAAAATAAATATCCCTGTTGGGTGATGTCCGATTGACGGGTCTTGAGGATGTGCCACGTCAAAGTGACGTGAAAAGCGTAGGCGGCGCCGAGCAGCAGGTGAAACCAGACCCGGTAGCGGCTCCAACCCCAGAACCAATGGCCCAGCCCAAAAACGACGACTACGAAAAATGCGTAGAGCGGAAAAAAGTACGGGGCCAGGGCGATGAGAAAATTGTTCTTGGTGATGATCACGTGGCCGCCGTTGGAGGTCGCCTTGAATTTCTTGACCTGCCCGCCAAACAGCCAGGTCCAGAGGGCATGCGTCAACTCATGGCCAAACACATAAATCCACATCGGCTTCGGCAGGAGCAAATAGATCACCACCCAACACGCGACGCCCGCCAGCATCGCGACCCAGAGGGTGTCGGCGTGCCCGCTTCCGCGCAGCACCGCGAACAAGGCCTCGGCCATTCCCCCGCAGAGCGGCAGCAGCAAAATCGCGATGATCAACTTGACCCATTTGGGCATGACCCCGAGAATCAGGAATCGCCCCGGCGGAAGCCAGCAGTTTTTACCACCGGTTTCTGCTGGCTTCGGGATTGCGAATTCAGGATCCTCACGCCATGACAAATGTGGAAACATTGGACATTTTTCGCGCCACCGGCGCCCTGCTCGAAGGCCATTTTGTGCTGCGCAGCGGGCTGCACAGCCGCCAGTTCTTCCAATGTGCGCTCGCCCTGCAACAAATGCCCATCGTGGAGAAACTGGGCGCCGCTTTGGCGGAACGGGTTCGCTCCCTCGGAGCCGTCACCGTGATCGCGCCGGCCATGGGCGGGTTGGTGATCGGTCAGGAAGTCGCGCGACAACTCGGTTTGCGCTTCATTTTCGTGGAAAAGGAGTCCGGAAAACTGGTGCTCCGCCGGGGTTTCAAAATCAGCCCGGACGAAAAGATTCTGATTGTCGAGGACGTCGTCACCAAAGGCGGACGCGTGCAGGAAACCCTCGCCATCGTGCGCGCGCATCAGGGCCGCGTGGTCGGGGTGGCGATGGTGGTGGATCGCACCAATGGTGACGTGGATTTGGGGATCCCTCGCCAAAGCCTCATCCAACTGAACGTGGAAACGTTTGAAGCTGATAAACTGCCGCCTGACCTGGCCCTGACCCCGGCCATGAAGCCCGGGAGCTAAAGCGCCATGGGTCTGGACGCGGTTGAACTGGGGATGGTGGTCGAGGAGCGGTTCGGCTTGGATTGAATCCGACAAAATGCGTGACGCCCATTGCACGCCCGCCTCGGTCTGTTACTCTCCTCCGAGCTATGGCTTTTGACTCCTTCCGAGATTTCATCACGGCACTTGAACAGGCGGGCGAGCTCAAACGCATTTCGCAGCCCGTCGCCACCGAATTGGAAATCACCGAACTCGCCGACCGCGAAATGAAATCGCCCGGCGGCGGCAAGGCGTTGCTCATCGAAAAACCCACGGTGAACGGTGTCGTATCGCCGTTTCCCGTCGCCATTAACACCCTCGGTTCGCACAAACGGATGGCGATGAGCCTGGGGACAAACTCGGTGGACGAAGTCGCCGCCGAGCTCGGCACGCTCATGAAAGCCAAGCCGCCGACCGGTTTCAAGGAGGCCATCAAACTCCTCGGCACCGCGCTCGATCTGCGCCACGCAAGGCCGAAGTTGGTGAAGTACGGTCCGTGTAAGGAAGTGATCCACAAATTCGACGCCCCGCCCACGCGCACCGCGCCGTGGCCGATGGCCCCTGATTGGAAGTTGGAAGTTGAACTTTCAATGCCCAATGTTCAATGCCCAACGTCCAATGCTCCGAACTCGACCGCGACGGTAAACGATTCTCCCTCTCCTGGGGGAGAGGGTAGGGGTGAGGGCGGTTTCTCCACTCTCCACTCTCAACCATCCACTCTACTCAACCTTCCCATTCTCAAATGCTGGCCGCTCGACGGCGGACGCTTTATCACCCTGCCGTGCGTCGTCACGAAAGATCCCGACACCGGCGACCGTAACCTCGGCATGTATCGGATCCAGATTTACGACGACCATACGACGGGGATGCACTGGCAGTTGCAGAAAGTCGCCGCGCGTCACGGGCGGCGCTACTACGAGAAGGGCGAGCGCATGCCGGTCGCCATTTTCCTCGGCGGCGATCCCGTGTTCACCTTCGCCGCCACCGCACCGCTGCCCGATGGCCTCGACGAATTCCTCCTCGCCGGTTATCTCCGTAAAAAATCCGTCGAACTCGTCAAGTGCGAGACCAACGACCTCGAGGTCCCCGCCAACGCCGACTTCGTCATCGAAGGCTACGTGGACCCGACCGAGCCGTTGCGCGACGAAGGCCCGTTCGGCGATCACACCGGCTATTACACGTTGCCCGAGCCGTATCCCGTCTTCCACGTCACCGCCATTACGCACCGCAAAGACGCCGTTTATCCCGCCACCATCGTCGGCATCCCGCCGATGGAAGATTTCTACATCGGCGGTGCGTCCGTGAAACTTTTCCTGCCCATCTTCAAGATGAACTTCCCCGAGATCGTGGACATTGCGCTGCCGGCGGAAGGCGTCTTCCACAACCTCGTCTTCGTGAGCATCAAGAAGACCTACCCGATGCAGGCCTACAAAATCATGCACGGCCTCTGGGGCATGGGCCAGATGATGTTCAC
>JAYTXL010000327.1:0-5358 GCA_043742955.1 Verrucomicrobiota bacterium | reverse complement strand
GGATGAAACGGGGTGAAGGCCTGCACGAAAACCTCGCCCTCGACTTCGCCCCGGCCGGCGCGGCCCGAAACCTGGGTGAGTAATTGGAAGGTGCGTTCGCCGGCACGAAAGTCCGGCATGTGCAGACTCAAGTCCGCATAGATGACGCCGACGAGCGTGACGTTTTCGAAATGCAGCCCTTTGGCAATCATCTGCGTCCCGACGAGGATGTCGGTCTTGCCCGCCTTGAAGTCGCCCAGCACGCGCCGGTAATCCTCCTTGCGTTTCATCAGGTCGGAATCCATCCGCTGGATGCGGGCGTGGGGAAATAATTTAACCAGGGTATCCTCCACTTTTTCGGTGCCCAGGCCGGAGTAACGGATGGCGGGGTTCCGGCATTTGACGTCCGGACAAACCGTGGGGGCGGTGGCCTCATGGCCGCAGACGTGGCAGCAGAGTTTCTGGGCGCGGCGATGGAAAGTGAGCGCAACGCTGCAATTGGGGCACTCGGCCACGTAGCCGCAGAGCGGGCATTGGAGGGAGGTGGAATAGCCGCGGCGGTTAAGGAACAGGATCACCTGCTCGCGTTTCTCAAGTCGCTGGGTGATGGCCTCCTTGAGCTGCGGTGAAAAAATCGGCGGGCCTTTGTCTTTACGTGCGGCCTGGCGCATATCCACGACGCGGACGATGGGCATTTTCTTGTCGTCCACGCGGGTGGGCAGCTGGAGCAGCGTATATTTACCCTTCTTCACGTTGTAGTAACTTTCCAGCGAGGGCGTGGCGGAACCGAGCACGACGACAGCCGCCTCGCGTTGGCCGCGCACCACGGCCACATCCCGCGCGTGATAACGGGGCGCCTCCTCCTGCTTGTAGGAATGCTCATGTTCCTCGTCCACGATGATGAGCCCGAGCGGTTCGACGGGGGCAAAGATGGCGGATCGGGCGCCGATGACAATGCGCGCGCGACCCTGCCGGATCTTGTGCCATTCGTCGTGGCGCTCGCCGGCGGAAAGATGGCTGTGCAGCACGGCCACCAGCGTCTGCAACGGTCCGCTGCTGAAGCGCGCCTTGAATCGTTCCACGGTTTGCGGGGTAAGCGCGATTTCCGGCACGAGGACGATGGCGCCCTGGCCCCGGGTAAGGGCCTGCGCGATGGCCTGCAAATAGACTTCTGTTTTTCCGCTGCCCGTGACGCCGTGCAGGAGGAAAGTCGCCGGAGAGGAAAGGGGAATGCGCGGAGCTGCATCGGGAGCCTTGACCACCCCCGCGTCCGCTTTCGCCATCGCCGCCTTGATTTCTTCCAGTGCGACGGACTGTTCGGGGTTCAGCACCAACGGCTCGGTGCGGCTGATAAGTTCGTGCTCGTAGGGATCGCGCTCGGAAATCTCATTAGTGATGCTGACCAATCCCTTGTCTTCGAGACGCCGCACGGTCTCGGCGGTGGTTTCCGCCAGGGTCAGCAGTTCGGTCAGCAGGATTTCGCCGCGTTCCGCGAGGATCTTCCAGACTTCCTGCTGGCGCTGGGTGAGTTTGGGTGGCTCTCCTGGCAACGGGGATCGCCGCACAAATAGACGTTCACGCCAGCCCGCTTTCTCCTTGCGGATGGCTTCGGGAAGCACGCTCTTGAGCGCAACCTCGGGCGCGCAGCAATAGTAGTCAGCGATCCAGCGCGCCAGCGCCAGCACCTTGGGGGTGACGAGCGACTGCGCGCTGACCAGCTTGGAAATGAGCCGCAGATTCGTCTGCGTGGACTCCTCCACCAGAGCCGTCACACAGCCGAGGACGTGCCGGTGGCCGAAGGGGACTTTCACGCGCGAGCCGATCTCGACCCGTCCCGCCAGTTCCGGCGGGATGCGGTAGTCGAACTCCTTCCGGAGGGCGATCTCGAGCGTGACGCGGGCGACCATGGAACGATCAGAAATTAAATCGGTGGAATTAAAAAGGAAAACCGGCGGGGATTTTGAAGCGCGGAAGCGTGATTCGTCTCACTCTCCTCCCCCAAAGGAGGCGGCTTGGGGTGAGGAGGCTGTTTTATTCTCCCACTCGCTCCGAACAAAACCGCCGCCGCCCCGGCGGTGTGGTGGAGGTGATTATTCCAAGCCGGCCGGCTGTGCCAGCTCGAGGCGCTCGATCAGGTGCGTTGGATTCAAATGCTCATCGAAGCCATGCGCTTCCATCCGCACCCGGCCGCTGCGATGGATTTTGACCAGGGCCCAGGCGTATTTCCGATCGTTGGGATTATGGCTGTCACCCGGCCCGGCCTCGAACGGCGAACCGCCGGAACCGACGATGATCTGCCAGGCTTTGCCGCCCTGCTCCGCCCGTGGTTGCATGGAGTGGTAAATATGCTCATGACCGCAAAAATACGTGGCCTGATATTTTTCCATCAAATCCCAAAACGCGCGCTGGTTGTCCGGAAACAGGTCGAACCCTTTCGGCTTGGTGCTGGCGTCATAAAAATAAGTGTAAGCCATCTTGTGCCCAAAGACGAACTGACGCCGTGCCCCGCGCGCCTGGGCCCGGGCGAGATCCTCTGCGAGCCACGCCACCGGCGCGTGGGAATCCTGGCTGAACGCATCCGTGTTGATCACCACAAAGTGCAGGTTCAAATAATCGAATGAATAGGTGAGCTGACGCTGGTCTGATTTCACCGCGTCCGCACCGTTTATAACGGGGGTGTTTTGGACATCCCACGCGGTGATGGCCGCCCCGCGCATCTGTTTCCAACGTGTGGTGTCGAAAATCAAATCCCCCAGGTTGTCGCGCCACGCGTGCTCGCTGGCGACCATCGCAACTTTCGCCGGCTTGCCCGCCACATCGGTCGTTTTGATCTGTACTTCGTGGTTGCCCGGCACCGGCACGAGGTAGGTGCCGGATTCCTGCAAGCCCGCCACCATGCCGCGCCAATAGGCATATTGCCGGTTCAGCACCGCAGCGTTGGTGGTGTAGCCCATGATCATGTCGCCGTTGAAAAACAGCGCCTGCGGTTTCTGCGCCTGAATCTCCCGCAGCAGCCGCGCCAGCACGCGGGTGTTTTGCAACCAGATTTTGTCCGCCGCAGTGATGTCCAGGGCCTCCGGGTCGTGCCGGGAATCCCCCACCGTGGCAAAAGAGAACACGATGGGATCCGCCGGCGGTTCGGCGGCGGGACTGGCACCGGGCAGCGCCAGTCCCAGCCCCAAGCCGACGGCAACGGCAATCAGTTTTTTTATGGCGTTCAAAGCAAGCGACCGAGTTTGAGTTATCATCATCCGCCCATTAAATCACGGAACCAGATGCCCATCAAACGCCCAATTAATGTCGGACCGGCCTACATCGCTGGGCTTCCCGGATTTATTCGTAGTGACCAGGGTGTAGGAATACCACTGCGCGTGACCGTCAGCGAAAGCCAGGTTGGCTCCTCTGGAATGGCGCGTCGCCAGACGGGAGGTGAACGCGTGCGGACTCGCAATGTCGGCCGCCTTGGTGGTGGGCCAAATGATGTCGTCCGCCCGCACCCGCACATCCAGGAACAACACAAAGGCGCTCGGAGCCGCCACCTGCTGCAGGTTCAACGGGGTGAATTTGTTGCCATTGATATCCTCGTTGCCTTTGGAATTCATCGCGTAGTTGAACACCGGACGGGCCGCCGGATCGGCGTTGGTGACGTCGGGGAATTTGGCCGAGGGGCAGCGGTGAATGGAATTGCCGGTGGCAAAACTGGCCTGGCCGGCAGGCGTGCGGGATAGTTGATACAAGGATGACTGGTCGACATACGGCGGCAGCACATTGAACCAGACGTCGTTCACGGTGGCGCCGGCATCGTAGGCCTGCAAATCGGACCAGCGCGGTTTGTCCTCGTTGTAACCGCCCGGCGCGGTCAGAAGGGAAGAGGAGACCGCAGTGCCGTTCGGGATTTTTGTCTGCGGGAAGTTCTCGTTGCTGTCCCCCAGATACATAATCTGGGCTAAACCCCATTGTTTAAGATTGTTGAGGCAGGTGGCCCGCTTGGCTTTCTCCTTCGCATTGACCAGCGCCGGCAAGAGCAGGCCCGCGAGGATGGCGATAATGGCGATCACGACGAGCAGTTCAATGAGCGTGAAAGCTTTCAGTGTTGGATTGTCTTTGGTTGTTTTCATGTTTGAGTTTTCGATTTTAGGTTTTAGTTCCAAATCGCTGAATCACCGCAGCCCTGCCTGAAACCGGGCTGTTCCCACGGCGGCCAATCAACGACCCCGCTAAGTTGGGGGACGTGTGCGAGGATCCCATGACGACCAATCAACGATTGCGTTACAAACGGTGCCGGGAATTACTCGAAGGTCTCCACGCCCAAACGACGCAGGCGGCGGCGGGAAAGCCGCACGCGCAGCGCCCCCCGGAAAAAGCCCTTGTCGGCCCGGCGCTGGTAGAAATGATTCCGCACCTCGCCATTCAATTCCTCCGGGTTCCGCACCTCAGCCAACTGCCGGATGAGTTCGAAATCACCCTGAAAATACTCCGGAGTCAGGTGCCGCAGAAAGCCCGCCAATAGCCGGGAATGCGGCGGGAGGCAGCGCACAAAGACGTGATTCTCATACGCCTCAGCCGGGCAGCCAAACCGCGCGCAGAAAGCCTCCCGGAAAGTTTGGACGGTCACGCTGTTCATGCCGGCCGGCTATCCCCGGGCAACTTTTAGTGGCAACGGAGTTTGGAAATCAAACACGCGGGCGGCCCGCTCCACCGGAGCGCTTTGGACATTCTCCCGCAACAGTTGGTTGTCGTCGCGGTAAAGCGTGATGGAAACATGTTCGTTCTTGCGGATGCATTGCTTGATGGCCTCTGGCTCCTTTTCGCATCTCAGGACCGTCTTCCAGGAGTAAATATGCTTGGGCTTGTGAAAATCGCTGTTCGCCAGAAACGGCAGCTTCTTGTGGCCCACTGGGGTGAAGATATCATTGCGATTGGCGATCTCCCACGCGTCAATCAACGGCGCGAACTGCTCCTGATTTTCCCACAGAAAAAGCGTGTCCCTGCCCCATTCGCTTTTCATGATGTGCGGGTGGGAAGCCACGGCCAGTCCGCCTTGGGCATGGATTTGCGCAATGGTCTCGGCCAGATCCAGGCCGGCGCCGATCGGGGCCTTCAGATCAATGCCCAGCAGGTGCGCGGAGGATTTCCGGGTGTAACCATCCTTGTTGAATTCGATGCCGGTCATCACCAGCATGCGGTATTTGCGCCAGGCCCGCTGGCGTTCACGGTCAATCACATCAAAATACTCATCGAGCTGGTTCTGGCCCAGCGTGAGCGTGCTCAAGCGCGCCAGCTTGCCAATCAACCGCCGGGGATCCGCCAGATGATCCGTGATGCAAATACAGTCAAACCCGCGCTGACCATAGAAATCCACCAACTCGGGCACGGACA
>JAYTXL010000326.1:0-4805 GCA_043742955.1 Verrucomicrobiota bacterium | reverse complement strand
AGCACGACGGCCGCCGCACCCTCACCGGGTAGGGCGCCATCGGCGCTGGTGTCAAAAGGTCGCGCCTGTCCGCTGGCTGAGTACGGCCGGCCGGCATGGGTGCCCAGCACGGAGCGAAGGTCGCCCGCCAAATCCACCGCGCCGACCAGTGCCTGGTCGAGCTCTCCCTGTTGCAAAGCGCGAACGGCCGCCTCCAGCGCGCGGCTGCCGGAGGATTCCTCGGCGGAAATGGTGTGGCTGGATCCGCCCATGCGAAATTCCCGGGCCAGGCGGCTGGCCACAATCCCGCCCAGCGCGCCCATGGTCCGGTTCGCATTCAAAGCCGGTCCCGCCGCCTCCCGCAGCGCCGCCACCCAGCTTTCCAGTTCCGCCTCGGACAGGGAAAGTCCAAGCTGGACCGACCACTCACGCGCGCGGTTGAGCAGCGACCAGCGGAAATGAAAATGGGTGGTGGCCAAATCCAGGCCGAGGCCGATAAAGACGCCGGTGCGCAGCAGATTCTGCGGCCCCGTGTGCGTGTCGCGCAGCGCCCCGGCGGCCACCTGGAGCATGAGCAATTGCTGCGGCAACATTTCCTCCAGCTCTTTCGGCGGGATGCGGTAGCGATCGGTGGGGATCCGCAACGCATCGAGATAATAACCCTTGAAGGCATCTGCGTTAACACCCCACCAACGCTGGGGAGGCCGGGGTTGCTCCTTTTGTTCACCCCCGCCCAGGGCGCGTTCTTGAAAGGCCCGCAGATCTTTCCAGGGGCCAAAACACGCGTCCATCCCGACGATCGCCACCGGGCAGGCTTTGCTTGGCGCCGGTTTAGTAAGCGTGCGCTTGACCGATTTTTTGCGGTCCCATTCCTCTATGAGCACGTGCGCGTTGATCCCTCCAAATCCGAAAGCGCTGACGGCGGCGCGGCGTGGTGTTTTGGCCGAGCGCGCAGTCCACGGCTGGCTTTTCGAGAGGATTTGAAAAGGGCTGTTTGCCAGGGCGATTTTTTCGCCAGCCCGGGAAAAGTGCGCGGTGGGGGGTAGGGTCTTTTCCTTGAGTGCCAGCAGCACCTTGATCAGGCCGGCGGCGCCCGCGCCGGTGAGGAGGTGGCCGATATTGGATTTGACCCCCCCAAGTACGCACTGGGCTGATTGCCACGGGGTGCCGTGCCACAATTTCGTGAGGCTTTCGAATTCCACGGCATCTCCCACCGGGGTTCCGGTGGCGTGGCATTCAATCAAATCCACCGCGTCGGGTGTCCAGCCTGCCTGTTCATACGCCTGACGCAACGCCCGCAATTGGCCCTCGGAACTGGGCGCCAGCAGATTGCCTTCGACATCATTGGACAGTCCAATACCGCGGATGACGGCATAAATGTGATCGCCGTCACGCTGGGCGTCGGCCAATCGCTTCAGCACCACCACGCCAGCGCCTTCACCCACGACTAAGCCATTCCCCTGAGTGTCAAACGGGGCGCATTGGCCGGTGGGGGAAAGGGCGCGCAATTGCGAAAACCCCATCTGCGTATAGAGGCAGTCAGGCCGGGACGCGCCGCCGGTGAGCATGGCGTCCACCCGGCCCGCATGCAGTTCATCGCAGGCAAGTTTCAACGCATAAAGCGAGGATGCGCAGGCGGCATCGAGGGTGAAACTGCCGCCTCCCAATCCCAGGGCCTTCGCCAGCACGCCGGCGGGAAGGCCGGTGACATAGCGGTTGATGGGATTGGGGAGCGTGGGATTACCGGGGGGCGTGGGGCCCAGCAATGGACCTTCGAACAAGGGACGGAAAATTGCTTCACCCAAGGCGGAAGAACTTTCCGTGGGCAGGGCAATGTTGCCGAGGATAACCCCGATGCGTTGTCGCTCAATGGGCCGCATCACCGCGTCCTCAAATGCGGCGCGGCCAGCATGCAGGATCAGGTGAAACAGCGGATCCAGCCCGGCCAGAAATTCAGGGGGCAGATCCAATCCCGTGGCGTCAAGTTGGAACCCCTCAATGAAACAGCCGCGGGGGGAATAAACCTTGTCCGGGGTGGCGGGTTTGGAATCGAGCGCGTCCCCGGGCTGGAGCAGCCAGCGTCCCGCGGGGGCTTCCCGGGCGGCATCGACTCCGTGGACAATGTTGTTCCAAAATTGCGGTAGCGTGGCGGCGCCGGGAAAAATCCCGCCCATTCCGACAATGGCGATCGGCGGGGGCACCTTCATGTTCAACGCGCCAGCTGGTTTCGGCGGAAGGAAGGCCTGAGGGAATCGTCAATGACGCATTCGTACCCCTCCAGACGGGCGAGCAGCTGGCCTTTTTCGTCGAGGTACTCAATATCGGCGGTGGCGCGGTGGGCGGCCGTGCTGGTGATTTGAATCACCACCCGGGCGCCCTCTTTTGGAAATCGATTCTTGAATTGCCGGTATTTCGCAGCGGCGCAGGGCAGGGAAGGGGAATGACGCTGCGCGAGACTCCACAAGATCATCATCTGGAAACTGCCATCCAGCACCAGCGGATCGGTGATCCAGTTGTTGCGCAGTGGTTGCGCCAGCCAATGCTTCGGCCCGGGCGCCGCCCCGACGTGAGCCGCGATTCCTTGCTCGCCACAGCCATCGAGCTGTTTGATGCCTTGAAAGTCGGGCCCGTGAAACAACGAATCCGCACCATAGATCGCCGCCGGACCGCGGTTGTCCGCTGGCAATTGCAGGCTGGCGAAACGCGCATGGCCCTTGGCTGGCTTCGCCGACAGCACAATTTCCGCGCGGGCATGGAGAATATGTTTGCCTTCGTCCAGGCTGCATAATTCAACGGGTACCACCACCGATTCCGCTTCCTGGCGGGCGGGCCGGGTCAACACCTGAACCGTGCGCCGGGTGTTTGGATCCACTACCACTCCTTTGAAAATCCGTAAATCGTTAACGCCAAAAAACGCCCGCCCGGGATTGCTGTGCAGCGCGCCGTGTGCCAGCCACTCGATCACCAGGGCCATGGGCAGCACGGCGCGGCCATCCAGAACATGCGACAGCAGGCAGGGAAGCCGGGCGATGGAAACCTCGCGTTCGAAGGCGACGGTGGCCGTGGTAGTTTCCGTGCGAAGCGGACCGGTTTTGGATTCGACACCAGGCGGAAGCCCCATGATCACCACTTCCACCGGACTCTGGCGGCCCAACGAAAGCTCCTGCACCAGGTATTCCGCGCCGGCCGTCAGGTCGATCAAGCCCACCCCTTCCTGTTCAAACACCTTGCGTAACGCGGGGGTGACCATGCCGCCATTCCACGGACCCCAGTTGACCGACACCACGCGGCAGCCCGGACGCCGACGCGATTCAACCTGGGCGACCTTGTTCAAAACTTCATTGGCCACGGCATAATCCGCCTGTCCCGTCCGACCGTAACGGCCGGTATACGAGGAGAACAACGCCATGATTTTCAAGTCGTCTTCAGCGGTCGCCGCCAGCAGGGCGTGCAGGCCCGCGACCTTCGTCGAATAAACTTCCGTGAATTGTTCCGGGGTCTTGTCTTCGATGCGTTTGTCGGCGAGCACGCCAGCGCCATGGACGAGGCCGCGGATGGCCCCTTGGGTCTGGCGGATTTGATCGACGACGGCCTTCACTTCCGCCGCGTCCCGGATATCCACGGAGCGATAAACAACCTTGGCGCCCGCCGCTTCGAGGCGTTTGAAGTTAGCCATCATTTCGCGGTTGGCCATCCATTTGCGAAACTGCGCTTCCACCGCTTTCGGACTGGCCGAACCGTTCAGCCGGGCGTGGATGGCTTTCTTGATTTCCGCCTCTTCATGGAGCTCGGTGAGCCAGGTCGGTTCCGCTTCCGGCGCGGGGCTGCGGCCCACGATTACGATGGTGGGCTTAAAGGCATTCGCGAGCGCGAGCGCCGTTTCAGCGGTCACTCCGCGGGCGCCACCGGAAATGAGGATCACCTCGCCCGGTTGAATCGGCACTTGCGGGCCGCGCTCGGGCAGCGGAGTGGTCTGTAATACCAAAGTATGCCGGCCGGCTTGCGTGACTCCGACTTCAATTGGTCCCGCGTGAAAAAGTTCATCGACGACGGCTTCGGCCGCGGCTTCTGGTTCCGTAAATTCCGCGTCCACATCGAGCGCTTTGCATTGGACCTCAGGCCACTCATGCCGCGCCGTTTTGGTGAGGCCGGCCAGCCCGCCAGCCCGGGGATCGCTTTGGCTGTTCAATTGTGCCAGGCCGAAGGCCCCATCCAGGCGGGACACGGTTGCAAAAATCGCGCCGCCGTTCTGCCCGGACTGACGCAAGCGCGGGCCGACCTGTTTCAACAGTTTGAACGCCGCCAGCAGAAATGAGTCGGCGGTGGTTCCCGTGGACGCCAGAATGATCAATCCGGCCACCGCCTCGGTTGGCGCTGATGATTCTAATTCCGCAAATGATCCGCCCCGCACCGAATGGCCCCGGCGAACAAGTCTTTGCGCAATGATTCCAGCCAGGGCTGAGTGGTCATGGGCCAGCCAAATCTCACCGCCAGAGGTCAGCCGAATCGCCGGTCGTGGAGGTTGATCTTCCAACCCCACCGCGGCGAGGATTTGCCTCTCCAATCGCGGGGTGAGGGCGGCAGTCACCGTCTCCTGCGCTGGTGGCGCCACCGGCGTGAACGCGGCGACAGCCGGTGGTTCCACCGGGCCACCGCAGAGGAAATCCACGATCTGTTGCAAGGTTTGCAGGGTTCCCAAATGGCTGGGCTTGATGACGGGCGCCGCGGGCAGTTTCTCCTGGAGCGCGGACATGATCTCCACGCGCTTGATGGAATCAATGCCCAGATCCGAATCCAAACCCATTTCCAAATTCAACATTTCGGTC
>JAYTXL010000325.1:0-5232 GCA_043742955.1 Verrucomicrobiota bacterium | reverse complement strand
CGGCGTCGCGCCGAATCCCGCAGCCGGACGCGTATCCGAACTTCAAAGGTATAACTCCGCTGACGAGAACCCCCGGGCCTCCGGTTTCCGGCGCGACGCGGGAAACGACCCGCCGGAGTCGGATGCTACCCAGGAACTTGCGCGCCATACCATCTTGTAGATCTCTCGCTACTTGGCCGGGGCGCCGCGCCAGAGCCAGTCGCCGTGCTCCGTGGACCATCCCGTTGGGTTCTGGTCAAAGGCCGGAGTGCCGCCATCATCCTTGCTATTCCAGCCGATGGAGTAGAGGAGATACTTCCCGTCATCGGTGCGGTGATAGCGCAGTGGTTGGCCATCAAAGATGTCGTGCGGCAGCTTGGCGGCAAATGTCGGCACGAGCGCGGCGAGTGTGTCTGGATACGAACCTTTCGTCGCGCGATGGCGTTCCAAGGCGCAGGCGACGAAGGCCTCGTTTACCAAGGTTTGCTGTTTCGTAATTGCTTTCAGTGCTTTGACAAAGTTGGGTGTAGCGCGAATCGCCAGAGTGTTATAGGCAGAACTGCCCCGCAGCCACTCATCCGCCCAGTCACTGATGTCTTTGGCCTTGGAGCTATCGACCCGCTGGCCCGCGGAGTCGACAGTGGTTGTCGAGTCGGGCGCTTGAACGAGTTGCGTCATGTTCTGGTAGAACCAACCGCGCGGTAGCACTCGGAGGGCCAAACCAAAACGTTTTTCGGATAATTTGAGGAATCCTGCGCAAAACATGCGCGTATACTCAGAGCCGGCATTTGGATACTTCCAAGGACTGGCCAGTCGGCGAATGAATTCTATTTCGGAAGCCCGTTCCCAGCGCAGCGCGGTGGAAAAAGGTGTAAGCAGATCCGCCTCAACGAACTCCTTTTGCACCGCGGCCATGTGGGTGGCGGGCCAGAGACCAGCAGTCAAGCCCTCTTGGGCGCATTCTGCGCGCAATCCGTCGATGGTGGCCTTGACCATCGTGCCGACCAACGAAGGACGCGCGGCCGAAATGTCGCCAATGCGTTTGATCAGCACCAGATCATGGAGCGCGGCATCGGGATGGCCTTGGAGTAGGTGGACTTTACAGCGCGTGCTCAATCCTTGGGCTAAGGAACGCAATAAAGCGAAGTTGGGCACCAGCAATTCGAGCGGCGACGTTTCAAGGTTCCAGTCCAGTTGCGCCTGCGGTCGCTGCAGCGCTTCCTCCAATTGCCGGAGTTGGACGTCATCCCGCGTGAGCCGAGTCATCAGTTCGGCGAGCGAAGTGTAAACCGGCTTGAAACGATACGTGCCGTTCGCCGCATCAAATTCCCATTCCAAACCGTTGTTAATGACGATTTCGTTTAGGGCCTGTGCCTCCGTCACATTTTCCATCCTAACGGAAATCTGGTGGGGAACAGACGACCAAACCCAACCCGACCCATCCGGTTGGCCGGGCCCGGACGCATTATCATCCCAGAGCCAGTTCACTGCCTGCATCACCCTCTGCTTCGGCGCATCCAAAAGGCCTGGCGAAGGCACCGGGGCACTCTGAGCAGGACCCACCCAGCGCGAGCCTGATTCGACGAAGGGCGCTCTATTTGCATCGAACACAACCTTGATCTCGGCCATCCGGGCTAACCCATTAACCGCATCCTTCAAGGGAATGTTCTTGAACAATATTATGTTGTCTTCGTCCTCCGCCGGTTTGGGATTCAAGGGAGCGTCTGTGGGCTTAACGGTGCCGTTTTCGCCGTCCGCCAATTTTGGATTCAACGATTGGAGCGTCACGGGCTTGACGGTCTGCCGTGGCAATTGCTTCAAGGTCGCCAGGGGAATGGGTGTGTAAGCGTCTAGTCCATGGCCAATGAAGCCGGGATCAAGCATTTTTAATGCGTTGGTATTCCCATTCCAGCCTTTATTAATGCAGTATTTCTGTATGAAGGGATGCTTGAAGACGTTTTGATCATCCGGGACGCGAGTTTTGGGAACGAACGCGGCCCAGTCCACCTGCTCGCCCCGTGCTTCGAGCCGGGCTTTGGCTTGATCCCATGCCCGCATGCCGCGCCAGTTTTCGACGAGATAGAACAAGGCGAGCAGCGCCACACCCAAGGCCGTGGCATACGCCGTCCGCTTCTGCCAAAATACCCTCCACAGCCACCTAATAAACACCCGCGATCGAGCCGGACCGGTCCGTTGCGTCAATTGAATGGGCACCCCGGCTCGTTGAAGCGGGCACCACCTCAATAACAGTTTTCCGACAATGAATCCGGAAATGGAAAGGATGAGTGGTTCATGCCATGTCGATTTCGTGACACCCAATAAGCCGCTGGCAGCGAAAGCAAGCACCACCATCAGCAGTGGCAGACGGAGTTGGCGCTCCAAACCACTTGAATGTGCAATCAAACGGTTGATCAAAACAAGGCCAGTCACTCCGCACATCCCAAATGTACCAAACATGCGACCCAGCAACGGTTCGATATTGCCAACCATGGTCAGGCACAGCCCGATCCCGCCGCCGACCTCGTAAATGAAGGCTTTCCAGATGAGGTTTTGCTTCGCGAATTCGAGCGGATGTTCGATTTGTTCCTCAGTGGCGTTCACTCCCGGGAGATCCAAGCGGGCTTCCCGAAGGGCCTTCCAAGCCAGGGCGCTGCCAAACCATACATTTGTCAGGGCGACGATGAGGGCCGCGATGGAACCAATGATAAACTTTGGCTGCCATGCTAGGTCGGTAAAGAACTGGCGGATAACATCGAGCAGCAACGGGACGTGGTCGAGGCGGATGGCCTCCCAAGCTTGGGTAGCCACCACGCGGCGGAGAATCTCGAGGCCAAACAGAAGTTGAACCGCGCCAGCCAGGCCAAAAACGTAGTAAAACCAGTTCCCGTGTTGCTTGCGCCCGCGGAGTTGCATGAACCACGACATGGGAATGACTTGCAAAAAGAAAAACTCAATGAACAAGAAGTAGTTGAACCAGGCCGGGAAAAAATAACCGGAGTTGAAAAGTGGATTCTGAGTGGGATGAACCTGCCGCCATTCGACGGCGTCCACCCGCTCCCACATCCAGTAGGCAAAACCAATCGTGAAGAGTAACATCAGCGACCCAATTCCCGATACTATCCACGGATGCCGAATCAACCAGCTCCAGCCGCGGCGCACGGGATTGGTTCGGCGCGCGAGAATCGGCTCGTGATTCAGGAAGCGGCCCAGTTCCTCGGCCAGTGCACGGGCGGTCGCATACCGCCGCTCAGGTTTCTTTTCCAAACATTTCAGGCAGATTATCTCCAAATCCGAGGGCGTCCGGGCATTCAGTTTCGAGGGGGCGATGGGCTCTTCCTCCATCACCTTGCGCAACGTGGCCACTGGGGTCTCGGCCGCGAACGGTGCGCGGCCGGTCAGCAAGTGGTACAGCATCGCCCCGATGGAATAGACATCGCTCGCCGGACCCGCCAAATCGTTCTTCCCCGCCGCCTGTTCCGGCGGCATGTAGCTGGGGCTGCCCATCACCGCCCCGGTCTGGGTCAGGTCGCTCTGCTGCTCCACGAGCTTAGCCAGGCCAAAGTCCGTGATGTGCGGCTGGCCGTCGGCATCAATCATCACATTATGCGGTTTCAAGTCCCGGTGCAGTGTGCCGCGCTGATGCGCGTAGTGAACCGCGTCGGCGATGGTCTTGAGCAGCGTGGCCGCTTTTTGAGCCGGTAGAGGTTCTCCGCCGATGACTTGAGCGAGATTCTTCCCCTCCACGTAATCCATCGAGAAGTAATGCTTGCCCTCGTGTTCGCCTGTTTCGTGAATCGCGACGATGTTGGGATGTTTGAGATTGGCGGCGGCCTCGGCTTCCGTGCGGAAGCGTTTCACGTCCGCCTCGGTGGTGAACTGGCCGCCGAGAATCATCTTCACGGCCACGATACGATTGAGGCTTCTTTGCCGGGCTTTGTAGACCACGCCCATGCCGCCGCGAGCGATTTCCTCCAGCAACTCGTAGTCGCCGAAGTAGGGCATGGTGGAGGTGATCAGCGGCTTGGCGGCAGGTTGTGGCGCGACGGGCTTTTCACTGGTTTCACCCGCAGTTGGGGCAACCACCGTCTGCTCGCTGCCGGGATCGGAGCCGAAGGCCACCAGGGCCAGGCAATTGGGGCACAGGCCTTGCAGCGAGCCGGGCGCGATAGCCGTGCCGCATTTGGGACAGAAGCGATTGGCAATGTTCTTCATAGAATTCCGTTTCTATCTCCTAAAACGGAATCTGCGTCCGACTATGACAGACTATTTAACTTAATTCTACCCGCGCATGGCGGCGAGCAAGTGCTGCATCTCGGCGTCCACTTCCGCCGCGTTGTCCACGGTCGCCGCCACCTCCAGGCGCACCAACGCGCGGTAACGGCTTCGCAAGCGGTTCACGGTCACCGCCACGGCGTTCGGCGTCAGCCGGAGTTGCGCCGCCACTGGCTCGTAATCGCCGGGTTCGGCCGCGTCTGTCAGAAAAGTCCGCAATCGCACGAATAATGGCTCTTTGCCGGCTGCCACCAGTTCGGCACGCAGTCGTTCCAGTGCCTGATCCAGCACAGCCATTGCCCACCGCCGGTCGAAAAGTTCGTCGGGCCCCAACTCCTTCCGGGCTTCAAGCTGGTAGAGTTGATCGGCCTGCTCGGCATCCAGCGACAGCAACGCCGTGACGCCACCCCGCTTCTGCGCCCGGTCGCGGTCGGCGGCATCGGCGACGCTGTGATTGAGGCAGGCAATCAGGAAGGAACGAAACCGGCCCTTGTCCGGGGTCACTTCCCGAAAAGCCCGCCGCGCGATTAATTGTGCGAGAAAATCCTGAACCAGATCTTGCGCATTGTGGCTGGTGTGACCGCGCCGTCGCAAAAAGGCATAGAGGGGAAACCAGTAGGCGCGGCAGAGCTGCTCCAATGCCTGCTGCGATTCTGGCGAGGCGGTCTCACCGGCCGCGAGAACCACGCTCCAATGGGTGGTCGCAAAGGCCGCGTGGCTATCAGGAGAGATGTTCATGCGGGTCGGCTCATGGTTTGGGGCAGTCGGTGAATTATCAGGACTTCAACACGACTGCCGAAAAACATCCAGCATTGAAACGGGGATGCACGACGGTTGATCAGCTTAATCCCGACGGCCAAGCTTGAACCACTGAACCGGGGAGGGATGGCGCGCTGCGCCACTGCCATTGAATTAAGAAAATAAGCGCATTTTTGTGTGTACAAAGTAAATACAATGTTTACTTAGAATAGGGATGCAGCA
>JAYTXL010000324.1:0-4326 GCA_043742955.1 Verrucomicrobiota bacterium | reverse complement strand
AGCGATCATCTCTCCCAAGTTAGGGGATCAGTCAGGGACTCGTGGAACTCGCCCCTCCGGAGGCAAAACCGCCACGCTCGCCGATCTCTACGATCCGCTGGCCATGCCGCCCGCTCTCGCCAAGGCCCACGCGGAGTTGGATCGTGCCGTTGACCTCTGCTACCGCCCGGAGAAATTCGAGTCCGACCGCCAACGTGTGGAATTCCTTTTCAATCTGTACGAGCAAATCACGATGCCGCTGGCGATGACGCCAAAGGCCAAGCTCAGGAAGCAGAGCAAATAATTCTATGGCTGTACCTAAATTTGATGAAATCAAAGCGCCGGCGCTCGAACTTTTTGCTGACGGCAAGACGCGCAAAACAAAGGAGGTTTTCAAGGAGCTGGCCGAACGGTTCAAATTAACAGAACAAGACCTCGGCCAGCTTCTGCCGAGCGGCCTGCAGTCGTGCTGGCATAATCGTGCGAATTGGGCTTGCTACGACCTCTACCGTGCCGGGCTTCTGGATCGCCCTAAAAAGGGGATATACGTCATTACCGAACTGGGAAGGAAGGTCGCGGCGGAGAAACCCCAGAAAATTGATCGCGACGACTTGATGAAGTTTCCGAAGTTCGTGGAGTTCATGGAAAAAACCAACACGTCTGCGAAAACGGCAGATGCTGGAAGCGGTGCCGCATCTCCAAAGGTGGATCCGTTAACTTTGACCACGACGCCGGAGGAACAAATGGCCGCACTTGCTGGATCGATGAAACAGAACCTCGCCACGGAACTGCTCGACCAGGTCAAGGAGATGGATCCGTTCCGATTTGAGCGTCTCGTCTTGGACCTGCTGCTGGCGATGGGCTACGGCGGCTCGCGAGAAGAGGCTGCGATTGCCGGTAAAGGTGTGCATGACGGCGGGATTGACGGCTTGATCAATGAAGACCGCCTGGGTCTGGACCGCCTGTACGTTCAAGCCAAGCGGTGGCAGGAGGCCGTCGGCCGGCCATTGGTTCAGAGTTTTGTCGGCGCGCTCTCGGGCCAACACGCGCAAAAGGGCGTTTTCATCACCACGAGCGAGTTCAGCGCCGGGGCATTGGAGTACGTCAAGAACCTCCCCCAGCGGGTTATTTTGATCGACGGAAAACGCCTGACCGAACTGATGATCGAGCACAATATTGGCGTATCCCGCTCCTACTCGTATGAGATCAAACGCGTGGACGGTGACTATTTTGAGGAAAAGTGAGCTGTTGTGCGAGATTGCCGATGAAACCAAAATCAATTCTCCTCGCATTCTGCGCGGCATCTACACCTCTTGCCCCGATCCCCCTCTCAACTCAAGCTAAAATCGATCTAATCTATGGTTTGACCCCTTTTTCCTTTTTTTAGAAAACCACGCGGCCGTTTTTCCGTTCCGAACCGGAGGGACTCAAACGTCCTTGAAACGAATCAAAAGTATGCGATTGTCAACACTGTATGACAAAAGACGCGCTGGTGAGCTTCCGGGTCACGCCGGCTAAACTTCAGGAATACGAGGATGCCGCCCTGCTTTCCGGCAAGGGCAGCGCAAACCTGCTCGCCGCCGCTTTGACCGACGAGGGCGTCCGGCGGACACGCTTCCCCGTGATTGATTTTCGCGATGGGCAGCCCGGCCGTGTGGCTTATCTTAGCGGCACGCGCTGGCCGGTATGGTTGATCGTCCAGTTGATCGAGGAATACAAAGGTGACTTGGGCAAGGCGGCCCGGCAGATGAACAAACCCAGAGCCATCATTGACCAGGCTGCCCGTTACGCCAAGGCGTATCCCGACGAAATCCAAGCCGCTTGGCGGCTGGCCGACAAACGCGAGGAAGCCCGCGAGTGAAAATTCTCCTCGATGAGCATTTTCAAAACAAAATCGCTGAGACGGTCCGCCGGGAACGGCCCAAGGCAATCGTCCAGACGATTCACGAGCGAGGGTTGGACGGGACGCCGGACAGCATTCTTCTGGAAATCCTCGACGAAGAACACGTGACCCTGGTGACTCGTGACGTCAACACCGTGCCGTCATTCGCTGCCGCCCGGCTTACCACCGGTCAAACGCACGGCGGCATTTTGCTGGTGAACCGCGCCATTCCGCAAGCAGCAGTGAAAGAGTTGAGCCGGCGGCTGATAAAGTTCCTGGACGAACACGGCGGAGAAGATTGGCGATGTCAAACTGGCTGGCTCTAAAGCACCATACCCAAGACGCAATCGACGCGGCGTACCCCAGCCATTTCGCAGGCCCCCAATTCAGTGTCAATAGTAAGAGCCGACACTTGCCCTGAAAAAGGTGTTTTTTCAAACGAACCCATCTGCGATCCGGCTGAATCAAGCCTAATCAAGGTGAATCAAACCAAATCAAGGCTCGTGAGTGTTTTTGGCTGGAACCGTAAAGGAACAAAGATTCGCAAGGTGGCCGCGCACGATGCTCTTGAATTTAAGTCGTGCTGCGTCAATCATCGCCTCATTCAAATCAATCGTGAACACAAATGGGCTGTCCGATCCACACGCTTTCTGACGCTCGATCTGAGCAGCCGTTCTTAACCTGACTTATGGTCCAGCTAGACTTTACCGGGAAAACCGCCCTCGTCACCGGTGGCGGGCAGGGATTGGGTCTCGCCACCGCCACCCTGCTCCACGCGGCGGGTGCCCATGTGGTCCTGAATTATTTTGTGGACCCGGAAGGCGTGAACCGGTCGCGCGCCGAACAGGCCGCCGCCGCGCTGGGTGAACGCGCCGTCGCTCTCCCCGCCGATGTGCGTGATCTCGCGGCGGTGGAGTCGATGTTCGACCAGATCATTGCCCGCTTCGGCGCGCTGCACATCGTGGTCAACAATGCCGCGATCATCCGGGATCGTTCGCTCAAAAAAATGTCTCCCGGGGAATGGCAGCAGGTCATCGACACCAATCTGACCGGAGTCTACAACGTCTGCCACGCCGCCAGCGAACGTCTCACCGACGGTGGACGCATCGTGAATATGGCTTCTATTTCCGCGGTCATCGGCTTCTTCGGCCAGGCAAATTATGCCGCGGCCAAGGCCGGCGTCATGGGGTTGACCAAAGTATTGAGCAAGGAGCTGGCCCGGCGGAACATTACCGTCAATGCCGTGGCCCCCGGGGTGGTGCTGACCGAAATGGGCAAGACCATCCCGGAGGAGGTCCGCCGCCAGATGCTAGCGCAAATTCCCCTGAATCGTTTTGGTGAACCGGAGGAAATTAGCCGGGTCATTTTATTTTTGTGCAGCGACCTGGCCTCGTATGTCACCGGCCAGACGCTCCACGTCAACGGAGGCTGGTGGGGATGAGCCGTACCCGCCCGGACCGGATTTGTTCCGCCGACGACGCGGTCGCACTGATTCCCGACGGCGTGACGCTGGTTTCCGGCGGCTTCGTCGGCGCGGCTCATCCTGAAGCCTTGACGGCGGCGCTGGAGCGGCGGTTCAAGCAAACGGGCGGCCCGCGAAATCTCACGCTGGTTTATGCCGCCGGCCAGGGTGACGGCCAATCGCGCGGCCTGAATCACTTGGCCCATGCCGGGCTCATCCGGCGGGTGATCGGCGGGCATTGGGGCCTCGCCCCCCGCCTGGGCAAACTCGCCTTGGAAAACAAAATCGAAGCCTACAATTTTCCCCAAGGCGTCATCTGCCAGTTGCTCCGCGACATCGCCGCAGGCCGTCCTGGTTGTGTTACTCACGTTGGCCTCGGCACGTTCATTGATCCAATTCACCAAGGCGGAAGACTCAATGCGTTGACGACCGAACCCTTGGTCGAGCGTGTGGAACTCAGTGGCAAAACGTGGTTGTTCTACAAAGCATTTCCCGTTCACGTCGGCCTGATTCGCGCCACCGCCGCCGATCCCAATGGAAATCTCGTGATGGACGACGAGGCGATCATTGGTGAGGTGCTCCCCATTGCGCAGGCGGTTCATAACAGCGGCGGAACCGTGATCGCTCAAGTGCGCCGACACCTCGACCATCCGGCCCGGCCAAAGGATGTCCGCGTCCCGGGAATCCTGGTGGATCGCATCGTTCTGGCCGAACCCCACGAACACGAGCAGACGTTTGCCGAGTCGTTTAATCCGGCTTATTGCTCCCCGCGCGAGAGCGGCGGGAGTGAGGATGCTTTTCTGCAAAGCCAACCCTTGCCCCTGAACGAACGCCGGATCATCGCCGCGCGCGCGTGCGATGAACTGGCCGAGGGTGCCATCGCCAATCTGGGCATCGGCATGCCGGAGGGCGTGGCGCGCATTGCGGCCGAACGCGGTTTGTTAGGACGCGTGACGCTGACGGTGGAAAGCGGGCCCATTGGCGGCATGCCGGCGGGCGGGCT
>JAYTXL010000323.1:0-13257 GCA_043742955.1 Verrucomicrobiota bacterium | reverse complement strand
TGGCGACTGTGTCACCGTAAAAAATAATCGTGAAAATGTGCGTAATGGTAAGCCCCCGGGCGAGGGAGTCACGCTCCCCGCGTCCGTGTCTGGCCCCATTCCCGCACTGGACAAGCGACCAAAGCAACCTGCTCCCGCCCATGGGGAAGTGGAAATCCTAGCTCTTTTAATCACCCCCTTTGATGGCGGGAGTGATTCACGGCAATTGACTTGTACCGAGCCTTTCACTATTAAAAGGCGAACAAAACAAAGAAGAAAAAATATGCCTCCCAAAGCCACCGAAAAAGCACCCGTCGAAGCAAAATCCCTCGAAGCCGCAAAAATCTCCGCTGCCCGCGAACGTGATCTGGAAGCCGCGATTTCCAGCATTCACAAGGCCTACGGCGATGGCAGCATCATGCGGCTCGGCGTGGCCCATGCCCTGAAGCAGATCGATGTCATTCCCACCGGTGCGCTCGCGGTGGATCTTGCGCTGGGGGTGGGCGGGGTGCCGCGCGGACGCGTGATTGAGATTTTCGGTCCGGAATCCTCGGGCAAAACCACGCTCATGCTTCATGTGATTGCCAATGCGCAAAAGAACGGTGGGCTGGCGGCCTTTATCGACGCGGAGCATGCGCTTGATCCCGGCTACGCAAAAAAGCTCGGCGTGAACCTGGACGATTTGCTCGTGTCTCAGCCCGACAGCGGCGAGGAAGCGCTCACGATCTGCGAGACGCTGGCCCGTTCCAATGCGCTGGATGTCATTGTGATTGATTCCGTGGCGGCCCTGGTGCCCAAGGCGGAGTTGGAGGGGGAGATGGGGATGGCCACGATGGGCATGCAAGCGCGGTTGATGAGCCAGGCCTTGCGCAAGCTCACGGCGATTTTAGCAAAGGCGAAGACCACCTGCATTTTCACCAACCAGATGCGTGAAAAGGTGGGAGTGATGTTTGGCAGTCCGGAAACGACCCCGGGCGGCAAGGCGCTCAAGTTCTATGCCAGTGTCCGCATCGACATCCGCCGCAAGGAGACGCTGAAAGACGCCGCCGGGCTCGCCACCGGCAACCATGTCAAGGTGAAGATCGTCAAGAACAAGGTCGCGCCGCCGTTCGCCGAGGCGGAGTTCGACATTATTTACAACCACGGCATCGACAAGGAAGGCAGCATTATTGACGTGGGCCTCACCTCCGGCGCGATCGACAAGAAAGGCGCGTGGCTGCAATTTAATGGCGATTTGATCGGGCAGGGGAAGGAAGCCGCGAAAAAGGCGCTGGTGGAAAAGCCGGAACTGGCCAAGAAGATTGTGGAAGCGATCATGGTCAAGCGGAACGCCGTGCCGCCCGTGGCTTGAGGACCGGGTTTTCCAGTGCGCAGGGGGTGTTTTCGGGCTCGACAGAAAAGTTTAGCCGGGCATCTTGCTGTCCCTATTCAGCCACTGTCCGGAGTCATCCGGGTCGGTGTTGGGGTGGAAAAAGCGGTTGTAATAATGAATTAAACCCGGTCAGAAAAGTCAACTAGCGCACCATGAATAGAATCCCATTTGAATTCGCCTGCGCTGGCGCCCTCACCAGTCTGGTGCTGGCCAGCCTGGCCGCCGATCCCAAAGCGCCCACTCCCACCGGCGCGCAGACCGACGAGCATTTTCGCAAGGTGGTCCTGGTGGCGGACGAGCAGGTCAACGGCAAGTATGAGGACACCTTAAAGGATCCGATGGAGCTGGCGCTGGCGGCGGATGGCCGCGTGTTTTTCGCCCAGCGGAACGGGGTCATTAAGGTTTGGAAGCCCACCACCCGGACCACGGTCGAGATTGCGAAGGTGCCCGTGTTTGATGGTTTGGAAGACGGGATGCTCGGGATCACGCTGGATCCTAAATTCATGAAGAACGGGTGGGTTTATCTGAACCATTCGCTGCCCGAGACGTCCATGGATGCCAAAGGCAAAAAGGCGGGTATCATTCGCGTATCACGTTACACGCTGAATGGTGACACGCTTGATTTGGCCTCGGAAAAGAAGTTGCTCGATATCGAGACCCAGCGCGAGGAGTGCTGCCATGTCGGCGGCTCGCTCGCCTTCGACCATAAGGGAAATCTCTATGTGTCCGTCGGTGACAATACCAACCCCTTCGCGTCGGATGGCTACGCGCCGATCGATGAACAACCCGGGCGCAGCCCGTGGGACGCGCAGAAATCCTCGGCGAATCCGAATGATTTGCGCGGCAAGATCAACCGCATTCACCCGGAGAAAAATGGCACCTACACGATTCCGAAAGGCAATTTATTTCCGCCCAACACCCCGGGCACGCGGCCGGAGATCTACGTGATGGGCAATCGTAATCCCTTCCGGATCGCGATTGATCAGAAGAAAGGTTTCCTTTATTGGGGCGAGGTTGGACCCGATGCCGGCGCGGCCAAAGAAGGGCGGGGGGCAGCGGGTTTTGATGAGGTGAACCAGGCGCGCAAGGCGGGATTCTTTGGGTGGCCCTATTTCATTGCGGATAACAAGCCGTACAACCACTTTGATTTTGCGGCCAAGACCTCCGGTGCGCTGTACGACCCGCAGCATCCGGTGAACAGTTCACCGAACAACACTGGCATCAAGGATCTGCCCCCCGCGCAGCCGGCGTTTATCTACTATGCTTATTCGCCGTCCACGAAATTTCCGGCGGTGAATGTTGGCGGTGGGCGCACCGCGATGGCGGGTCCGGTTTATTACTTTAATCCCAAGTTGAAGTCCGAGCACAAACTGCCGGCGGAATTCGACCACACGTTTTTTATCTATGAGTGGTCCCGGAACTGGATCATGGCAGTGCATCTGGACAAGGACGATCAGATCGCCAAGCAGGCCGACGGCTCGCTACACATGGAACGGTTCTGTCCCCAGATGACTTTCCAGCGTCCGATGGATCTGGAATTGGGTGCGGACGGCTGTCTTTATCTCATCGAATTCGGCACCGCCTGGGGCAATAATCTGGACACGCAGATCTCGCGCATCGAATACCACACTGCGGTCGGCCCGGCCAAGTAATTGCCGTGCGGGCAAGCAACCAGTGGCCGGCTGGCCCGCCGGTGTTTAGCGCACGCCCAGTTGACGCTTGGCTTCCGCGAGCGGAAGCGAACTTTTCTTGCCTTCGGTGCGTTTTGTTTTGCGAAACGCCAGCAGGTCTTCGGCGTTGCCAAGCCGTTCTTGATTAATATTTCAGGAGGCAGAGTTATCATAAAGTCTTTCGTCGATCGGTAAGCGTCCTGCCGATGCCGCACACCATGGATTATCACATTGACCCTTCAACAATTGTGTCCAGCACGCCCGGGGCTGACCTTCGTCGGTGCGAAGGATCACCAGGATAACGCGGTTGGGTAATTCTCGGAGGCCACTTCCCGTTTGCCAGCGGAGGATTTCCCGTTAGCCTTGCGGCATGCAGAACCGTCACGCGATTGCCGCGCACTGGAACCTTGAGTTTGACGAAAGCGCGCTGGTCAAATGGGCAGCGCAAGTGCGCGCCCGGCTGGCAGCGCCCCGGGTGTCGCTGGGGTTGGTGTTCCTTACGCCGCGGCTGTTTTCAAGAGCCAGGGAAGTGCTGGAGATACTGCGTGTTCACGCCCAGATCCCGCTACTCGCCGGCTGCTCGAGCAATGGCTTGATTGCGGAGGATCGCGAAGTGGAGGAAAATGCCGGATTAGTGCTCGCGCTGTATCATCTGCCCGGCGCGGATTTGCGGGCGCTGCACTTCACGCAGGAACAGGTCGAGGAGGCAAACGGTCCCGGCTACTGGCATTTGGAAACGGGCGTGGATCCCAGCCAGACCAATGGCTGGCTGGTTTTTGCCGATCCGTTTCATTTCGCTGCTGAAGCATGGCTCAAGGGGTGGAACGAAGCGTACGCTCCCGTGCCGATTCTCGGTGGCCTGGCGAGCGGTGATTACGCCTCCCGGACCACGCAGGTTTATCTTAATGGCGAGGTCTTCGAGGAGGGGGGCGTGGCGGTTTCGGTGGGGGGCGGCGTCCGGCTCGCCAGTGTTATTTCGCAAGGCTGCACGCCGATCGGGGAGACCTGGACCATTACGCAAGTCGAGCGCAACATTATTCATAAGATTGGCAATCGCCCCGCCTACGAGGTTCTGGCGGAAACGTGCGAGACACAACCGCCCGAGGTTCAAAGGAAACTGCGCGGGAACTTGTTCGTGGGGCTGGTGATCAATGAATATCTGGAGGATTTTCACCGGGGCGATTTTCTCATTCGCAATCTCATGGGAGCCGATCCAAAGACGGGGACGATCACGGTGGCGGCGCTGCCGCGTCGGGGTCAGACGCTGCAGTTTCAGCGGCGGGACGGCGTGGCCGCCACCGAGGACCTGACGGCTTTGTTGCAGCGGGCCCGAAAGCAATTGGGGGAGCAGCCGATTTACGGGGGCGTGTTGAGCTGTTGCAATGGCCGGGGCAGCGGTTTGTTCGGGGAGCCCGACCATGACGCGCGGCTGGTGCAGGAACTCCTGGGCCCGCTGGGGTTGTCCGGTTTTTTCTGCAACGGTGAAATCGGGCCGGTGGGCGAGCGTAATTTTCTGCATGGCTACACCGCCTCCCTCGCGTTGTTTGTGGAGGCAGAAAAGGAAAAATCATGAGCGAGGGAGTGAAAAATGCGGCGGCGGAGCCGGCCGTTCCAGCCGGGGGAGTCAATCAAACGGGGACCCTGATTCATCGGCCGGAATGTTATGATGAGCGTCTGGAATTGCCGGAGCTCTTTTTAAAGCCGCAGCCTTTGGAGGTTGAGCTGGGCAGCGGCGACGGCTCTTTTTTGGCCGCTTACGCCCGCCAAAGTCCGGAGCGGAATTTCATCGGGGTGGAGCGGTTGCTGGGGCGTCTGCGCAAGCTGGATCGGAAGGGGAAACGGGCCGGCCTGCAAAACCTCCGGTTAATCCGCCTGGAAGCGGCCTACCTTGTCGAATATCTGCTGCCCGTCGGTTCCGTCACGGCGCTGCACGTTTACTTTCCGGATCCGTGGCCCAAACGCAAACATCGGAAGAACCGGTTGATCAACGAACGCTTCACGGAGCTGGCCCGGCAGGCCTTGGTGGTGGGCGGGGTGGTTTATTTGCGAACGGATGACGCGGATTATTTTGAGCAAATGACCCGTGTGTTCGGGGCGAATCCGGGCTTTCGGTTGGTGGATACGCCGGTGTCGTTGAGCGCGGTGGTGACCGACTTCGAGCGTAATTTTAATCTCCGCGGAGTGCCGACTCTGCGTGCGGCCTATCAGTTGCTGGCCTAAACATCGATCACTGGACCGCCACCGCCTTTGTCATCGCGATCCGGAGGAGGGGGAGGCGCCTGACCGCGGCGGACTTGCATGCGGGCGTTGCCGGTGCCGGTGAGGGAATTGAGGATCAGCGAGATTAAGCTGATGACCAGGGCACCCCAGAAGGCGGCGCTGAAGCTTTCGACCTGGAAGCCATTGACCAGCTTGCCCACCCAGAAAAGGAGCAGGGCATTGATCACGAGCGTAAACAGGCCGAGGGTAAAGATCAGCAGGGGCAGTGAAAGGAGGAGCATCAATGGGCGGAGAAAGGCGGTGAGAATACCCAGGAGCAGAGAGGCAACAAAAAGGGTGGTCGCACTGTCGTAGGTAATGCCGGTCACCAGCCGCGTGGCGACCAGCACCGCCAGCGTGTTAATCAGCCAGCGTTGCAAGAATGCTTTCAGGGCCGAGGAATTATCCACGGCGTGCCTTTGGGTTCGTGGATGGAACGAGCAGTCGCAGGTTACGCACGTATTGAAAGATGAGATACCCGGGTTGCCTTGACAAGCGGGAAGCATGACCCTTCAGGAGTCAGGCAGGTTTGACGAGTAGGTAAGCGGCGTTGGTTTCTGGCCAGATCTCCACGCGGTGGCAGACAGCGGGCACCAGGCAAAAGTCACCCGGTTTCAACGCGATCCAGTGACCCTTGGCGCTAACCTCCAGCCGACCTTCGATCAGTGCGATCACGTGGAGGCCGATCCCTTCCGAGCCGGTTCCCTGACCCGCGTTAACGCGTTGGAGGAAAGCCGTGAAGCATGGGTTCTTGGTTAAAATATGAGCGGCGGATGGCTGGGGGTCCGGATCTTTTGTCGGCAATAGTTCCGGTTCAAAGTCCGCAAAATTAATGGAGGCCAGGGCTGGTTCAAGATGCAATTCCCTGGGTTTCCCCTCCAGCCCAACCCGATTCCAATCGAAAACACGGTAGGTCGTATCAGAATTTTGCTGGAATTCAAAAACCACGTTTCCGCCACCCAGGGCGTGCACCCGGCCGCTCGGGAGAAACATGGCATCGCCGCGCTGCACCGGGTGGTGATGGATGCAATCGGCCACGGTACCATCCCCCAGCCGGCGCTCGAATTCCGCCCGCGTGACGCCGTGTTTCAAGCCGACAAAAATATCCGCCGCGGGCGTTGTATCAACGAAGTACCACATTTCCGTCTTCGGTTCACCACCCAGGGCGGCCGCCTTCGACACGGGGGGATGGACCTGGACGGAGAGTTTTTCCCGGGCATCGAGGATTTTCACAAGCAGGGGGAAGCGTTCGGATTTTGCCGCCGGCCGACCCAGCAGTTCCTCGGCGTGGTTTTCCATGAGCCAGCGGAGGTCACGGCCAGCCAGTGGGCCGTTCGTGATGGCGCTAACGCCTTCAGGTCGGTCGGTAATTTCCCATGATTCACCGATGGGGACCCCGGCCGGCAAAGGTTTTCCGTAGAGCTCGGCTATCCGGCAACCACCCCAGACGCGGTCTTTGAACAAAGGTTGAAAAGTGAAGGGGTAGAGCATTGGATCAGGAATTCGTCAGGTATGGCGATAATCGAGTCAAGGACGTTTAACCGTGGGGAAATTAACGTCCAACGTCGGACTTTCAACCCTCAATTTTGAACCCCGGCTAAACTCGCGCGGCCATAATCATCAGCGGAAGCCGTTATCCCGGGGCGAGGTCCCCTCGCACGTTTCCGCTTCGAGGGTGATCCATGGTGTCGGCCTGGAAAGTCAACCTGCCTTTCCATGAAGCGGGCCGACTCACGCGGCCGTGTCTGCGGGTTGGGTCTGAAAGTGTCCGTAGGCCCGATATTTTGCATATCTTTCCCGAAGCCGGTCACTGGTGGAAAGCGATTCCAGCTGTTTGAGCTGCTTGATCAGCTGTTCCTTCAGAGTCTTGGCGGCCGTCGCCGGATCATTGTGGGCGCCGCCAACTGGTTCCGGCACGATTTTATCCACCAAGCCAAGATCGAGGAGGTCTTTGGCGGTGATCTTCAGCGCCTCGGCGGCTTTTGCCGCCGCCGAGCGGTCTTTCCAGAGGATCGCTGCACAACCTTCGGGGCTGATGACCGAGTAGTAAGCGTTTTCAAAAATCAGCACGCGATCCGCCACGCCGATGCCAAGTGCCCCTCCGGAGCCACCTTCGCCAATGACCACGGCAATGATGGGCACTTCGAGGAGCATCATTTCGCGGAGGTTTACGGCGATGGCTTCAGCGATGTGGCGTTCTTCGGCGCCGATGCCAGGGTAAGCGCCGGCCGTGTCGATGAGGGTGATGATTGGCAGTCCAAATTTTTCAGCCAACCGCATCAAGCGCAGAGCTTTACGATAGCCCTCTGGGTGGGCAGAACCGAAGTTTCTTAGAATATTTTCCTTGGTATCGCGTCCTTTTTGAGTGCCGATTACCATGACTTTGCGATCGCCGAGGCGGGCAAAACCTCCGATCATGGCGCGGTCGTCAGAAAAAAGCCGATCCCCATGGAGTTCCGTGAAATCCGCAAACGTGGCCTTGCAATAATCCAAGGCAAAAGGGCGTTTGGGGTGTCGGGCGAGTTGGACGCGTTGCCAGGCGGTGAGGTTGGTGTAGACCTGTTTTCGGGTTGCTTCGATCTTCTTCTCGATCATGGCCACCTCTTCGTCAAGCCGCAGGCCCATCGAGTGTTTTTCGGGATGTTTTTTCAACTCGTCCAGTTTGCGCTGTAATTCCAAAATGGGCTTTTCGAAATCAAGCTGATGTTTCATCGCTGCGGAGTCTAGACATTTGGTTAAGCGCGTGCAACCGGGAATTCTTGGGAGTTTGAAACTCACATTTCTTGAAACTGCTTTCAGGGCGCAATTCCTCAGACCACGGACGTGGGGTGTAGCTGCCGTCCCACCACTGGTCGATCTGGAAATCGACACGATCTGGAAATCGACTTGCAATTTGGAGCCAATACGATAAGGTGGACAAATTCACGGAATAACAAGCAGACTATGCAGAAGTTGCTTTATGCCATTGGTCAGGCGGTTTTTATCCGCACCGACACTCCGGATTACGCGGAGGCGACGATCCCGTTTGCATCGCTGGAGGAAATGGTGCTGGTCTGTTCCGAACCGCGGCCCAATTTGACCCTTGAAAAGATTGTAGTTTATGGGATGACCGGCAACGAGCCCATGTCGCTCACGCTTGGTTTCATTTCTTCGAGCCAAGGTCAGCGGCCGGGAAATTCCCACGCGGTGCACCATTGACAGGCTCGCAATGCGCTCAATTTTTGCTGTCTAACTGGCCAGGGGGAAATCCATTAGCGTGTGGGTCAGAGTGCGGATGAGGACATTCTAACTGCTTTCGCCTGAGTTGCCTGCTCAGGAGATATTGGTTCACCCGTTGGTTTTTAGATCGGTAAAAACCAGGGTATGAGTCCGCATCTGGAGTAGGCGGGCCAGCGGCGTGGTTCCTTCTGGCGGCAGTGATTTTCCTAATGCTGCTGCTTTGCCTGGACCGGAGGCCAGCACCCAGACCTGCCGGGCGGCGGCCAGGGCAGCGTAGCCGAGGGTGATCCTTCGGGGCGGGGGCTTCGATGCCGTGACGACTCGATAGACGTCAGGATTGGCCATGGTTGCCTCGGTTTCGCCTGGAAAGAGTGATGCCACATGCCCATCCTCGCCCATGCCGAGCAAGATCAAGTCGAATACCGGTTGGCCGACGGCGTTGAGCGGGGCGAACCGGCGCAACTCGGCCTCGGCTTCGGCCGCTGCGAACTCAGGAGGATCCTCGCCCTTGAGCCGGTGAATCTGCTGTTCAGGGATCCCGAGCGGCACAAAGAGAAACTCATTCGCCAGGGCAAAATTGCTGTCGGGGTGTCCCGGCGGCACGCAGCGCTCATCGCCCCAGAAGAAGTGAATACCGGCGAGTGACTGTTGGCAGGACCGCGCCGAGGCTGCGACGGCGGAAAAAAACCCTTGGTTTATCCGTCCGCCGGCGAGTGCCACGCAGTAGGGAGAGGCCTGCGGGGGGGAAACCGCCAATTCAGCCAGCCAACGCCCGGCGGCAGCTTGCCTCAATGAGGTGGGATCAATGCAGGAGAGGATTTCGAAGTTCATCGTGGCCTTTGAATCCTATCCCAAATCCTTCAAAAGTCGGATGCCGCGCGCCTGCTCCCACAAGGATTGCTCGCTCATGATCTGGTGTTGGGAAGGGGTTCCCCGTCGAGGAGTGGCCGAGACCTAAATCCGCTCATTTGATAGGCTGCGGATCGCGCCAAACATGCCCACTCTGGGCGAGCAGATCTTCGGCGGCGACCGGGCCCCAGGTGCCGGCGGAATAAAACTCCCGGTTGGTGAGGGGTTTGCCATCCCAGCCCTTGCGGATGGCATCGACGATGCCCCAGGCCGTCTCCACTTCATCGCGGCGGATGAAGAGTGTGGCGTCACCGGTCATCGCTTCGAGCAGCAGGCGTTCGTAGGCTTCCGGGGTGTAGGCACCGAACTCGGTGTTATAGCTGAAATGCATCCGGACCGGGCGCACGCTCAAACTCGTCCCCGGCACCTTGCCGTTGAAGCGCAAGGAGATACCTTCGTTGGGTTGCAGGCGGAGCGTCAGCGCGTTGGGATCCAGCTTCTCGCCACATTGGGCGGCGAACAACACATTGGGCGTGGGCCGAAATTGGATGCGCACTTCACTGGCGCTCAGCGGCAGGCTCTTGCCGGTGCGGAGATAGAAAGGCACGCCGGACCAGCGCCAGTTGTCGATAAAGAGTTTCAACGCCACGTAGGTTTCCACGTTGGAATCCGTCTTCACTTTCGTTTCCTGGCGGTAGCCCGGCCGTAAATCACCATCCATCATGCCCGCGAAATATTGTCCGCGGACGACCTGTTTCGCCACATCGGCGGCGCGGAGCGGGCGGATCGATTTGAGCAGCTTCACCTTTTCGTCGCGGATGGATTCGGCCTCGAGGGAGACGGGCGGTTCCATGGCGATCAGTGAGAGCACCTGCAATAAATGGTTTTGCACCATGTCGCGGATGGCGCCGGCCTCCTCGTAATAGCCGCCCCGCGTGCCGACCCCGAGTTTTTCGCTCACGGTGATTTGCACGTGATCCACCGACTGCCGGTTCCAGAGTTGTTCAAAAATGGAGTTGGAGAAGCGGAACATCAGAATGTTCTGCACCGTCTCTTTGCCCAGATAATGATCAATGCGAAACACCTGTTTTTCATGCGCGAAGCGGGTGAGGTCATTGTTCAGTGCGTGCGCGGACGGCAAGTCGTGCCCAAAAGGTTTTTCCACGACGATGCGCTGCCAGTGTCCACTGGTGTCCTCGCGATGCAACAATCCGGAGCCATGCAAATGCTCCACCACTTCGGCAAATTGGCTGGGTGAGGTGGCGAGGTAAAAAAGCAGATTGTGCCGCAGCGCTTCACTGCCAAAACCGGTAAGTTGGTCGGCCAGTTTCCGGTAGGCCTCGGCATCGCTGAATTCGCCCGGGCAGTAATGAAGGTGCGCCGCGAACTCCGTCCAAACCGCCTCATCCACTGGTTTGGTGCGGGAGAACTGATCCAGTGCCGTGCGTAATTCCTCACGAAAGGAGGCGTCGCTCTTTTCCCGGCGCGCGAAGCCGATGACCCGGTATTCAGCCGGCATCTGCTTCTCTTTATGCAGTTGGTAGAGGGCGGGGACGAGTTTGCGGGCGGTGAGATCACCGCTCGCGCCGAAGATGACGATGGAACAGGGTTCCAGCGCCTTGCGCCCATCGCCAAGCCGGCAGGTCATTAATTCCTCGAGTTGCTGGGTTGTTTCCATGGCGGGAGAATGAACCGGCGCGGCGGAGAATTCAACCATTCTTGCGGGGAACAATCGCCGATGGGCGGCGGAATTTGCCGATGCGGTCGGCTTTGGGAATTTTGGGGATGAACTTCGCCAATCGCAGAGTGGTCGAGGGGGCCAGAATTTGATCCATGAGGATCAGAGCAAGACGATCCAATGGCGGCCGGGAAACGGGAGGTTTTATCTGGCCGCTACAGTCAAAAAAACCTTTACATAGCTTGGTATTTTTCCGACAGTGGCATTTCTTCAAATGTATCAAAGCGATCAGCATTCGCGGCCTCCCCGGCCGGTAATTTCCGGTTCCGACTGGCTTTAGCGGGATTCATTCAGCTATGACGATCAAGTTTGCAACAGCGGTGCAGGGCCATTTGAGGCCGGGCGGCATGGCTTTGGGGGTGGGTTGGACGGTGCGAGGGGAGACCTTCAGGCACCTTGATTGCGCCGGGGTGGCGGGAAATTTCAGCGTTCGGCGGAGCCATATTTCGGCCATTGTTCCTTAAGGATTGTTCATGAAAAAAACCATCATCTTCGGTGTCGGTCTGCTCCTCCTGAGCGTACTCACGGTTCTCGTATTGTGGCCGCGGCGGGCACCGGATAACACCGCCACGTTCGTGCTGCTGGCACCGTCCTCGACCCCGTTGCTGACCCCGTTGGCGATGCCAGCGGTCTCCGCTGTACCGATCAAATCCGCCCTGGCCAATTCGGGGGCACAGCCGGTCGCTGGAGGCGGGAGGGCGGAGACATTATCGCGATTCCGAGGCTGGTCAGAAGGTTATGCCAAGGCGGGCGTGGGGGAGCGGGCGGCGAAGTTGAAAGAAGGGCGCGCGCTGGCGTTGGGGCGGCGCGAGTTGATGTCGGAATTAATTGAAAAAAATCCGGCGGAGGCGTTGCGGCAGGCGGTGCCTTACGAGATTCGCAAGACACTCCCGGCGGAGATCCTCGCCTTGCTGGAAGCGCCGGTCAATGGGCGCGGCGACTACATGGTTCAACGCCTGTACCCACTTCCGGGTCAGGTGTTGGAGCGGTCCACGATGCGGCAGGTGACGATGGATGGGCAGTCGTACGAGGCGTACGTCTATGGCGCGCGAAATTTGCAGCCGGCGGGCCGGGGGGTCGTCATTTGGGGAGTGGCCTTGGATGGCAAACTGGCGGTGGCGGAATCTCCCCTGCGAATTTTGGGCCAGGAAGAGTCGAAAGATGTGGCGCAGGCCGGCAAGGTTCCGGCGGATCCGGTTTGCTCGGTTTCCGCCAAACCCGCGGTCTCGGAGAAACAGGAGACGCTGGCGGATTTTGGTGGTCAGATTATCGCCTTCTGCAAGCCGGCTCATGCAAATTCCTATGCCAAGGTTTTAGCCAAAAATGCGGCGCATGACGGTTATGCGGCATTGGGGGGCGGCGGTTCGGGTTGGACCGCAGCGCAGCCCAGCAACACGCAGGGAACTAAAACGCTGCTCTACCTGCGGCTGGTGTTTCCGGACGATCCGATCGAGCCGATTTCGGAGGAAGCCGCGTATCAGGATTTGGATGACTTGAACAATTTCTTTGTGAAGAGTTCCTACCACATGTTCGGTATCTACGGCACGGTAACTCCCACGCTCATGATGCCGTATCCCAAGAAATGGTACGAAATTCCCGCTCCGACGCCACCGTTGGTGACGGCCTCAACTCCGCCGCACGTGTTCGACCTATATCCGCAAGCCCAAGCTGCGGCGGCTGCCTTGGGTTACAATTTCTCGGATTACGACTGGACTTGCATCCGATTTTCTCAAATTAAGGGCGCTAATTGGGGTGGTCTTGCCGGCGGCGGAGTCTGGCTTCAATCCAGCGGTTACGGAGTGATGGCGCATGAGTTCGGACACATTCTCGGCCTGTCGCATGCGAACTACTGGGACACCTCGATTTCCGGGAAAGATGGCACGGCGGTGCCCCCCCCGGGAGCGCCGGTGGAAACCACCAGTGCGATTGGGCACGAAACAACTTTTGGCGCCGGCAAAAGCATCGAGTACGCAGACATGTTTAGTGCCATGGGTGCCTCGGCTGCCTACCCTTACAACATGCGTCAAAAGTGGCGGCTCGGCTGGATGTTCGAGGACAGCGTCCAGCTTTTCGACAGCGCCACCAACAGCACCGTCCGGCTCTATTCGATGGACGCGGATACCGTCGTGGCCGGCAAGAAATACGCCATCGAAGTGCGCCGCTCGGGTGAC
>JAYTXL010000322.1:0-10845 GCA_043742955.1 Verrucomicrobiota bacterium | reverse complement strand
AAGCGCCAGGCGGCCGCTCCGAAGGCGAAGAAGAAGTAGTTTGGTGGGGCGAGATTCTACCCCCCGTTAATGATCACGCGATCACAATCAGATCGCGGCTAAATCGAGACAGCCGTTCGCAGCCGTGCTCGGTCACGAGCACATTGTCGATGATCCGCGCACCGTATCGCTCTTCGCCAATGAAGACCGGCGGTTCGACGGTGACGACCATGCCGGCCTGCAATGTGTAGGTGCTGGAGCCAAAGAGATGAATCGGCTCGGCCCAACCGGGTGGCGAACCGGGAGCAAGGCCGTATCCCGACAAGTGGACTCGCGCGTGATCGAGTCCGGCCGAAGCGATCACTCCCTTCGCTGCTTCGTGCGGCACGACAGCGGGAACTCCGGCACGGATTTCGGCCATGCAAGCGTCGGAGGCGCGCAGGACGAGTTCGTGCAATTCGCGCATGCGCGGTGTCGGTGTATCCAAACAAAACTGCCGGCCGATCGTGGCCGTGTAGCGCTTGAACGTGGCTCCGTATTCGACGTTGCCGAAGTCACCGCGCCGCAGGCGTCGATCTGTCGGTGCTCCGTGGCTGAAGCATGAGCGTTCGCCGGAGACAAGATTGATCGGGCTCGCCGCCAACCCGCTGCCGGAGGTCAGCAGAGCATGATAAACCTCGCCCGCGATTTCGAGTTCACTGCGGCCTTCGGCCAGCGATGTCATGAAACGTTGCATGGCCACGTCGGCGATGCCGGCGGCTTTGCGGATGTACTGCAACTCGGTTGCCGACTTCACGAGCGTGAGATCGTGAATCAAGGTCGTCGCCTCAGTCACCAGCGAGTCGGTGAAGAGTTGCTTGATCTGCACGTAGTGATGCGGGTGCAGGTAGTAGCCCGGCACCTCCATGCCGATGCGCGTTCCCTTCATTCCCAGTGAGTTCGCCAGCCGCCCGAACGCCGCGATCGGATCCTCGGGTTCGCCGCCACCCCAAGATTGGAGGTGATCGACCAAAGCGTCCGCGAGAAATTCATTCCGCTCGCCGTCGCGAGTGAGCACGCTGATCGGTCCAGGCTGGGCCGAGATTAGCAGGCATTGAAACTCCTGATAGCTCTTCGCATCCGAACCGGTCAGCCAGCGGAGTGAAACCGGATGAAACACCACAAACCAATCGAGTCCCGCGTTTCCGATCGCCTCGCGAGCGCGGGATCGTCGGGAGTCGAATTCCTGGGCAGTGAAATCGTGTTTGGACATGAATCGTTCCTCGGATCGAGACCAAAAAATGAGCGTCAGTGAAGGTTACGTTGGTTGCGGCTCCGGCAGCTTGATCGCGAACCACAACAACCCTCCGAGACCGGTAATTACGCAGGCCACCGTGATCGCTCCCGGCCAGCCCATGGTTTCGGATAAGGCGATGTAGGGAGTGAGCACCGGTGAAATGAAACCGCCCACGTTGCCGCCGGTGTTCATAAACGCTCCGGAGAAGCCGCGTGTCTGGCCGCCGATGTCGGTCGCGGTCGTCCAGAAAACCCCTTCGCACATCCCCAACGCACCCATCGAGATCGCCAGGCAAACGGCGATGCTCCATTGGTCGGTTCTGTTCACCGCCATCAACGCGAAGATCGCAGCCAGCCCCATGCCGGTCAGCACGATGCTGCGACAGCCGTGCGTTTTGCCCAGCAGTTTACAGGCGATGCCAGTGCAGTAGCCACCGATCGCCATGCCGGCACCCATCGCCAGAAAAATGTAGAACGACGCGCGGCGTGATTCGGCATCGGGCACATGAAGAACTTTCTCGAAGTAGTAGCTCATCCAATAAAAGAAGAGGTATTGGAAGTAACCGTAGGCCGCGTAGCTGAGCGCCAACAGCCAGAGATTGCGGTCCCGCAGAAGCAGCCACTTGGCCCGCGAATCCGCCTCGACAGTTGCGGGCGAGCCCACCTGCTGTGGCAGTGGCAGCAGCGGCGACGCGAACAATTTCCATACCATACCGCAGGCCATCAACGCGGATCCGCTCACGACAAACGCCCACGGCCAGGTCAGCTTATCAATCAGCCAGCCGAAGATCGGATAACTGAAGGCGACTCCGATCAGGGCCCCGGCCGTGCGCAGGCCATTCACCGTGGCTCGGTGGTCGTCGTGCATCAGATCGGACGCGACGTGTGCGGCTCCCGGATGCAGCGGCGAGTTGCAGGCACCCGCAAAGCCGCGAAGCACCAGCAGGCCAATCCACAGACTCAGCGGAGTCTTGGTGAGCCAGTCGAGTGTCCCCGTCAGCACCACGAACGTCCCCATCGACAGACCGAACAACGCCAACACTCGTCCCGATCCGAGGCGGTCAATCAACCATCCGCCCGGTATCATACCCAGCGTGTAAACGATCAAGAATGCCGAGTAGACCCAGCCCATGCGGACTTCGGAAATCCCGAGTTGCTTGATAAAAATGCCACTTCCCGCCACCGCGAAGCCTTCGCGGTTGAAATGCCCCAACGCCGTGTAACCCATCAACAACAACACGACTCCCCAACGAGCACCGGGGGATGGGGAATCTGCGGAGGTGTTTGTCATGGGTGTTCGAACCTCGGTTTCTTGAAGCGAGCGGGAGGATGGGTTTACGCCCAAAGCAACAACATGCCGCCGCTCCGCGACTCCAGGTCGGATGATTTCGGCGATTTGTCGTGCGTCAACATCGTTGCTAGACCGCCGCGAAACGGTGCGGCGGTTGTGGTCTGCCGGGGTGGAGGCTTGGTGGTGGGAATTTGCTTTTGACGCCCTGCACGGAGATGGAGCATTGCTTTTGCATCAGGGTCGTTGGGGCCAACATTATGCCTGGTTTTGCGGGAAGCAAGTCCAACTTGCCAGTCCAACTTGCCAGCCTTTGCAAATCCCTGGCGTGGTCCTCTGCGGACGAAAGGAGGCTGACGTGTTCCTCATCCGAAACTTGTTTGTCACCTTTTTTGCTTTCGCGGCCACGTATGGGTAATGAATATGAACTTGATGGAAACGGCGACGACATCGGACGAACACCTCTGGCGTCTGGCCTGTGAAGGCGACCGCGAGGCCTTTACCAGGATCGTCGAACGCTACCAGTCCCTTGTCTGTTCGCTCGCGTACAGCGCGTGTGGCACCCTCGGCACGTCCGAGGACATGGCCCAGGAGACCTTCATCACCGCGTGGCATCGCCTCAAGGATCTGCGTGAGCCCGGAAAACTCCGCCAGTGGCTGTGTGGGATCGTGCGCAACATAGCGGCCAATGCGGTTCGCCGCGACCTCCGGCGGGGTGGCGAGCCGGAGTCCCTGGACGCTGCCGCTGACCAACACTCCGGGGAAAGCGATCCGGCGACGCAAGCCATCACGCGCGAGGAAGAAACGCTGCTGTGGCGGACGCTCGCCGAGATGCCCGCAGGCTACCGCGAACCTTTGGTGCTATTCTATCGCGAGGAAAATTCCGTCGCGGAAGTCGCGCGGAAGCTCGATCTGACCGAGGACACGGTCAAACAGCGTCTGTCGCGCGGCCGCGCCATGCTCCGCGAGGAAATGACGGCGCTGGTTGAATCCACGCTGACCCGCACACGGCCGGGCAGGGCGTTCACCACCGGGGTGCTGGCGGCGTTGCCGTTTGCGGCCCTGCCCAGCGCCAGCGCGGCGGCCGCCACTGCGGTCGTCGGCAAAGGGTTGGCGACGGCTGCGAAGGGCACCGCTGGCGGTCTCGGTTTGGGCGCTGTTTTTGGCCCCCTCATTGGCCTGTCGATCGGCTGGTTCAGTTCACGATTGGCTGCTTCGACCGCCCGCTCGCCCCGCGAGCGGGCCTGCATCCTCCGCCATGCGCGACGGATGGTGATCTTCTGTTTTGGCATGAGCCTCGGGTTGGCGGCGATTTTAAGCCAGGCGGGCAAGCTTTACACCGCGTCGCCGTTATGGGTGATCGTGGGCACCACCGCCTGGCTGGCCGTATTGCTGGGGACAATCCTCTGGACGAGTTCCCGCATGAATGGAGACGTGCTAAGGATCCGCGCCGAAACGGGCACCGGCGATGCCGATTACTCCGCGAGGTTGTCCACCGTTGGCCTGAAACTCTTCGGGCCGATCCACCACGAATCATCGGCGCGGCTGCTGGGCTGGCCACTGTTTGTGTTACGGATCGGCAGTCTTGATGCCGGTTCGCATCGTTCGCACACCGCCTGCGGCTGGCTCGCGATTGGCGACGTCGCGATCAGCCCCCTGTTTGCCTTTGGCGGGATCGCCATTGCGCCGATCGCGGTGGGCGGCGTAACGGTGGGGTTGCTCAGTCTCAGCCTGTGGGGCGCGGCGGTCGGCGTGCTTTCTTTTGGCAGCCTAGCCGTTGGCTGGTGCGCCTTCGGCATCGCCTCCGCCGGCTGGCGGGCCGCCGTGGGTGGCGGCGTCGCCCTGGCGCGGGATTACGCGATCGGCGGCTGGGCATACGCTGCGGAGGCCAACACCGCAGCGGCGAAGCAGTGGCTCACCGAGCAATGGTTTTCCCCGATCATCGGGATCTTCGCGGGTCACGCCCACTGGGTCATCCTGCTGACGGTAGTGCTATCGATGGCCGTGGTGGCTCGCCGTGCCTGGCAACTGCGCCGTCTCACCCACTAGGTGCCGCTTCACGCTCCAATGCGGAGCTTGAACTTCTCCGCCACTGGAGGGAGTTTGTCGTCGGAAATCCTCATAAATCAGGAGGACCGGATGTGCCCGGCCAAGGCGAACTGCCGGCAGCATTGCGATCTGAGATTCGTGCCACCGCAATTCAGCATCCCACCAACTGTCAGCTCCCACTTTCGACACGCTCGCGCGCATCTATGTCAATAATGGGAGACCCTTTTTGACCACGTTTCATTCCGGCTAAATGCGCTTGCTCGATGGGTCTCAAAGCTTACTGTTCCTGCGGTTGGCCAATCGATCAGCGGAGTTACTTAAGTTTGATGGGCACGATCGCTGGGAACGCAACAACCGATGTCAAACGAGAAAACTGGACGAAACGACCCGTGCCCCTGCGGCCGCGGGAAGAAATACAAACGCTGTTGCCTGGCTGCGGATGAACGGCGTTCCGCGACCGGACGCCCGTCAGCTTTGCCGCTGGATTCGGACGCCCCAACCCCCACCGCGACACTTGATGTCAGGCGAATTCCAGAACTGTTGCGAGACCTGGAGCGCAACGTCCCCGATGGGGAGCGGGGTGAAATTAAGCGGTGGGCAGCCGAGATCAAGCCCGTGGTTGCCTATTTGGAACAGCAGGTGGCCATCGCCGCCGCCGCCGCCGTGCTGGAGGCGCACCGGTCCAAGTTCGAGCAGCTTACCCGCGACGAGCCCGCTTATCAGCAGCGCATCCGCACGCTCTTCGCCGAGGAACGATTCCTGCCCCTGCGGTTTACGGCGGAGGACGTCCGGCGCGCGTTCGATCACACGGGACAACCGGCCAACCTCGCGACCGATGAGCGGATTTTGCAGGTATTGCGTGCGGCAATCCTGTACTTGGCCGACAAACGCCGCCGCAGCCAACTGGCCGTGAGCCTCATGTTGCATCTGCCCGCCGACGTGACGGCTGGCCGCATTTTGGACGCGTGGATCATCCAACACTGCGCCCTCCTTACCAGCGACGCGCCTGACGACAGCAATCCGTTTCTGTTCGAGATGTTCTCCTACGGCTACGAGGCTTGGACGGACGAACAGGAGGCTGGCAGGGCGGCGATGCTAAGTGCGTTGGGAATCACTCTGCCGCACCTCCAGCGCATGAGCATGCCAGAAATTGATGCCTGGCTGGAGGAGCAAAAGGCCAATCCCGAGTTGCGGGCCCGACTCGAGGCGACTTTGCGAGACCATCCCGGCCAGCAATCCATGGCCATCACCAACTACGAAGAAACGCAGCGCAACTCCATCACTCTGCTGCAGCGAGAGGATGCCGCCAGCCTGCTGCTTTCTCCGGATGAACTCGAACCGTGGCTGCCGCGCCTGAACGATTTTCTGGAAAGTGTGCGCGACGAATTGCCCCAGCCCGCCGATTTCGCTCGCGACCCGGCCGCTGGCGATGTGGTATTGAACGCCCTCCTGCCCGTCCTGGGCGAAATGGCTGGAACCGTCTTCACCCCGGCGCGCCGCCAGCAACTGGCAGCTCAGCTCAAGTTGTTTCGAAACGATCGCTTTGCGGCCGGGGACAAACGAAACGCCGCCTACGCCCAAGCGGCAGCGACGTTCCTCGAAGCGGAGGATCACCCGGCCAGGAACCATTTTCTAATCACGGTCTGCTTCATGTCACTGCGGGGTTTTTCAGCCACCCAGCCAGACGATCATGAGTAACATGCCCCATCAATTTGCGCTCAATCCGCACGGGCGACTACTGCTGGAAGTGACGGCGGACAACGCGACGGCACTGCCCGCAGACGCTGCCTTGGCTTTGTCCTTCGCGGAATCCTCGGCGCACGGCCTGCTGGCGCTGGCGGCGCGGCGGGGAGAGTCGGCCGCGTGGCCGGTGGAGTACCTGTTTTGGCGCGAATTCGCGGACAGCTTTCTCACCGCGTTGGCGCATTCGCCCGAGGTCGGGGACGGCCCGGCCGCACCCGAGACTTCGCCCCCCGCGGATTTGTTCATCACCCTCACGCTGCGCATCCCAACCATGCGCGGAGCGGAGTATGCCTCGCCCGACGTGTTCGCGTCGCTCTGGCGTGAACTCGATACGCGGGCGCGGGCGGAAGCGAAAGCGGCGGGTGGACTGAAGCCCTGGCTCGGGCAGGTCAATCCGGCGCTGCATCTGCTGGGCAAGGTTACCTTTCATCTCGCGGAGAACAAGCGCTCGCCGGAAACACCGTTTGCATTCATGGCCACCTACACGCACCGGCTCTCGGCGCAGGAGAAGCCCGTCCATCTGCCACTGGCCCGCGCGCTTCAGGAATACGCCGGCGCGAAAAACCAGACTGCGCTGCGCTCGTTGCTCGAACCCGTTCAGCAGGCCGCGGAGCGCAGTCCGTGGACCCGCGAACTGCTCGCCAGCCGCCGCATCTTTCAGCCGCAGGCCTGGACGCCTGGGCAGGCCCACGCCTTTCTTCGCGAAGTTCCTGCGCTCGAAGCCAGCGGCATCATCACGCGCATTCCAAACTGGTGGAAGAACGGGCGGGGGACCCGTCCGCAGGTGAGCGTGCGCGTGGGCGAGGAACGCAGCGCCGGTCTCGGCGTGAACAGCCTGTTGAATTTCTCGGTCGAGTCCACGCTCGGCGGCGAGCGGCTGACCGCGGAAGAGTGGAAAGCGCTGATGGCCGCCGACTCCGGTCTCGTGCCGTTACGCGGCCAGTGGGTCGAGGTGGATCGCGACAAACTCAAGAGCGTGCTCGATCACTGGAAGCGTGTGGAGCAAGGCGTGGCGGGGGGCGGAGTCTCTTTTCTCGAAGCCATGCGACTGCTCGCTGGTGTGCGACTCGGCGCAGCTCCCGGTGAAGCAGTGGCCGCTCCCACCGCGGACTGGAGCGAGATCGTCGCCGGAGATTGGTTGCGCGAAACGCTCAAGCATCTGCGTGAGCCGGAACGCGCGGCGGACTTTGACCCGAACACGCACCTGAACGCCACGTTGCGTCCGTATCAAGCCGTCGGCGTGAAATGGCTGTGGTTTCTGCAAAGCCTTGGTCTCGGCGCGTGCTTGGCGGATGACATGGGCATGGGCAAGACCATTCAAGTCATCGCGCTGCTGTTGCGGTTGAAGCATGGTGAGGCGTCATCCACCGGCCGTGGCCGCCGACGTCAGCAGGCTCTGCCTTCGGAAATGGGCGAACCGCCTCTCGTCGGCTGCGTCGAGGGAGAATCAAACCCCACGCTCCTCATCGCCCCGGCGTCGTTGCTGGCGAACTGGAAGAGCGAACTTGCCCGTTTTGCGCCGAGCTTGCGCCCCGCCATTGCGCATCCCGCTGAATCGCCCGGCGGCGAATGGCGCGACGCGAAGACCGCCGGGTCCTTTCTCGCCGGCAAGGACATCATCCTCACCACGTACGGCCAGGCGGTGCGGCTGGATTGGCTGGCGCAGCGCGAATGGCGACTGCTGGTGCTCGACGAAGCGCAGGCCATCAAAAATCCCGGTGCCCGTCAGACACGCGCCATCAAACGGCTGCGCGCCCACGCCCGCATCGCCCTCAGCGGCACGCCGGTGGAGAACCGGCTGGGTGATTTGTGGTCGCTCTACGATTTTCTCAATCCCGGACTGCTCGGCGCCGCGCCGGAGTTCAGCCGCTACGTGAAAAACCTCCAGGCCGCCGAGCCGCCGGACTTCGCTCCGCTGCGCCGGCTCGTGCGCCCCTATATTCTGCGCCGGCTCAAGACCGACCGCAGTATCATTGCTGACCTGCCGGACAAGACCGAACTGACCGCCTGGTGTTCGCTCGGTAAACGCCAGGCCGCGCTCTATGAAAAGAGCGTCCACGAACTCGCCGAGAAACTGGAGACCCTCGCCGACGGCATCCAGCGGCGCGGCCTCGTGCTGGCATTCCTGATGCGTTTCAAACAAATCTGCAACCACCCGAGCCACTGGCTGGGCGACGGTGCGTTCGCGGCGGATGAAAGTGGGAAATTTCTTCGCCTGACGGAACTGTGCGAAGAGATCGCCTCGCGCCAGGAGAAGGTGCTGGTCTTCACGCAGTTCCGCGAAATGACCGAACCGTTGGCCGCGCGGCTGCGTGAACTTTTCGGACGCCCCGGCCTCGTGCTGCACGGCTCCACGGCGGTGAAGGACCGGCAGAAACTCGTGGCCGATTTTCAGCGCGACGAGGGCCCGCCATTCTTTGTCCTTTCACTCAAGGCCGGCGGCACAGGATTAAACCTCACGGCCGCGAGCCACGTCATTCATTTCGACCGCTGGTGGAATCCGGCCGTCGAGAACCAGGCCACCGATCGCGCTTTTCGCATCGGACAAAATAAAAATGTGCTCGTCCACAAATTTGTCTGCCGCGGCACCATTGAAGAGCGCATCGATGCGCTGATCAATGACAAGAAGGCGATGGCCGATTCGGTCCTCGGCCCGGACGGCGGCACCGCAACGCTACTTACTGAAATGTCGAACGACGAATTGCTGCGCTTCGTAGCGCTGGACATCAAGACCGCCAGCGGGGAATAATGTCCTCAGCGATCACTGATTACTGATTACTGGCTACCGATTACTGATTACCCCCATGTCCTGGTATTCCTTCCGACCCTACGTCTCCGTCGCCGAGCGCCGCCGCAAGGCCGCCGCCGCCGCGAAGAAACTCACCGCCAAATCCGGACGCGCCCTTGCCCCCGTGAATCTCGCCAGTAAAAAGATTGCCACCACCTTCTGGGGCAAAGCCTGGTGCGACAACCTGGAGTCCTACAGCGACTACGCGAATCGTCTCCCGCGTGGGCGCACGTACGTCCGCAACGGCTCGGTCATTGATTTGCAAATCCAGCCGGGAAAAGTCGTGGCCTTGGTCCAGGGTTCCTCGCTTTACAAGATTGCCATCGACTTCAGCCCGCTTGCTCCCAAACGATGGAAAGACTTCAAAGCGCGCAGTGCCGGGAAAGTCACCAACCTGCTCGACCTCCTTCAGGGACGGTTGTCGAAGGAAATTCTCGCCGACCTCAGCGCGCAGGGCACGGGTTTGTTCCCCGCGCCGAAGGAGATCGCACTCGGTTGCTCGTGCCCCGACTGGGCCGACATGTGCAAACACGTGGCCGCTGTGCTTTACGGCGTCGGTGCGCGACTGGACGAACATCCTGAACTGTTTTTCACGCTGCGGGGACTGGATATGCAGGAACTCGTGACCGCGGCGAGCGTCAGTGTGGCCGTGCCCATGGCCACCAATCTGGTTGCTGACACTGCTTTGGCCGGGGCGGATCTTGCGGAGATTTTTGGCGTCGAGATCGAATCAACCTCCGCTGCGTCTGCCGGCAAATCCCGGCGGCAGCGAAAAAAGCCCAGCCAGGCAGTAAAGAAGAAAAATCGTCCCGTGCAGAAAGACAGGAAGAAGGAGCCGCCGGCCAAAGCCAGCCGCAAAGTCCAAAGTCCGTTCCGCCGAGGTGCAGGATCGCAGTGATGCCGACCGGCCCCAAAGCCGTTCCGATTCGTCGGCGCGGCTGGTTCTTGTGAATTGAAGTGCCAGCCTGATTGCGTTCCGCGGCGGGCTTCGACTACGGACTCACCATTCAAATTGGCACCCGCCGATCCCCGCGATTCATCACGTGGTAAATCGCCCCGGATACTTGACCCGCAATTTGCGCGCAATTCCGGAATAATGACGGGCACCTTCTAAGTTGTTAATAATAAGAACCGACCCTTTTTCGGCCACACGGATTTTCCTGGCGGCGGGTGCGACCGATCTGCGCCAGAGTTTTGAAGGCCTGAGCGATGTGGTCCGCCATCGCTTTGCGGAGGACCCGTTGAGCGGCCACTTGTTTGTCTTTGCCAACCGCCACAAGACCCGGCTCAAAGTGCTCTACTGGGATGGCAGCGGCTTGTGGTGTTGCGCCAAGCGACTGCCGCAAGGTCGCTTTAGCTGGCCCCCAACCACCACCGCGGCAACGGGCGCGCTCCGCATTGTGGCGGCGGAGTTGACGCTGCTTTTGAGTGGCATTGATCTGGACAAAACCCGTGTGCGCCAATGGTGGCGAAAGGCGGTGTGAGCGGGGGAAAAATAGTTGAAAAAAAGGTAAGAAAAGCATTGACGACTAGCCTGATAATAGTTTACAACTATCTGCATAAGAAATGGTTGTAATTGACACACTCTCCGACAAAGCCCACCAGTCCTTCGCGGACTTGCAAGTCAAAACCGCTGGCTTGGAGTACGAAAATTCCCGCCTCCTCAGGATCATTCAACTCAAGGACGAGCAGATCAAACTGCTGAACTTCCGGATCTTCGGTC
>JAYTXL010000321.1:0-4066 GCA_043742955.1 Verrucomicrobiota bacterium | reverse complement strand
CGGCGAGTCGGTCATCAGGCAGGTGCCCTTGGCCGTCTTCGGGAACGCAATCACGTCCCGAATACTGGCCGTGCCGCAGAGAATGGCTATGAGCCGGTCGAAGCCCAGCGCAATGCCACCGTGCGGCGGTGCCCCATAACGGAATGCCTCGAGCATATAGCCAAAGCGTAGTTGCGTTTCTTCCGGGGCGATTTGTAGCACGTCCTCGAAGACCGATTTTTGAACCTCGGGCTGGTGAATGCGAATGCTGCCTCCGCCTAATTCCACGCCATTCACCACCACATCATAATGCTGGCCGCGCACTTTTTTCGGGTCGGTCTTGAGCAAGGGAATATCCTCGGCCACCGGAGCGGTAAACGGATGATGGCTGGAATACCAGCGATTCTGCTCCTTATCGAAGCTGAGGAGCGGAAACTCCACCACCCACAGAAAATCGAAACGGTCGGCCGGAATCACCAGCTTACCCTGCCCTTTCAACACCTCCGCGCAATACAACCGGATCTTGCCGAGAATCTCACAGGCGGTCAGCCATTGGTCCGCCGCAAAAAGAATCAAATCCCCCTCGGCGATCGCCAACTTCTGCGTCAACGCCTCTTTTTCCGCCGCGTTGAAAAACTTCACGATGGGCGATTTCCACTCGCCGTTTTCAACCTTGATGTAGGCGAGGCCCTTGGCGCCAAAGCTCTTGGCGTATTCAGTCATTGTCTCAATCTGGCCCTGGGTCGCGCACGCGAGTCCTTTGACGTTCATCGCCTTCACCACGCCCCCATTGGCCACGGCCCCGCTGAACACCTTGAAAGTGCTGGCCCGGAATTCCTCGGTGAAATCCACCAGCTCCATCCCGAGGCGCGTGTCCGGCTTGTCAATGCCATAACGATTCAACGCCTCTTCGAAACTGATGCGCCGGAACGGCGTCGGAATGTCCTGGCCCAGCGCGGTTTTCCAGACCCGCTTCAGCAGGCCTTCGATCAATGCATAAATATCCTCCCGCTCAATGAAGCTCATCTCGATGTCCACCTGGGTGAACTCCGGTTGGCGGTCGGCGCGCAAATCCTCGTCGCGATAACAGCGGGCCAGTTGAAAATATTTCTCCACCCCCGCCACCATCAGGATCTGTTTGAACTGCTGCGGCGATTGCGGCAGCGCATAAAAAGTTCCGGGCTCGCGCCGGTTAGGCACCAGAAATTCCCGCGCGCCCTCGGGCGTGGACTTGAACAGCGTCGGCGTCTCGACTTCCAGAAATCCCTGCTCATCCATGAACACGCGGGTGGCCGTGGCTACTTTGCTGCGTAGTTTCAGATTGCGGGCCATCTCCGGACGTCGCAAATCAAGGTAGCGATATTGCAGGCGCAATTCCTCGTTCACCTTGTTCGCCACCTCGGGATCGTCCACGGGGAACGGCAACACGTCGGCGTGATTCAAAACCGCGAGTTCCTTCACGAGCACCTCCACCTGGCCGGTGGCGATCTTCGCATTATCAGTCCCCGCCGGGCGTTGGCGCACCTTACCCATTACTTGCACCACGCTTTCGCTGTGAAGGTGGGTGGCGGTATCAAACATTTCCGGACTCAAATCGGACGGATCAAAAACCGTCTGGGTGCGTCCCTCGCGATCACGGATGTCGAGGAAGAGGACGCCGCCCAGGTCGCGGCGGGAATGGACCCAGCCAGCGAGGGTGACCGTCTGCCCGATATGTGGCGGGCGAAGTTCATTGCAATGATGTGTGCGTTTCATTTTAGCCGTTCTCTCGGGGTGCTCCGGGAGCACCCGCGCCAGCCGAAAAACAAACGGCGGTCAAATGACCGCCGCTACAGTTCGCAGCCCAGCGAAAGGGCATGTTGGCGGGAAACACCGCCCTTTCAAAGCCTTTTTTCGCGACCCCAAACCGGCGGGGTTCAGTAGTCGAACCGCCCCGCCCGCCCATGGTCTCGTTGATAATACCAGGCAATTGGAAGCCCCCCGGTCAGGCGCCGCTCACGGCTGGCCAGATCCGGGCTTCAGCCACACTTTGACGAAATCACTCGCTTCCAGCGGCATCGTCCACTGAATAGCTCCGGTCGACGGTTGGGTGAACTTTAACCTGCCGTGCCGCACCGATTCGACGCGCACCACGCGCCGGTCCGTTCGCAGGCGCAGACCGACTTGATCGAGCGGCCGCAACGTATGATTCGAGAGCGCAATCAGCACGCCGGACTCGCACCGCAACTCCACTGCGTCCAAGAGCGGGGTATCACACGCCAGTGAGGGCGTGAGCTTTGCCGACCGCACCGGCGTCAGGAGCCGTTCGCGAATGCCCGCCGGGTAACGCCAGGGATTGTAGGAACGGTTCACAACTGTGCTGTCGTGGTTCGACGGTGAACCGGCAGTGCTGGCGACAGCGAGCGCCGCGCTCGTTGCCAGCGGTTGATCGGGATGGGCGGAGGCTGCCTGCGCTTCGGCCATCGTTTCCGCCGCCAGGCGTGCCGCTGCCTCCTGGTCCAGCGGCAAACGCGCCGCGAGGGCGATTTTGATGTAGGACAAAGCAGGCAGGAAACCAAGCACGATAACGCGTCCCCGCCCCACCCGACCATTTACCACTGCGGGTTGGCCATCCTTGAAGGTGGCGAGCACTTCCGCAGGCTCCGTACCGCTCGGCTGCAAGGCTTGGCGAACCGACAAAACCTCCAGCAGTTCCCCACCCCAGGTCACCGTGTCGCGGGGGGTGAGGTAGCTCAAGAAACGGCCGGAATTGTTATACGGCTCCAGCGTGGCCAATTCACCGCGAGTCACGGTCAGGTGCTTCGCAAAAGTGTCCAGCGGACGATTAAATTCATCCCGCGTGGCCGCTCCGGCCGTCAGCCAAAGTGTGCCTCCAGCTTCCACCCAGGCACGTAATTTCGCGGCGGCGGCGCGGGTCAAGTTCGGGCCTGACAGATAGCAGACCTGATAACGATCCAGGCGTTCGATCTCGCGCTCCGGCAGAATGTCCACCGGGATTTGCGCATGAGCCAGCGCCAGCCACGTATGCATCCGGTCAAAACCGTACGCCAGGTTGTTCCCCAGCGTCCAAATGTCCGACGCCGAGCTGTACAGGAGGGCAACCTGCGCCGGAGCCGGTTTGGCCGTCGCCAGAAAATCCTCCACCGCCCCAATCTCCCGGGTGATCTCCGCATTAGCCAGCCAGAGTTCGGATTTTCCATGCCACAAATGCGACCGCCAAGCCGGTCCCCCTTCGTGACTCCCCCAGTTGGGACCGTAGCTAAAGTTCATCCAGAGCCGCACTCCCCGGGCGGTTTCACTGGTCGCTTTGGTCTTGATGTCCCAGGGCGTGCGCCCAGCATGCGCGATCAAATAGTGCCCGATCGTCTGCCCCCGCTTCCGCGCCGCCGCCTGCATTAGCGCGACGTTGAATGCGCCGCACTGGTAGGTTGAAGAATTGTTCGCCCAATCCTCGCCCCAGATTGCGTTTTGATCGTCGGAATCGAGCAATTCAAAATAATCCACTCCCTGGCTGAAAAAATTCGCATGATAGACAGCCCCATCGCTGAAATTCACCAGCGTCGGGAAGGAACGTCCGTACGCTTCCTCGATGATGCGGCGCTGCGTCCCCATGAAATCACCAAGCGCCCGCGTGAGAAAAAGCTGGGTAAAATAGTGTAACGCCGGAAATTGATCCCGCTCGGTCGCTGCCACCGGCCGCACGTCGTCCCAGTTCGCCACGAGCAAATCCTGCGGTGTGAGCCCCCGCTGGCGCACCCATTCGCGAAATTTATCGCGATACCCCTCATCCTTCGCTGCAAAGGCGGCCGATTGCCCAGCCGGTTCGTCCATCAGCATCACGGCCGCAATCGTGTCCAACCGGCGACCGGATTTTTTGAAGAGTTCAACTCCGTCCTTCACCCGCTCACGCATCAGATTGATATCGGGGCGGCAATAGGAGTCCCCCTGCATATGCCACAAACCGCCAAGAATGCGTTCCGGTCCGCCATTAAAGCCGAAATAGTCGAGCGTCTTCTGCTCCCGCGCCGTGACGGCGGCATCCACCGGCAACTCGTAGCCCCCAATGTTGACGGTCGCCAGAAAAGGA
>JAYTXL010000320.1:0-8175 GCA_043742955.1 Verrucomicrobiota bacterium | reverse complement strand
CATCCCCACCAATTCGCTGAACAAGACTTTTGCCACGTTCACCAAAATGCTCAAAAAGGATCGCTACCTTGAGAGCATACAGGCGCTCCTGCTCGGGCTGCCCTCCTATCGTCGCTTTCCGAGCGATGACGAATTCCGCCGCGATCTGCAAACCCGTGATCTCTACAATTTTCCCCGCCGCAGCTACTGGCTCCGTCGGCTGGAAAATTACGGACGCAAAGAACGCGTGCCGGTGGATGAATACACCATTGAGCACATCCTGCCGCAGAACGAGAATCTCTCCGCCGCGTGGAAGCTGGCGCTGGGCGCGGAGTGGGAGCGGATTCAGCAAACGTGGCTGCACACCCTCGGCAATCTCACGCTCACCGGCTACAACTCGGAATACAGCGACCGAACCTTCACAGAGAAACGCGACAAGCGGCCCGGCGGTTTCAAAGAAAGTCCACTCAAGCTCAACCAGGGACTCGGCCAACTCGACCAATGGAACGAAGAAGCCATCAAGGCTCGTGCCGACAAACTGGCCGGCATGGCGCTTGACGTCTGGACCGCTCCGAAGCTGCCAGCCGATGTGTTAGCAGCATACAAGCCCGTGCCGGTAACATCGCCTTCGGGCTACACCGTCGCCGATCACCAGCATTTGCTTACGGGCGAAGTACATGAGTTGTTCGAGGCTTTCCGCAAGAAAGTGCTCGCGCTCGATCCCTGCGTGAGCGAGGAGTTTCTCAAAAGATATGTTGCCTACAAAGCGGAGACCAACTTCGTGGATGTGTATGCTCAGGCCACGCGACTGCGCCTGACAATCAATCTGCTTTTTCACGAAGTTAACGACCCGGATCACCGCTGTAAGGACATAAGCAGCGGGAGGCTTAACGGCGATGTTGAGGTCGGTCTCGCATCACTGAGTGAACTACCCTACGTCATGGGCTTGGTGCGTCAGTCTTTTGAAAAGCAAATGAACGACGCAGAAGAAACTTGATCGCAAGCCGCCATGCCCCAAGCCTACACCGAAGACCAACTCGTTGAGCAACCCGTCATCGGGTAGTTCGCGGAGCTTGGCTGGCAGGTGGCAGGTGGAATTGGCCTCCGCCAGCGCCAACGGCGCGTCCTCAAACCAGCCTGGAGCAACGCCCCAGTTGCCGGCCACAAATAACATGATGGCTGAAAGCCCGTTCCATCCCATCACCATGCGCCATTCACCATCCACACCCCCGGTCGGACGGATGAATCGCGCCGTTGGCGCTCGGGCATTTCTTGTCATCGTGACATGGGGCGTTGCCCCAGGTTGTTATCGGCCGCGCCGTTGGCGCTGGGGAATGCTTTGATGGTCACGGTTCCTAGGGCGTTGCCCCAGGCTGGTATGAACCGGGCCGTTGGCCCACCATGAATGTCATGCCTCACGCCTTCACCAAAGACCAACTCGTCGAGCAGCCCGCAATCGGTTTGTTCTGGATTGCCGTTACCCCGACTAAAACCCTGCCGCCCTTGCAGGGCTTGGAATGTTTTTGACGATGAACCCAGGGCGTTGCCCTGGGCTATCATCTGTCGGGCTTTCAGCCCTTTTGAATCAGCGTTTGTCAGCGGCATCAGCGGTTCGACCCGAGTTTTGATTAAGCAAGCAAAGCACGCTCCCGGCCGAAACCCCGTCACATCTTCTTGCGTTAACCACTGACATTGCCCAACGTGGTCCACCCAATCACGACAACCGTGCTGACTTTTACATGAACAACCTGAAGCAAACTCTGGCTTTCCTGACCGGAGGACTCATGGCCCTCAACACGTTCGCGGCCGACGCGCCGGATCGTCCGCTCCATGTTCTTTACCTGGGCCCGGTCAACGCCGTCGGTGGCGCTCGCGGTGGTGGCGGCTTTGGCGGCTCGCGCACGAACTACGTTTATCTGCCCGGCCAGACGCTCGCGCCGGAGGCAATTTACTTCGACCATCGCGCTGAACTCACCAACCTCACGGCCGCCTACCTGAAACACTTCGACGCGGTCGTGCAAGTCCTGCCTGACGCCGTGGTCGGTGCGGCGCAGCAGAAGCTGCTCGACGGTTTCAAAAGTGCGGGCCACGGCCTGATCAAATACACCGATGGAAATCGCCCCGCAGATGCGGTGCTACGCGAGGCTGTCCTCGGCGCGGTCAGCCAGAAAGCAAAGTCCGACTGGGAAGCGTCGCTCGCCTCGCGTCCGCCGTTGCAGCGCCAGGCCGGCGAGGTGCCGAACTACGAGCGCCGTCCCGAGCCGGTCAAATATCAGGCGCCACTCTCACCCAAGGACTCCATGCGCTACACGCAGGTTCCGGCGGATTTCGAGCTCCAACTCTTCGCCGCCGAGCCGGACATCGTGAAGCCCATTTACGTGGCGTGGGACGAGCGCGGCCGCGCGTGGGTGGTCGAGGCGCGCGATTATCCGCACGGTCTGGTGGACGAAGGGCAGCCGGGTCACGACACCATTAAGATTTGCGAGGACACCGACGGCGACGGCAAGGCCGACAAGTTCACCATCTTCGCGGACAACTTAAACCTCGCCACGGCGCTGGTGTTCGTGAACGGCGGCATCATCGTCTCGGAAGCGCGCCACATGCTCTTCCTGGCGGACACGGATGGCGACGACAAGGCCGATGTACGGCAGGTCCTCCTGCCGGGCTGGGGCACGGGCGACACGCACGCGATGCAAAGCAATCTCGGGCGCGGCTTCGACAACTGGCTCTACGGTGCGGTGGGTTACTCGAACTTCCGCGGCAACGTCGGCGGCAAGGAACTTCAGTTTGGCCAGGGCGTCTTTCGGTTCAAGGCCGACGGTTCCGCGCTGGAATTTCTCCACCAATACAACAACAACACCTGGGGCTTCGGCCTGAACGCTTACGGGGATGTCTTCGGTTCGACGGCCAACGGCAATCCGAGTTTCTACGGCTACCTGCCCGCGCATATTTTGAATCCGCCGCAGCCGGGCGTTGGACGTCGCGGCGGTGGTGGCGGCGGTGGATTTCGTCCTGGCTACCGGCTCGGCCCGGACAACGCGGGCGACGCAAATGCTCCCCAAGCTCGCCGGCTGCCGTCCGCAAAATCACTGGCCCCCGGCTTGCGGATGCATCCCAACACACCCAACGTCCGCATGGTCGATAACTTCGGCGGCTACACGGCCGCGGCAGGTCACGCCTTCATGGTCAGCGACGCGCTGCCCGCGCGACTGCAAGGCAAGGCGCTCGTGACGGAGCCGACCGCCAAGCTCATCGGCATCATGGATATTCAGCGCGACGGCGGCGGCTACCAGGCGGGTGACGGCGGAAACCTCCTGGCGAGCACCGACGAATGGATGTCGCCCATCTTCGCCGACGTCGGCCCGGACGGCGCGGTGTGGGTGATAGATTTCTACAGCTTCATCATCCAGCACAACCCCACCCCGAGTGCCCAGTCTGCGGGCATCCAGGCCACCACCGGACGCGGTGGCGCCTACCTGACCGAAAACAACCTGCGCGACCAAAGCCATGGTCGTATTTACCGCGTGGTCTGGAAGGACGGTCCGAAAAGCGCCATCCAATCCCTCGCCCAGGCGAAGTCCCCGGAACTCGTGGCGGCGCTCGACAGCGGCAATCAGTTCTGGAGTCTCACGGCCCAGCGCCTGATCGTGGACAACAAAATGACGGCCGCTGCTCCGGCCTTGAAAAAACGCGTGCGCTCCGGCACCGGCGGCACGGGTGCGATTCACTCCCTCTGGTCACTCGAAGGCATCGGCGCGCTCGACAAGGACACCCATCAAGCGGCCCTGCTCGACAAGGACCCCGCCCTGCGCCGCAATGCGATTCGCGCCCTGCCCGCGAACGAAGCCGGACGCCAGCTCTTCTTCAGCAGCCCGGTGATTCAGGATCCCGATCTGATCACGCGCGAGGTTGCTTTTGTGAAGCTCGCGGAGTTTCCGACCATCCCCGAAATCAAAACGGTCGTCGCCCAGCTCTCCCGCGCCGCCGTCAATACCAACGACGCGTACTTGAACGACGCCCTCACTCTGCTCGGTCGCATCCACCAAGTCTCAGGCGTGGGTGTGGACGAAGTGAAAGTTGCCCCGGGCGATCCCAAGCGCGGGGAAGACCTGTTCTACAACAGCCCCGTGGCCGCGTGCGCCTCCTGCCACACGGTCAAAGGCAAAGGCGGTGACGTCGGTCCCATCCTCGACGGCATCGCCGTTCGCAGCGACAAAGCCTACATCCTGGAAAGTCTCATGGACCCGAACGCCAAGCTCGCCAAAGGCTTTGAGAACCTGGCGATCTCGCCCATGCCACCGCTGGGCGTGTTGCTCAAGGAACAGGAACTCGCGGACATCCTGGCGTATCTCGGAACGCTGACCACGCCGCCGAAGGACGGAATCACGGTTCCCGTGAAGAAACCCAACCCATTCGAATGATCATGAAGAAACATTTTTCCACCCTTGGGTCGGTCGTTTTGTTTGGCCTGCTGCTTCTGAAGGGCGGCGCGGCCGGGGCCGCAACTCTCGACCCGGAGGGTTATATTCGCGACTGGGTCATGCTCGCCCCGATTGCCCTCCCCGCGAGTGGCAATGCCGCGGATTTGATCCTCCTGGAACAGGTGAAGAACGAGGCCGCCCTGAAACCCAGGGCCGGCGACAAGTTGGCCATCAACGGCAAGGAATTTACCTGGAGAAACATCATCGCTGCGACCAATTACTTTGATTTTAATGCTATTTTGAAGTCCCAAAATGATCACGTTGCCGGCTTTATGGTGACTTATGTCGAGTGCGACAAGGAAGTGCCCGCCGTGACCATGGCGGTGGGCAGCAACGACCAGGGGCGCATTTACTTTAATGGCGTGGACATTTACGCGTTCACCGAGGCGCGACCTCTCATTCTCGATGCGGACAAGGGGAGGGTCACCCTGAAGCAGGGCGTCAATGTCATTGTATTCAAAGTCCTCAACGAGCAGCACAGTTGGCAGGGTGCCATGCGACTGCTGGACAAAACGGGCGCGCCGGTGAAAGGCTTGAAAATCAAACTGTCGCCTTAAAATGTCGTGGGCGCCAAACGCGACGGCCTGAAGCTGGCCAACGGGATTCATTCGCGGGGATTATGGTTTGTGCCTGTTTGCGCAAAATAGCTTGCTTTCAAAGGGTTTTTGGCGCATCAACAGCGCCAGTTGAACAGCATGACCACCAACCAGGAACACCCGTGCGGAAACGGGGGAACTTGTTTCGGGTACCAGTGGTCGTGAGTTCGAATCTCACCGACCCGACCAATTTCATGCTTCCGTGTCTGACGATCCGCGTCCTGCGAGACCTGTTCCTATCCGGGTTGTCCCGCGCATCGTTTTTCGCGCGAATCCATCCCGCACAAATTAACCTGATCCGGCGTCTGCGGTTGGCCGCCTTGGGAATTGGCCTGATTGGTTGGACACATCTGACGCTCGCCGTTTCCGCTGCGGAGCTGCTGCCGCCGGGACACCGGCCCGTCCCGCCCGGCGTGCATGCGCTCGTCGGCGGTAAAGTCATCACCCAGCCCGGCACAGTGATCGATCCTGCGGTCATTGTCATCCGCGATGGCCTCATCGTGGCCGTGGGCAAGGATGTTAAACCGCCGCCGGACGCGCGGGTTTGGGAAATGAAGGGCACCACCATTTACGCCGGATTCCTGGATCCGTACCTGTCGCCGGGCGGCACCAACACCCCCATCTCCACGTCCGACTCAGAGCCAATCCGCCAGACGGCTCTCACTTCCGGCGGCATCAATTTTTTCGGTGCGCCCGGCCAAAGAACCGATCGGGGCAATCCCGGCCCCGGATATGAAATCGCCCAAATGACCCCGGAATATCGCGTGGCCCGGGGTTATGTTCCCGATGCCAAATCTCTGGAAACCTTGCGGGAACTGGGCTTTACCACCGGAAACGTGGTGCCCGGTAAGGGCATTTTGCGCGGCACCAGTGCGCTGGTGGCGCTGGTGAATGTGAACCCGAACGACGCGATTATCAAAGCCGACGTCTTTCAGCACGTCGCCTTCGAGACGCAGGAGAGCGATGAGAAAGCCTACCCCGGCTCGCTCATGGGTGTCATTGCCGCAGTGCGCCAGACCTTCTTCGACGCGCAACATCACGCGCTTGACACGGCCGACTATCTTCGAAGTCCCAACTTGCGCAAACGCCCCGGGCTCAATCCGGCGCTGGAGGCGTTGGCGCCAACGCTCGACCAGCGCTTGCCGGTGGTGTTCGAACCCGGCAGCAGTCTGATGGTGGATCGCGCGGCGCGGGTAGCGCGGGAAATTGGCGTGCGCTTCCTCCTCTGCTCGTGCGGCCAGGAATGGCGCCGGCCGGAATTGGCGAAAACCACCAGCACGCCGTTCATCGTGCCTTTGAATTTTCCCGCCCTGCCGAAGATGCCGGCGGAAGACGACTGGTCCTCCGTTTCGCTCGATCAATTGCGGGCTTGGGATTGGGCGCCGGAAAATCCCGCGTTGCTTCGCCAGCAAGGAGTCGAAATTGCGCTGACCACGCACGGATTGGCGGATCGCAAAAGTTTCCGCAAGAACCTGCAACTCGCGCTCGACCGGGGGCTTTCAGAAACCGACGCGCTGGCCGCGCTCACCACGGTTCCGGCCCGGTTGTGCGGCGTCGAAGCCCGACTTGGGACAATTGAGCCCGGCAAAATCGCCAACCTGACCGTGGTGGCCGGCGGCAGTTATTTTGATCCCGAAACAACTGTGCGCGAAGTTTGGATTGATGGGCGCATCCATGTCGCCAAACCGGATGCGGACGAATACGTGGACAAATCCAAGGAAACGAAACCTGATCCCGCAAAAGATGAAAAGGCCAGGGCGGAAAAAACCAAAAAGCAAATGGAATTGCGCGAGGTGCAGAAAAAGCGACTGGCAAAATCACCGCTCGAAGGCCGCGGCGGGCTGACTAATCCCCCCTCCTTGTTGATCAAGAACGCCACTATCTGGACCTGTGGACCCAGCGGCATTCTGACCAATGCCTCCCTGCTGATCACGAACGGAAAAATCCAGAACATCGGCGCGTTCAAAATTGAATTGGCCGCCCCCACCGTGGTGATTGATGCCGCCGGCCAACACCTCACTCCCGGGCTGATCGATGCCCACAGCCACACGGCGATACTCGGCGGCGTGAACGAAAGCACGCTGCCCTCCACCGCCATGGTACGCGTCAGTGATGTTGTAAATTCTGAAACCGACAATCTCTACCAGCAGCTCGCCGGCGGCCTTACCGTGGCCAATTTGCTCCATGGTTCTGCCAATCCCATCGGCGGACAAAACTGCGTCATCAAACTCAAAGACGGTGCGCCGCCCGAGGAACTCAAATTCAAGGCCGCGCCGCCGGGCATCAAATTCGCGCTGGGTGAAAACGTCAAACAATCCAACTGGGGCGAGAAAATCAACACGCGCTTCCCACAGTCGCGCATGGGCGTGCCGACTTTTATTGCGAACCGTCTCACGGCCGCGCAGCAGTATCTCAAGTCGCAGGCGGCGTTTAATAAATCGGGCGGGGTGCCGCCGCGCCGCGATCTGGAATTGGAAGCGCTCGGTGAAATCCTGCGAAGCCAGCGCTGGATTCACTGCCACAGCTATCGGCAGGACGAAATTCTCAGCTTTCTCCGCGTCATGGAGGATTTCGGAGTCCAGGTCGGCACGCTCCAGCATGTGCTTGAGGGCTACAAAGTGGCCGATGAAATCGCCCGTCATGGCGCGGGTGGTTCCTGTTTTTCAGACTGGTGGGGCTACAAATTTGAGGTCTATGACGCCATCCCTTACGCCGGAAGTTTGATGCGCGAGCGCGGCGTTTTGGTTTCGTTCAACTCCGATTCCTCCGAGCTGGCCCGGCGCATGTATCTCGAGGCCGCCAAAGCCGTGAAGTATGGCGGCACGAGCGAGATCGAGGCTCTGAAATTCGTGACGATTAATCCGGCAAAGCAACTGCGCATCGATCAGCGTGTCGGCTCGATCGAGGTGGGCAAGGACGCGGATTTCGCCCTCTGGTCCAAGTCGCCGCTCGATTCCACCACGACCTGTTTGCAAACCTGGATCGAGGGGGGAAAGTATTTTGACCAAACCCTGGCCGGCGCGCGCGCGGCTGCTCGCCAGCAGGAACGAGCCCGCCTGCTGGCCAAGGTGAAGCAGCTGGCGGCGCTGCCGGGTGGCGCGGGCGGCTCGGACGCTGCC
>JAYTXL010000319.1:0-12807 GCA_043742955.1 Verrucomicrobiota bacterium | reverse complement strand
GCCGCTTCGAATTGAAAGGTTTTGCGCAGTTCCATTTTCATAGTGCGGAGGATTCGGTGTTTATTGTTCCCAATCGGTCCAAGTCACCAGGTCGCCCAGGCTGGGGCGGCCATCATGACGCCAGGTCAGCGGCGGGTTTTGCATCTGGCCAATCGGGCAGACCCGCGTGGCACCCCAGCGGGCGAGTTGCGTGGCCACGTCCTGGGTTTGATCTTCCGCCGTGGCGATGCCGACGGTGGAAACCTGGCCGTGGACCGCATCGGCGCCCTGCAACGCTTCGGTCAGGTTGCGCACGGCTTTCACATAAATGAAGCGGTTGAGGCACGACATTTGAAAGCGGGCATCGGACTCATACACCACCGTCCAGGCAGTGGAATCAGGACTGACCCAGTGGCGTGTGGTGTCCGGGGAATGCGCGGCCCGCACCTCGTAGAACGCGCGTCGGGTCGCGATGGCCGCCGCCGCCTCGGTGGCCAGAGGGCCGCGCGGCTCCAGTTCTTCGCGGCGGGCGAGTTCGGCGGCGAGTTGCTCCGCGAATTGATACGCGGTGCCGCGACCGTCGTCCTCCACATAAAAAACATGCGGCGACAGGCAGCCCAACTGGTTCCAGGCAACGACGTCACTGGCAGCATGGGCCACGATCTTTCGGGTGCGATAACCATTCAAGGCCTCCTTGGAAAAAAAGCCAAAGCTGATGCGATGGCCGTAGCCCAGGAAGCGGACCTTGGACGGGACGCGATGTCGCAAGGCGGCCAGGGTTTCATTGTCGCCGGTGGCGGTGACGCATTGGGCCTCGGCAAACAGGGCCGCTTCGATATCCATGCTACCTCCGCGCCATTCGGCGATTTCCAGGCACGCCCCAAGTTTCGGCTCGGCCTCGTACAAGGAATGCGCGAAGAGTCGCGGCAGGAACGCGCTGCCGCTGGCGCATTTGACGAATTGCGCGGAGCGCAGCAGCAAGCCCAGGACGAGGCTCATCAGCGCGGGGTTGGGAATGGTGCCGGCGGTGATGTGCACCAGCAGCTCCGGCCCGGTGGCGAGCGCGGATCGTTGGGCTTTGAAATCTGCGGCGGTGGCGGCAAAGGTGTCGAGCCGTTGGGTGTGTCCCAGTTCTTGAAGGAGCAGGGACTCGAGATTTTCACCGGTAAGCTGTTTGAAAAAGGCATCCAAGCCCGCCGCGAGCGCGGGGGCCGGGAAGCCAGTCTGGCCCGGGCCATCGCGCAGAGCCAATTTGCGAAAGGGGTAGTCCGGCTCCAGCCAATTTTCCGCAGTTTGACTCAGGGTGCGAATGAGACTGGCGGTGGAGCGGGTGGCAAGATACTTCGCCCGATTGCGTTTCAGGGTCTGGCACGCCTCGGTGATCATGGCCGGGGTGAAGACCGCATCGGCGGGCAGGTCGGCGAGAAAATAGTTGGGCAGGTTCATTCGAGTGAAGCGTGGGGCACCGCGAGCGGGGACGCTGTGGCTGGGGCGGCGTCCGCCAATTGTTCCCGCCGGCGGATGGCTTTCAAGCAGGGCAATCCCAGCAGCGAAACGACAATCAAACCAGCGAGGCCGGCGTAGATGGTGAAATAGCTTTCCACCGCGGAGGCGCTGGCTCCCAGCGCTTCAACCCAGCGGCCGTTCAGCCAGTGGGCGAGGTTGCCCAGCAGTCCGCCGATGGTGATCCACAATCCGAAGACGCGTCCGCGCACGGCGGCCGGCACCGATTCCATGAGTGCCGCCTCGACGATGGGGTAGCTGGCCATGAAGAAAAAGCCGTACGTCATCAGCACTGGGATGATGGCACCCGGCGGCACATGCGGGAACAGGGCGACCAGTGCGGCCGCCAGCAACAGCACGAAAGCAGCCCAGCGCGAACGCCCGCGGTCGCTGAGATGGCCGAAGATCGGATTGCTAATGGCCGAAGCAATGAAGAGGCAACCCAAAGCCAGGCCGGTTTGGCGGGCGGAAAAGCCCTGCGCCTGGAGCAGAAAAAGGGAACCGAGCGTGGTCATGCTGCTGCCCGCAAAGTCGCGGGCGCAAAAGGCGAAAGCGGCCCCCAGGAAGAGCACCCACAAACCGGCGGTGGGGAAGAGGGTTCCGGGTTTGGCGCGGCGGCTGACGGGCGCAGCGGTGCGTCGATCATCGCTCTCCGCCAGGCGAAAGAACAGCGCGGCCATCGCGATTCCGAGCAATCCCAATTCCAGGACGGGAGTGCGCCAGTCACCGGATTGGTCGGCGCGCCAGCCCGCATAAATGGGTCCGAAGAAAAATCCGACACTGGCACCGATGCCCACCAAGCCGAGGGCACGTCCGGAATTTTCCGGAAACAATCCGGCCACCAACCCGGTGCTGGCGGGATGAAACACACTGCCACCGATCCCGGCGACCAGGACGCAGGCGACGGCGGCGGCATAATTGGGGGCAAATGCCAGACCGGCGAAGCCAAGTCCGTTGAGGAGCAGCCCAAACCCGAGCAGTGTCTTGCGGTCGAACCGATCGGCGAGCATTCCCATCGGATAGGCGGGCAGGAAATAGGCAACATTCATCAGGGTGACTAGCAACGTGGCATCGGCCTTTGAGGCCAGGTGGAAACCGGCCTGGACCTTTAAATAGAGGGGAATGAGCGCGACCTGGTAGACATGGGTGAAGGCATGCAGCGTGCCGATGAGCCAGAGCGTGCGGGTCTTGTGGGTTTGGGATTCCATGAGACGGGCTAAACCGGGACAACCAATTTCAACCACGGATGGGCGCGGATGGACACGGATAAGGACGGTGGAGGCCGGAAGTGAAATGGCGTTTTACCCGATTTAAGGGAGCCACTTTTCCTTGATTGGATTATTTGCCGGTGCATCTTCATTTTTATCCGTGTTTATCCGTGGTAAAAGTTTCCAGCAATTGCATCGTTCCGGCTAAGGGGCTGCGGGCACTGGACTCGCCATCAGCGAACACCCGCGTGGTTCGGCGAGCGTGGCGCGACCGATCAGCTCAAATCCGTCACCGCGCCGGATCGCCAGATCTTCGGTCTGGAGGGCCATGACGGAACGTACATTGGCCAGATCGTAAACGCGCAGCAATCCTGTTTCACCCTCCGCGACTTCCCGGCCTGACTCCGGCGAGATGATTTGCCCACGGGTCCATGGCGGGAAATGGAGGAGGCGTTGCGGGTTGATGGTTGAAAGTTGAGCGTCTGCGCCATCGGTGGCGACGCGGTCGTAGGCCTGCGAGCTGAGTTCGCTCATGCCATATTCACAGACGATGCGTCCCGGTGGCAGGCCGAGGAATCGAGTGATGAGCGCGTGCAACTCCACTTTGGGTAACGTGCGCGAACGTCCTTTGTAGCCGCCTGTTTCCAGCACGCGCGAGTTGGAGGGAAGAGTCAGTGACGCTTTTTGTTCCGCGAGTTGATCGAGCAGATGCACATAAGAAAACGCGGTGCCGAGCAGGACCACGCTTTGGTTGGTAGAAATGGCCTGATGCAAGCACGCCAGCGTTTTGGGCAGGTCGAGCCGCCAGGCGCCGTCGGGATCCACGGTGCCAGTGAACACCGAAGCGGTCGCCCCCAGCTCGCGGCGTACGCTTTCAAACATGTGAACCAGGGAGGAGTGGGGGGCTTTGGCGGGGGGTGGCGTCAGACAAATGAGTTGAAAATTAGGGGACGAAATTCGGGTTTGAATTTTACCGCAATCATTCGGATTAGCCAGCAGGTGGGCCTGAAACCAGGGCCGCAACGATGCCTCGTAAAGGGCGAGCGAATCCGCGTTGTGAAAATGCCGGCTCGGGCGCTGGCCGGTCGTGCCACTGGAATGAAACACAATGTGGCGCTCCTGCTCGGGCAGACTGGTGAGTTCAAAATCCTTGAATGCGGCGGTCGGGAGGGCGGGGATTTGCCGCCAATCGGTGATCGAGTCGGGCGTGACTCGGCGGGATTTGCAGAAGGCGCGATAGGGGGCAACGTGGGTGAATTGAAGCGCGAAGAGGTCCAGGGCGAGCTCATTAAATTGCGTATCTGGGGAGAGCTCGTTGCGTTCCCCCGCACCCCAACGCTCTCCCGCCGGGGGAAGGGACACGGACGAAAAGATTTCGCGATTTTTAGCCCTGACCCACGTAGCGCAGCCGTCCTCGGCCGCGAGTTCTGGCGGCGTCTCGCCGCCCGGAGAATCACCGGGCGGGACGCCCGGTATACTCGCAGGCGGGACACCCGCGCTACACGCAGCAGGGGTGGGGAGCGCCGCATCCCGCGTTTGGGCGAGTCGAGAGCCGCCGAATTGGTCGAGTGACGGGAAACGGTTCTCCCTCTCCTTTAGGGAGAGGGCAGGGGTGAGGGGGAGGGCGCCATCGGAATTCAGCGATTGCCCAGGCATTGAAATAACATTGGGAGTCAGGCGAGCATGTCCCCCGCCGGCCGACGCGTGGCTGGAGGTCTGCTCCATGAACGCGCGCAGTTGCCCGCTGAATGCTGAAAATGTCCGGCTCGATCGCATGCGGTTTTCTTCCCGGCTGGTTTTCCGCAACAGCCGTTCTCGAATGTCGGGCGAAGCGCAGGGAATGTCGAGCGGGAAACCGTTGGCAGGGGTTGCTTGAAATGAGAATTAACTGGGCAAAGCGGCGGTTCTGCCCGTAAATGTTCCGCACTATGTTTGACGCGATCAAGGTTCAGTTGACAGCCACGACGGAGAAGCTTGCTCATTTGCGGAGGTTTCTTTGACGTCCCGGTCGCCCAAAAACGCCTGGCCGAACTGGACTTCGAGATGTCAAAAGACACCTTTTGGAGCAATCGCGAACAGGCGCAAAAGCTGATCGACGAGGCGGGGATACTGCGCAAGAAGATTGAGCCATTGTTCCGCGCCGAGCGGGAGTTGGAGGATTTCAAGCTGATGGTTGAGTTGGGTGAGGCGGAGCCAATGGCGACCCGCGGAGGCGTGGTCAGGGAACTGGAACGCGACCTGGCCCGCCATACGAAGGAACTGGAAGCCGCCGAGTTGCGCGCCCTGCTCAACGGGCCGCACGACAAGAATAATTGCATCCTGAGCGTCAATGCCGGCGCGGGCGGCACGGAATCGTGTGATTGGGCGAACATGCTCTTTCGGATGTATCAGCGCTGGTGCGAGTCCCATGGCTGGGAAGTGGATGTGACCGATGCGCTGCCCGGCGACGTCACGGGCATAAAAAGCGTCTCTCTGCTGGTCACTGGGGAAAATGCTTATGGCTATTGCAAGGCCGAGCGCGGGGTACATCGGCTGGTACGGATTTCCCCGTTTGACTCGAACCAGCGTCGGCACACCAGTTTTGCCAGCGTGGACGCAATTGCGGAGATTGAGGAGACCTCGAGCGAGTTGGTGCTGCCCCCGAATGAGTTTCAGGTGGATACCTTTCGTTCGGGCGGCAAGGGCGGCCAAAACGTGAACAAGGTTGAGACCGCGGTGCGGATCACCCACGTTCCGACCGGCTTGATTGTGGCTTCGCAGAGCCAGCGATCGCAGCACCAGAATCGCGCCACCGCGATGAAGCTGTTGCTCTCGCGAATTTATGCGCAACGGGTGGACGCGCAGAAGCAGGAGATGGAGCGTTTTTACGGAGAGAAAGGCAGCGTCTCCTGGGGTAACCAGATTCGCAGCTATGTTTTCCAGCCCTATCGCATGGTGAAAGATTTGCGCACCGGTGTCCAAACGAGCAATGTTCAAGGGGTGATGGACGGCGATCTGGATGATTTTGTGAATGGCTGGCTGCGCGCGGGCTGCCCGTTGAAACGGATGCAGGGCGTCAAGGATGAGGAGGAGTAACGCGTGAACATTCTCGATACGATCGTCGCGCAGAAACGGCTGGAAGTGGCCCGGCTCGCGGCGGGCACCTTTTCGTCCCGGACGGATCGCCGGGATTTTATGGGGGCATTGCGCGCTCCCCGGGGCGGACGGATGGCGCTGATTGCCGAGGTGAAAAAGGCGTCGCCTTCGGCCGGTGTGATTTGCCCGAACTTCGATCCCGTGCGCATCGCCAAGGAATACGAGGCTGCCGGCGCGAGTTGCCTCTCGGTGCTCACGGATGAACAGTTTTTTCAAGGCTCACCCGATTACCTGCGGCAAATCCGCACGGCCGTGAAGCTGCCCCTGTTGCGGAAGGATTTTATCATCGACGCGCGCCAGATCGCCGAGGCGCTCGCGTGGGGGGCGGACGCCATATTGCTCATTGTGGCGATTCTGACCGACGCGCAGTTGCGGGAATTTCATGAGCTGGCTGCGGGAGCTGGGCTGGCCGTGCTGGTTGAGGTGCATGACGAAAGTGAATTGCAAAGGGCGCTGGCGGCCGGTGTCTCGCTTATTGGGGTGAACAATCGCGACCTGAAGACTTTCAAGGTTGATTTGGGCACGACGGAACGGCTGGCGGAGGTGGTGCGGCGTTCCTCTTCCGGGGCGGAAATACTGCTGGTGGCGGAGAGTGGGATTCGCTGCCGGGCCGACGTGGTGCGTCTGGAACGTGCCGGTGCCCGGGCAATTCTGGTGGGGGAATCGCTGATGCGCGAAAGCAATCTGGCGGCGAAGGTAAGCGAACTTTTGACCGGGAATCCGGTGGTCGGGGTGAACCCATGAAAACACCGCTGCGGGTTCTGGTGGTTGAGGATTCCGAGTTTGACGCGCGGATGCTGGTCACGATTTTGCGCAAGGGCGGCTATGAGCCGGTGTTTGAGCGCGTGGAGACGGAAGCGGCGATGCGTGCGGCGCTGGACGCCCAGCCGTGGGACATCGTGCTGGCCGATTACAACCTGCCGGAGTTCAGCGCGCCTGCGGCGTTGCAATTATTGCAGGGAAAAAATCTCGATCTCCCATTTATCATCATCTCTGGCGGCATCGGCGAGGACACCGCCGTGGCCGCGATGAAAGCGGGGGCGCATGATTATCTGATGAAGGGCAATTTGGCGCGCCTCGTGCCGGCGGTGGAGCGGGAGCTGCGCGAGGCGGCGCATCGGGCGGCACGGCGCGAAAGCGAACTGCGCTACCGCTTGCTGTGGGAAACCGCCACGGATGCGGTGATCTTGATGGACACCGACAGCGTGATTCAATTTGCGAATCCGGCGGTCGAGAGCGTGTTTGGCTACACGCCGGCCGAGCTGGTGGGCCAGAATCTTACGTTGCTCCTGCCGGAGCGCCTGCGGCAGCACCACACCGAGGGGTTTACCCGTTATCTTCTTTCCGGCGTGCGGGATTCGCGCCGGAAAATTGTGGAGACCGTCGGCCTCCGCAAAGAAAACGAGGAGGTCTTGATTGAAATTGCCTTCAACGACATGGAACTCCAGGGCAAACGCTGGTTTGTGGCGTTCATTCGTGACATCACCGAACGCAAACGTGCGGAGCAGGAGTTGCGCGCGCATGAGGAACAGTTTCGCGTGGCGCGGGAAATTCAGCAGCACCTTTTTCCAAAGACTTCACCCCAACTGCCCGGCTTTGACATCGCCGGCGCCTCCTATTCCGCCGACGCGACGGGCGGCGATTACTTTGATTACATCCCCATGGTTCACGAGGGCCTCGGCGTCGTGGTCGCGGATGTGACGGGGCATGGGATCGGGCCGGCGCTGCTGATGGCGGAGACGCGCGCCTACCTGCGCATCGTGGCTTTGAACCGCGATGATGTTGGCGAAATCCTCACGCGCGCCAATCGCGTGCTGGCCGAGGACGTCGGTTACGAGCGGTATGTCACGCTGCTGCTGGCGCGGATTGACGCGGTCGAGCGTCGGCTGACCTATGCCAGCGCGGGGCATCCGCCCGGCTACGTAATCACACCGGGCGGAGAGGTGCGGGTGCGGCTCAAGCGCACTGGAATCCCCCTCAGCATCAAGGCGGACACCCAATATCTGGCTGCCCCACCGGTGCAGTTGGCACCCGGCGAACTGGTCTTGCTGCTTACGGATGGCATTGAGGAGGCGATGTCGCCCGGTAACGAATTTTTTGGAATGGAACGGACGCTCGCCGTGGTGCAGGCCCATCGGGACCAGCCGGCGCGGCAAATAGTGGACGCAATTTACCGCGCAGTTCGTGATTTTTCCGAGGGCACCCCGCAACAGGACGACGTGACGGCCATAGTCATCAAAGTGCAATAAGGTTTGAATTGCCAGACGCAGAGCGCAACATCTTGGGCTGTGATTATTCTTGAGCTGATGCTGATCCGAAGGCCGTGACCCCGGAAACCGCCATTCCTCGATTCGCGTTTCGTCCCAAACTAGTGGACGCGCTCAAAGGCTATCAGGGGCATGATTTTCGTCGCGATTTGGTCGCGGGCATCACCGTCGGGATTGTGGCCCTGCCTTTGGCCATGGCGTTCGCCATCGCCTCGGGCGTCAAACCTGAGGCCGGCATTTTCACCGCAGTCATTGCTGGCTTTCTGATTTCGGCGCTGGGCGGTTCACGGGTCGCGATCGGCGGACCCACCGGCGCGTTCATTGTCATTGTCTATGGCATTGTCCAGCAATACGGCCTGCCCAATCTCATTATCTGCACCATCATGGCGGGCGTCCTCCTCATCGTGATGGGCTTGACGCGGATGGGTTCAATGATCAAGTACATCCCGTATCCCGTCACGATGGGCTTCACCAGCGGCATCGCGGTTCTGATTTTCAGCACCCAGATCAAGGATTTTTTCGGCCTGCGATTGGCGGGCAATGTGCCTGCCGAGTTCATCCCCAAGCTCATCGAGCTGGGCAAACACGCCGGCACGATCCACTTCCCCGCGCTGTTGTTTGGCGGTTTTTCCCTGGCGCTGATTTTGTTTTGGCCCAAAAAACTGGCGCGCTGGGTGCCCGGCTCGATCGTGGCGCTGGTGTTGGCCACCGCGCTGGTCGGGCTCGTCCAATCCGGATTTGTCGCGGTGCCTTTTCTGGGGGATGTGACGACCATTGGCAGTCAATACGGCGGCATTCCCCAGACCCTGCCCACGCTCCATTTTCCGCAAATCGACTGGTACAATCTCCAGAATCTTATTCGCCCGGCGACGACCATTGCCCTGCTCGCGGCCATCGAATCACTGCTGTGTTGTGTGGTGGCGGATGGCATGATTGATGACCGCCACGACTCCAACCAGGAACTGATCGCGCAGGGCGTGGCCAACATCATCTGCCCGTTGTTTGGCGGCATTCCAGCCACCGGTGCCATCGCGCGCACGGCCACGAACGTCAAGAACGGCGGGCGTTCGCCGATTGCCGGTGTCGTTCACGCCGTGACCTTGCTCGGGGTAATTCTGGTGGCGGCACCGCTGGCGAAGTATATTCCGCTCGCCACGCTGAGCGCGGTGCTGATCGTGGTGGCCTTCAACATGGGGGAGTGGCACATGTTCGCGCGCCTGCGCAAGTGGCCGAAAAGTGACGTGGCGGTTTTTCTGACGGCGTTCTCGCTCACGGTGCTGGTGGATCTGACCGTGGCGGTGGAAGTCGGCATGATTCTCGCGGCGGTGTTGTTCATCAAGCGCATCTCGGAAACCACCCAGATCACCGCGTTGGGGGGCACGGATGATTTCGAGGGGCCGGACGCGATGGCTGGCAAGGTGTTGCCCGAGGGGGTGCTGGTGTTTCGCCTGTTTGGCGCGTTCTGTTTTGGCGCCGTGGACAAGCTGGAAACAGCGCTGGAACGCGCGGGCCAGGAACCGGAAGTGTTGATCCTGCGCATGCGCGAAGTGCTGGCCATGGATGCCACCGGCCTCAACGCGCTCGAGGATCTGTTCGAACGCCTCCGCGCGCACGGCAAGGATCTGATCCTGAGCGGGCCGCATACCCAGCCCTTGATGGTGATGATGAACGCCGGGCTGCTGGAGCGTCTGGGGGAGAAAAATTTCTGCGAGAACATTGACGCCTCGCTGGCGCGCGCGCAGGAAATCCTGGCGTCCAAGCGGGCCGGGCATGGTTCAAAATCGCCGCCCGCCGTGGCGCAACCCTAAACGAAGAACTCCTGGTTCAGTTAAAATCCTGCTCAATCTGCGGTCGGAAAATATTTTTAACCACGGCTGGCCATGTGAATATTTGCGGTCCGGCATTTCACCAGACCCTTGTGTTCACGGCAGCAGGCGGATGCACGAGGGGCTGGGCATGGCGATCGGGTCGCCGACGGATTTCAAGCCTCCCGATGGCGCATCGATTCGGAATACCGCGACGTTGTTGCCGGGCATGTTCGCGCATAATAACAGGTCGCCGCCCGGCGTGATCAACAGGTTTTGCGGGCCTTTGCCGAGGCTCGGTTCAATCCCGATCAACGCGAGGCGGCCGTCGTTCCCGATGCGATAGGCGACGATGCTGTCGTGGCCCCGATTCGTGCCATAGAGATACCGGCCATTCGGCGTGATCTTCAAGTCGGCGCAGTAACTCTTGCCCGCAAAGTCCGCTGGCAGGGTGGGGATCGTCTGTCGCTCGATCAACATCCCGGAATCCGCCAGGTAGTCGAACAGCGTCACGGAATTCTTGAGTTCGTTGATGACGTAGGCATGTTTGCCATTGGGATGGAAAGTGAAATGTCGGGGCCCGGCACCGGCCAATGTCCTTACGAATGGCTGCTGGTTGGGGGTGAGCTTCGCTGTGGCGGCCTCCAGTCGATAGCCCAGCACCTGATCAATCCCTAGATCGCAGGCGAAGGCGAACCGGTTGTCGGGACTGACCACAATCGAGTGGGCGTACGGCCCTTTCTGTCGCTCGGGATCGATGCTCGAACCGGCATGTTGCATGAATGAGGTGGCTTCCCGCAGCGAGCCGTCGGTTTGCACCGGGAACGCCGCCACATTGCCCGTGGCATAATTGGCGACGAGCACTGTTTTACCAGTGGCATCGACATCCAGGTAGCAGCTGGCGGTGCCGCAGGTCGATTGGCGGTTCAGTAATTTCAAACGGCCGGAGCGGCCTTCGAGGGCGTAGGCGGCGACGTGCTCGGGTTCCTGGCCGCCGAAGTGTTTGGCGTGGATGGAATAGAGAAACCGATGGTCCGGCGACAGGGCCATGAAAAATGGATTCTCCACGCCGTGCGTCCGGTTCAGCAATTTGAGGCGTCCGGTTGGCGGATCCAGCTCGTAGGCATGAATGGCACCCTGATCGCCGGCCGCGAACGACGAGATGAAAACCAGCGGCTCAGCAGCGTGCGGGCGTAAGGCGGTGAGCATCAGGATTGCACCCGTCCCGATCGAAAGCAGGCGTCGTGACCGGTTGTTGATCATAAGTAGCTACGGTTATTTAATCTCAAAGATGGCTTCCACCTCCACAGCCGCCCCGGTGGGAAGCTGGGCAAATCCCAGCGCGCTCCGGGCATGAAAACCATCGCCCTGCTGGCCAAAGATTTTGTGCAGCAGGTCCGAAGTGCCGTTAATGACGAGATGCTGTTCGTTGAATTCGAGGGTGGAGTTCACACAGCCGAGGACCTTGATCACCCGCAGGCCGTCGAGGGTGCCGTGGGTGTCCCACACCGACCGCAGGATTTTCTCGGCGCAATTTCGGGCGGCAGCATAACCCTGCTCGACGGTGAGATCGGCGCCCAGTTTGCCTTTGAGATCGCTCACATGGCCGGAGGTGAGGAGTTGGGATCCGGTGCGGATGCACAGATTCAGGTATCCCGGCGCAACCTTTTCGAATTTGATGCCAAGGCTTTCTGCGGTTTGTTGAGGAGTCATAAGGACGACTATTGAACCGCGGGGTTTTCGCCGTCAAGCGTCCATCTGGATCCGGCCGGACGCGCTTTTCGGCTTCGGTTCCCAACGGCCCAGGTCCTCTCGGTATAAAAACACGTGCATTTTGGAACTGAATACTTGTCTGGTGGCGGTGATGCCCCCATAGCCGTCGGTTTTTTATCAGACCTCTTTCGTGACTTTTTGATTTGGCTCGCGCAACCCTTTGAAATACTGTCGCCGAACGCCATGCACTGGATCTAATCATGCGAAAAAACCCCTGCCATGCATGGGTTGACAGCCGACATCCCACGCGCCGACCAGCCGCATTGCTAGAAATCCCCATTCATGTTTGAACAAGCCTTCAAAAACATCGACGATGTCCTGTGGAAAGACGCCGGTTGCACCAGCGAACTCGATTACACCGAGCAATCATCATGGCTCCTATTCCTGAAATATCTCGACGCCCTCGAAGCTGACAAGGCCACCGAAGCCGCGCTCTCGGGTAAGAAATACAGCCACATCCTCGACAAGCCCTATCGCTGGGAAAGCTGGGCTGCGCCCCGCATTGCCGGCGCCACCGTGAGCCTGTCGAACGGGATTGATCACAACACCGCGCTCTCTGGTGACGACCTCACCCAGTTCGTAAATGCCAAACTCTTCCCCTATTTGATGGCCTTCAAGGCCCGCGCCACCGGCCCGGACACCATCGAATACAAGATCGGCGAAATCTTCGGTGAAATAAAAAACCGCATCCAGAGCGGCTACAACCTGCGCGAGATCATTGATCACATCGACGAACTCCGTTTCGGCTCGCAGGTCGAGAAGCACGAGCTCTCGCACCTCTACGAAGCCAAAATCAAAAACATGGGCAACGCCGGGCGCAACGGCGGCGAGTACTACACCCCGCGCCCGCTCGAACGCGCCATCATCCAAGTCGTACGCCCGCAACTCGGCGAGCGTATCTACGACGGAGCGGTCGGTTCAGCGGGCTTCTTGTGCGAGGCGTTCGATTATCTCCGGCAGGCCAACCCCAAACGCACCACCGCACAGGACCGTGCCCTGCAAGAGCGCACTTTTTACGGCAAGGAAAAGAAATCCCTCGCCTACGTCATCGGCGTCATGAACATGATCCTGCACGGGATCGAAGCGCCGAACATCATCCACACCAACACCCTCACCGAAAACCTCGCCGACATTCAG
>JAYTXL010000318.1:0-3480 GCA_043742955.1 Verrucomicrobiota bacterium | reverse complement strand
ACAGGTCTGCGGTTACTGAAAGTCGTCTCCATGACGTCGCGGCGAAAGCCGCTCAGGTAACAGGCGGGCCTAATTTATTTCCAGCGGTCAACGGGTTCTTCTTGTCGTAATAATTCTTTGATCCCGCGTATTTGTCCCGGTCGTAAAGATCCACCACCAGCCGGATTTTCCCGGCCAGATAATTGTAGTGCCGCACCTCGCCCTGCTCGAACACCCGCTGCACCGCCCAGCACAGATAATCCGACACCGTCAGCAGCGGTTCGGTGCGCGGATTCTGCACGTTGAACACCGCCCGCGCCTTCAGATTGTCGCCGCCCCATTTCTTTGCCGCCCGCTCCGTGGCCAGCTTTAGCGCATCCGTCAGCACCCGTTCCCGCGTGCTTGAACCGCGCTCGGCCACATTCAACACCAGTGTCCCCGCCCGCTTGAGCCGCGCTTTGACCAGTGCGCCAGCAGATCCGCATACAATTCGTCCTCCCGCCCATGATGCTGCTTCTCGAACAGCGCCGGAAGCTTCCGCGCCACCACCATCTCGGCTTCACACGGCAAATCTCGCAGGTAATGCAGCAACACCGTCCGCACGTCCGGCGAATCTTTACACGCATGAAAAAAGAAACCGCCCGCCGCGACGCGCTTTTGCACACTCGGAATCGTGTTCAACAACGGATCGGCCTGCACCTGTGCCTCCAGCGTGCGAATTTCCCGGCGCACCTCCTCCAGCGGACGATCAATCCGCACCACGCCCAGACCGAAACTCAATGACACGCCGTCCTGACCGACGATCAGCTTCCGACCCTTGCCATAAAAAGCGTGTCGCCCGTTTTATCGAGGAAGCGATGAAACGTCTCGGGCTTCAGCGCTGGCGTTTCGTCAGGCATGGGGCAAATCAATCGCGGCCCGTCGCGCCGTAGCGCAGCGAAGGCGGAAGAATGTTGTAGCCAGTCCCGCCATAGCACTGCGACGGCGGATAATTCCAAAGTTTCTCGTCGAGGGCGGTGGGTGTGCTCATTTCCAAATAAGATAATTCTGCTCGTTCCGGTGCGGCACTCTCTGGCGCGGTTGCATCCCGGCAACTTCCAGGTGGCCTTCTTGCTTCCATTCCTCAATCCACTGTTTCAAATCATTTTCCCACGCCATCGGTTGTGTGAGCGCCAATATCCACGCATCGTCATAGAGCAACCGATGCTTTGACTTTAAAGCCTGTAAAACTAAATCACGCGCTTTTGCGAGATACCGTTCCCGCAGGGACTGATAATGAGTTGAGTCGTGGAGTTCCTTGCTGCCGAATAACTCGATCTGCCCTTTGCGAGCGACACGCTTGCGCTGTTGCGCTTCGGCTCTGGCTGCTTCCTGCACTTCCATCGCCTTTTTCTCTGCCTCCTTGAAAACCTGAATGCCTTTTGGATTCCGCGTCAGATAGATCAGGTTGAAATGTGTTCTGTCCAATTCCGGGTGAAGAACAATGCAATTGCAGCCAAAGTTAAATCCGCCAACCGATTTTGCGTTACGAGTGTATTCCTCGACTGCGGCGTCTTCCCGCTCAAGTTGTGCGAGTCCTTGAACTTTTCCCCTGAATGCGCCCGAGCCGAACAGCCGTTTGAAACTTTCCTGAGTTTCCTCGTCGGGCGATTCCAGAAACCTCCGGATGTGTCCGGTCATGAAGTTGATTAACACCTCGCCGGGATTCAGCCGCAGGAGTGGCGCAATCGTCTCCATCTCGAAACCGGTCCAGCCCGTTGGATCAATGAAGATGAAAGGAAAAGCTTTTGCGCCTCCGCGTCGCACAAAATCCGCGATATCAGGGATGGACTCCTCCAGCGTGGCATTCCGTGTTTCGATTTTTACGTCTGTCGCGCCATCCGCAAACTCCTTGAGCTTGGCGTATGCGGCTCGGTTCTTTTCCAGAAAGAAACAGCGCAGTTGCACATTCCTGCCCCGCTGCTTGGCCAACGCATCCCTCGCGTTGCGGAGTTCTTTCAAGGCGATTGCAAAAGAACTGTCCTCGAATTTCTCTGATCGCGCATTCCACGGGCCTGAGAAACAATCCACATACGTCAGCACATCCCAATGCGAACCGACAATGTAAGCAAACCGCTCCAGATACTTCTGAAGAATGAAGTGTTTGACGAGGGTTTGCTCACGTCCCGCGTAAAGATCACTGCTGCTCATTGTCTAGCCCCCACACGATATTCCGTCTCTACTTCCCGAAGCAACCGCAACCTTTCCTTGCTCTCCAATGCCTCCACCGCGGCGAATTCAGGGAACTCGTCGTAGGTTTTACCGTCAAGTTGACGACCGGTCTCTTTTTTGCGCACACCGCCCCACTGCTTGAAGAAAAAGGCGACATCGGCTTCTTTGCACTGGTCACGAATCTCCCGCACCCATCCGCGCAACATCGGTCGTGCGCCCGCCCCGCTCTCGCCGCCGACAATCACCCAGCGAATGCCACGCAAATCCATCTTGCCGAGGTCTTCAAGAAGCGGCTCAACCGACAGGAACGCCACCGCCGGTTTTGCGCTGCGCAGTTTGGCGATGCGCGGCAGGCCGTGTGCCCTATTCTCTACGCTCACGCCCCACCAGATGTGCGCCGCCTTGGCCGCAGTGCGCAGTTTGCCCTGCAACAATGCCGCCATGCGATCGGCACGCTTGGTCAGAATCTGGTAGGTGTGCCAGTTTGCCGCCAGCATCACACGGCAGACTTTCTCAATATATTCGTCCGACACGCCCTCGTGAAAAAGGTCGCTCATCGAGTTGACGAAGATTTTCTTGGGTTTCGACCAGCGAATTGGATCGCCCAGTTTCTCCGGCACGAGGCGGAGAGCGAAGCCGAACTCAAAGGGATGGCCGGGCACGCCGCGAAAGCGTTCGGCGAAGGTTTCGGCGTAGCAGTGGACACAGCCGGGGCTGATCTTCGTGCAACCGCGCACCGGATTCCATGTCGCGTCCGTCCACTCAATTTTCGAATTGTCGCTCATGTTCGGTCATCTTTCTGTGTCCATGCTGACGTAGCAGGCTGGACAAATACGGGGCTACCCCTCATTTCGAATTACTGGTCGATGAATGCTTTCTGTAAAATGGACTGGCGGAGGCGAGTGGCACGCCGGGGGCAGCGTCACCAGATAACTCACCACCGTCGTCTCGAGGTAAATGGTTTAATCAACCCGTGCAAAAATCTCCAACTTGTTCATCCAGTCGTTAAAGTGCGGGCACTCTTTGCGAATCTGCTCCAATCCAATGCGCGCCGCAGTCGTCGGGCCGTGCAATGTTTTTTTGTAGGCCGGAAACAGGTTGGTAATCCGCTTCGATGGGGCAAACTCCGGGCGCTCGTTGATTTCTTCCGGGCTGGCAACGCCCGCACGGATGGCTTCAAATTCCTTCTGCTTGCCAGCTTCGGTAAGCGCACGAGGAAGCTCGGTCAGTGACGAGAACAGCCAAGCTTCAAATTCATGCAGAACGAGAAACGGCGCAAAGTTCGGCAGC
>JAYTXL010000317.1:0-23094 GCA_043742955.1 Verrucomicrobiota bacterium | reverse complement strand
TTCGATCTGCTGGAGGGCGGCGGACTGGGCGGCGGCGGAGAAATTGGACCATTCGGCGCGCTTGGTGGTGTTGACGTAGCCGGTGGCGACGCCGCCAATAGTGATCGCGGAGATGGCCATGGAGACGACCACTTCTTCCAGCGTGAAACCAGCGGAACGACGGCGGCCGGAGGATGACTGGCGGGAGGCGAACCGGGCGATGAAACGGGCGAGCAACGACCGCCCGGCCGGTTGGGCCGCCGCGCTGGTTTCGTTATGATTAAGCTTCGTTTTCATCTTCTGGTATCAATAGACCATTTTCGTGGCGCGGCGTCTGTACGTACGGACACGTAATTTTAGGAGGCGGGATTCGAGCTTTGCAGACCGTTCAAATAGTGCGCGGACGCGGGGGCGGAGCGAGTCACTGGCCGGCTAACCTTGCGTTGGGTGCACCTCGATTTCTGGCGGTCGCGAATCCTACGGAGTAGCGGCAGAAAGTAGCCCGCAGCGTGAGCCGTGGGTTCGTTCGAATATTGAAAACCCCCGTCCGGGGCGACACAGGAGAGTGATTCAAACCACGCTTTCTGTTGCGGCTCGGCCGCTTGATTCCTTTCCATCCTCCGTCCCACGGCTCACGCTGCGGGCTACTTTCTGCCGCAACTCCTTTGCTGGCTGGCTGGAAATGGTGTGGATTCTCCTGCCAGAAACCGAGTTGCGCTCCCGTCCAACGAACTTGAATTATTTCTTGCCCAGTTCGACTTCGCCATCCCATTCCTTCGAGGGGGGATGTTTTTTGAGCTTTTCGATTTCTTCGAGATAAAACAGGGAGGGTCCGTCGCCGTCGCCGTGGTGGCGGTCGGTGGCGCTGGCAAGCTCGGCCTCGCGGCGGAGTTGGATGGTTTGCTGGAACTGTGCGGCGGCCTCCTCAAAGCGCTGGCGCCTAAAAAGATTCAGGCCGTCCTCGAAGGACTTCCGCCACTGTTTGGTTTTCTCCGCCCACTCAGGGCCTTCGCCGAGCAGTTCCTGGACGTCCACCGCTTCTTTGGAACCTTTGAAGATAAAGAAGCCCAGTCCGCGGCAGACGATGCTGGCCGGCGCATGTTGTTGCACCGTGCGGGAGGCGAGCACGGAAGTATTCAGGTACTTGTTCAGGCCTTCGAGACGCGAGGCCAGATTCACATCCGAACCGATGCAGGCATAATCAAAGCGTTTCTTGCTGCCGAGGTTGCCGACGGTGGCCACGCCGGAGTGGATGCCAAAACGGGTGCGCAACGGGATCTTGCCCTGCTCGGCGTCGAAACGGGCCAATTCGCGCTGCATCCGCACCGCCGCCAGGCAGGCGCGCGCCTGATGGTCGGGTTGCTTGAGCGGGGCGTTCCAGATGGCGTAAATGGCGTCGCCGATAATCTGCACCACCATGCCGTCATGCTCCTCGACGCAGCAGTTGAGCGCGACTTCGTAGTATTCATTGAGGATGGGAAAAAGATCGGCGGGCTGCATCTTGCCGGCGCGGCGCGAGAAGTCCTCGATGTCGGTGAACATGATGCTGACTTCCTGCTGGTAGCCGCCGGGCTTGAGCGCGTCCGGATCGGCGAGCAACTGCAGAACCCGCGCTTCGGAGAGGTGGAGTTCCATCGATTTTTGCAAGAACTCCTTCTCCTGTTGCAACAACTGCTTTTCCACGTAAAGGCGGAGCGAGTTCGAAAGAATGGACCAGGCCAGGGCGAGACTGATTTGAACCATGAGCACGGTCCAGGTTAACCAAACCAGTCGATACCGGAACAACAGCCAGGCGGTCAGGAACGTCAAACCCGCCAGCACCACGGCCATCACGACGGCGAGTTTGGGTCGCACCAAAACCCCACCCCCACCCAGGACGAGGCCCATCAGAACGACCAGCGCAAGTTCCAACCGCTCTGACAAGGGCGTCAGCCATTCCCGCCCTGCCAGATTCAAGAACGCGGTGGCGTGGATCTCCATTCCGGAGGAGAGCCGACCTTGAGAGACGCGCGTAAATGGCGTGGCAAATTCGTCCTTTTTAGCGCCACCTAAGCTGGTCTGCAACTGCTGGCCGACGAAGACGACCTTGTCCTTGAAGTAACCCTCAGCAACGCCTTTAGGCTCGAGCGCCTGGTTATAACTGACGACCGGAATGGTGCCGGGCGGCCCATAGTAATTGAGATAACGCACACCGTTGGGACCCTCCCCGGCCGTGGTAACCGGGAGCCCCAACACCTTGGCCGTGGCCCAAGCCAGGCTATAGGGTTCCTTGTCGGTGGGCAGGTGGTGACGAATGACATTATCCGGTTCCTGCGGCAATCCCACATCGGCCCAGGCAGCGGCGGAAGATATGAATAACTCCAGGGGCGGTGAATTTTGTTCCAGGGCGATACCACCACGGTCATCCAGCTTGGAAACCACTTCGCCGCCGAGCACTACTTTGCCATGCGCCTTCATCGCCGCCGCGAACTGCTGGTCCACCTGGAGATGCTGCGTGTCCGGGTCGGAAAATATGATGTCGAAGACGACGGCCTTGGCACCGGCTTCGCGCAGGCGTTGGAGCAGTTGCGCGTGCAGGGCGCGGTCCCAAGGGCAGCCGAAGGGCTGATTGAGTGCCTGGTGGGATTGTTCATCAAGCGCGACGATCACCGCTTCGGTCGGAGGCGGGGGGAGGGGGCGTAGCCCGAACAGCCAGTCGAGGCTCAACCGGCGCAGTCCGCCGGCAAATGACGCGCAGACCAACAGCACGCCCACCGCCGTCACGCAGGCCGCGCCCCCCCCGCCTCCGACGCCATGGCGCGCCAGCAGCGAGCGCGAGCCACCGGGCGGCTTCGGGAAATCGGAGGTTAAAGGGGATTCAGCCATGAAACAGGCGGGTTAGAAATTGAACTTAAAGCGCAGCGCAACGGTGCGCTCGCGGGGGAGGTCGGCATAAAGATTGACCGCCGTGAGTTGGTAATCCCGTCCGGTGAGGTTGAGCAGGCCGGCCTGGATTTCGGCCTGGCGGTGGGAAAAGCGGTAGCCGGCAAGCAGATTGAACTGCCAGAAGTCATCCCCCGGTTCTGCGGGCTTCAGGCCGCGCGCCTCCTGGTGCGACCAGAGCGATTCGCCGCGGGCGAAAAACCCGCAGGAATGATTGAACGACACAAATGCGTTCACTTGCTGCAGCGTGCCGGTGAGCTTGGAAACGCTTCCGGCGATCTGCGGGGTCGTGATTTGGAGCTGGCTGTCGCTGAGCCGATATTGGCCACCGAGCGACCAGTGGTTGCCGAGCAGTTGGTAGAGGTAGAGCGAAGCGCTTTGCTCGACATAATCCTGCTGCTCGCGCAAACCGAATGGCCGGGCGCCCGGTGGAGCGAAAGTGGCCGCATAATCGGCATAAATGCGCGCTTGTTTGGAAGCCAGGCGCTCGGCGGTGACCCCCAGATAGGTGCGCGTGTCAAAGCGATGATCCACCCCGGCCTGCAGGGTTTCAAAGGTGGGGGCCGCCGTGGAGCCGCCGAACGATTCCGGAATCAGTGAACGGAAGGATTGGTTGAACCCGGCGACCTGCGTTGGTTCCAGGCGGAAACTTTGATCCAGACTGACCCCACCCAGCGAGCGCGTGTAGGCGAACCGCACGCGGGTGTCCGCCCATGGAGTCCACACCGCGCCGGCGTGCGGCGATATTTGACTGTGGCGCTCCTCGAGGGAGTTGATGGGGTTGTTGCGGTAGTTCTGCGGAAAGCGGACCGTGTCGTAACTCAAACCGGCGGTCAGTTGCAACGGTTCAAAGACCTGCCACTGATCGTAGCCGTACGCGCTGAACCGTTGAAAATCGCTACGCACGGATTGATCGGACAGGACGCCGCCGGGAAACAGAAATCCACCGAACGTGGGTGAGTCCTGCCGCGATTGGGTGAAAAAACTTCCGGTCTGCCCCAGGGCACCCACGATCAGGGTGTGTTTCGCTGACTGCCAGATGTGCTGTAATTCCCCCGTGTAAATTTCCAGGTCGCTGGTCAGGCGCAGGTGGTCGTTGACCGGGGCCAGGGGAATGAACGTGTTTCCCGCGGCCGCCACACCGATGGTCGCCTGATCGAGTGGATTGCTAATACGGGCACCATCACTCAAGCGTCCGGCGAGAAACAGGGTGCGCGACTCCGGCGACCACTCATGGGCGAAGCCGGCCAGCAGGATGGGATTCACTTCCTCGCGCGTCCGAATAAGCGGGTTGGCGGAGGCCTGATTATAATATTGCGTCAGGTCGCCCACCGTGGTGTCACCGTAAATGGCTTGAAAAAAGACGCTGTCGCGCGGGCTCAACTGCACCTTGAACTGCGCGGAATAGGATTGCTGCTCCGTGGCCTGGTTTGGCCGAAAGCCCCGGTCGTGGACGTAATACGAGTCCACCGCGTAGGCCAGCCTGGCGGTGTGACCGTACACCGAAGCGCTCTGCTGCCAGCTTCCCTGGCTGGTGTAATCGGTGAGCGAGAGGACGCCCACGCCGTCGCGCTCGAAGAAACGGCTGTATTCCTGCTGTGAAATATTCCGCGAAAGCGAGCCGCCACCCACGGGAACCAGCAGGCTGTAGAGCAGATATTCCGTAACGGAGGGCGTTTCGTAGCGCAGGTTGATGCCTTGGGCGGCGCGCAAATCACTGTAAGTATTGGCAAGAAAAAGATGCGCCGAATAGTTGCCGTAGTCCGCTTCGACGGCCCGCGCGGCCTCCCGCACCCCCACATCCGTCAATCCCGCATCGCGGTACAAGGCGGCGAGATTGGCGCTGCGCACGGCGCGATCCTGGTCGAGCAGCAAGCTGGAACGATAGACGCTGCGGTTGGTGTTCAAGTTGCGAGAATTCTCCAGATCCGTGATGGCTTCATTGATGCGGTTCTGCTGATGCAACAAGAGCGCGGAATAAAGCGGGGCCGTCGGGTCGTTTTTATCCAACTTGCGGGCCAGGTTGATCTCCTTGGTGGCCAGGGCCGTTTCGCCGCTCTCCGTGAACACCTTGGCCAGGTAGCTTCGCAAAATGGCGCGTTGCGGTTCCAGGGCCGCCGCCATCATCAGGTCACTGCGGCCCGCCTTCAGGTTGCCGTCGCGAATGAACACCAAGCCCCGACCCAGCCACGCATTGGCCAGCGCGCCATCCACCGCCATGGCTTGGTTGAACCAATCCAGCGCCGCCGTTCGCTTGCCTTCGGCCGCCAGCAGAAAACCTTTCAACGACAAGGCCGCGGCGTTGCGTGGAGAAAGCGCCAGGGCTTTTTCCAAAGCCGCCAGGGCGGCGGGCGTGCGGGCAAAGCTGAACTCCAACTCCGCGATGCGCGCCCAGGCGAAGCCGAAGTCCGGTGATTTCTCCGCCGCCATTCGCGCGGCGCGCAGTGCTTCCTCCAAGTGCGAGAGCGCTTGGGCGTGGTAGGATTCCACCAGCCACTCCGTCGCCAGTTCCGGTTTGGCCGCCCGCTTCGCCGGCACGCCCTGCACCGCTTTCACGGTCTCGATCAAATGGCGCAAGGCCTCGGCGAGCGCGGCGGGGCGCGCACCACCCGAGACCTTTTTCAGCCCTGTTTCCGCGGCCGGAACATTGCCCACCGCCAGCAGGGCGGCGGCCCGATACACGCGTTCGGCATCCGAAATGAGCTCCGGTTCCGCCGGTAAAGTGGCCAGTGCCATCAGCAAATCACCCGCGCGATACGCGGCCAGTGATTCCGTCAGCCGGCCCGAGGTTGTCGCGTCCAATGCCAACTCCTTTACATCCAACACGCCCGGATAATACAGGCACCATTGGATGATGTTGTTGAAGTTGAGCAACGCGGTCTTGACGGGTGCCTGACCGGGATCAACGACCGCTTCTTCACCCGTTTTAATGGTGAGCTGGCCCTGTTCGTTTTTCAGGTCGATTTCGCCGTCCTGCAGGCTGACCACCGTGCGACCATTGTCATCCACGGCGAGGTGAAATTCCGTGCCGCGGATCGCGCCGGAAACCCGGGGCGTGCCAAAGCGGTTTTGCAACTGGCGGTCCCGGTTTAAAATATAGACGTGGCCACTCTCCAGCACGGGGATTGGCGCTTCGCCCAGTTTGATGGGGGCTTGAATGCGCAGGGTGGACCTCTCAAAGTAACGCTGGATGCTACCATCACCCAGCAGCACATCCACCCGGCCGTTGCGACCGGTGCGCAGTGTATCGCCCGTTTGGAGCGTCTGTTTCAACTGCGCGGGCTTCCACTCACCGCCCGCAGCGGCCTGGTACTCGACGGTGCCGGTGAGGTTCACGATGACCATGGAGGCGGGCTTGGCGGCGCGTTCCTGGGCCAGGGAGTGCAACACCGGCCCCAGCAGCCAGATCAGCGTCATGGCCAGCGCGAGGGAGCGCGGAAAATTGTAAGATAGTGTTTTCATATGGTTTCGTTCAGGCGGTTTGGGAAATCCGGCCGAGCACGTGGATTTCAGTTCCCGCCTGCTCCCAAGGCGCGGCCAGTTGCTGCAACTGCGCCTTGCCTTCCAGCGTCGATGGTTTCTGCAACTGCGCCGAAATCAACCGGGCCAGCAGGCCGGCGGCGTGGGCACAGGCAAAGCTGCTGCCGGTCACGCGCTTCATTGCTCCGTCGCGCCACGCCACCTCGATGTCCTGGCCGGCGGCCAGAAATTCCACCAGCGTGCCGCGCCGATAGTGCAGCGCGTCTGCCGCCGTGGCGGTGAAATCGACGGTAATCACACTGGGAAAGTGACCGGGCCATTCGCGCCGCGCGTAATGTTCGTTGTTGCAGGCGGCAACGACGTGCGCGCCGCGCAGGTAGGCTTCATCCACCCAGTCCTTGTAGTAGAGCACATGGTCCTCACGGCTGCAGCCGAAGCTGCAATTCAGGATGTGGTAGCCGCGCTCGAGCGCCAGCCGCGCACCCACCCGCACGATGGCGCTGCGCGAGCGGCACTGTTCACCCAGCACGCGAAAGCTCCCAATTTCCGCCGCCGGAGCCAGCCGATGGATGAGGCTGCACACCGCCGTGCCGTGGCCAAAGAGATCGCCGCCTTCGCCCTTCGCCGCCGAGAATTTCCCGGCACTTTCAACCACGGCAACATCATCAGTCAGGCGCAGGCCCGCCAGTTGGGGATGGCTGATTTCCACGCCCGAGTCGAGGATGGCGACCTTGACGCCCTGGCCATCGCCACCGCGCCAGAGTTTCCGCAGTTGGGTCAGGGAGTCGGGCATAATCACGCTTGGATTTGCCCGCCCAGCCCGGTGAGCAGTTGAAGTTCAAGCAGCCGCGCGAGCACCGCCGCCGTCCGCTCAATCGCCGTCAGGTTGGCGGGTGAAAAACGGGGTCCGGCCTGACCCGCCATCGAGGAAGCGGCCAGTTGCACACAGGAAACAACCCCGCGGCAAGCGCCGGCGAAATGCAGCGGCACGGCGAGCAGCGCCTCGGTTTGCACGCCGAGCGTCAAGTCCAGCAGTTTGCTCTGGCGGGCGTTGTGCGCGATGTCGTTTTCCAGGAAAGGCTGCTCGGTGGCATAAACCATGCACACCAGACCCGCGTTCATCGGCTGGCGAAATCTGCCCACGATACGGCTGGCGTTGGGTCCGCTGTTCCAGATTGGCACCAAGTGCTGCCCCGCCAGGTCCGGCAACCACACCGTTCCCTCCTGCGCCCTGGCTTCATGAATGGACGCGCGCAACAAATCGGCCATCAGGTAATCCAAAACCAGCCCATCCTGATCCGGATCCAGCCCATCCGCCAACCGCGCCACTTGCGCTGGCCAGTCGACGGATCCGGGGGAGCTTTCTCCGGCGGCCAGGGTGGTCCGAGGGTTTTGCATGGGATCAGGTATGGGTGCCCCGCCGAAGTTTCTTCACCTCTTCGGCGAGCATGGGGAGCCATTCGGGGTGCTGGCGAAGCAGTTCGGCCACTGCCATTCGCTCCGGCTCCGGCAGCTTGCCACACGCCATCAACTGGAGTTTAGGCCGCAATTCACGAGGCGCCACCGGACGCGCCCGCCCCTCCACTTCCACGTGGCCGAGGAAGTTTTCCAACACCTTAAATTTCGCGCTAGTTCTCATCTTCACTTCTCTAACGAACGACTTTCATCATCTTGCAGATTATTTTTCGACGCCATCCTGCGCCGCCCCGCAGACCTCGACCACGTCCCGCCAGGTCAGGTGCAGCCACGGGTCGTGCTGGCGGAGTGAGCGCAGGGTGTGGGTACGGATGCGCCGTCCGGCATTGGCCAGCGCGCGACTCACCTTGGATTCGCTCCAGCACCACATGCGTCCCGCCTCGCGCTGGGTCACCCCATGCACGTGCACCAACCGCAACATTACCAGCGGTTCGGCGGGACACGCGAGAAACGCCGCCGCCAGCGCTTGCCGCAATCTCTGCGCCAACGCGCCGTCCAACGGGTCCAGCGTCATGGATTCATAAGCAGTGGGGAGGAAACCATCCGCCAGAGCACGGGCGCTGACGGTGAGGTTGAGCTTTTCCCGAGGCTTCAAATCAAAAAAACGGTGGGTGGCCACCGTGGTCAGCCAGACGCGCAAGGGGACCCGGCCATGATATTTTTCCAGCAATGAACCTCCGTCCGTCCGTCCCGGCAGGCAATCACTCCAGAGGTCACCCAGGATATCCTCTGTTTCAGGCAAATCCGCGCCGCGCACCGCCAGGCGCTGGTGGATGAATGAATGGTGCGTGGCTCGCAGACGGCCCAGGGCTTCGGCGTCTCCTTCCACGCAGCGAACCACCAGCGAATGTTCCTCAGTGCGATCCATAGTTGGGTTGGCAATCGGATTATTAGGAGCAGGCCCATCGCTCCGCAACGCTAATAAGTGGTCCAGCCCTGCCTCGGTAAAGGATTGCGGGTCCATTAAATGGATGGCAAAATTCAGGCTATTAGGTTCCGTGAGAGATTGGCGTTCGCTCAAAATACCTTCCCCCGCATTTGCCCGGCAGAAGGCTGGTGCGTGAAATCAGCTTCGGCCAGGCACCGCCCGTCCGGCCCGACCGGCGACTCACCCCCCAGCAACCGCATTTGAAATTACTCCAGATAACCTTGGGCGGGCATAAAGCCGTGGCGCGTCAGGGACTCGCCCGTGGCATGAATCGCCTCGACGGGCAGGCGACTGCCCGCGTGCAGCCTCGGCGGGGCCACGTTCGCCGCGCCCGGACCGTGCGCAAAAAAATGATCGATCGCTTTGTTGGCGTTGGCAAAGGCATTGCCCTGCTTCACGCCTGCAACGTGGCCAAAAACTTCCTGCACGACCCGACTGACGCGATCCGACAATTCGCGGGCCACCGGCAACCGGCCCGCCGCCACGTCCTGGATAATTTGGTGGAGCTCGCGCGCAAAGCAATTGGCCGTGCTCAACAACAAGCCGTCGTACCCCCCGCCCCCGCCTTTCAGCCAGCGGATATAATCACCCTCCGCACCACGCAGGAGAAACACCCCGCGCAGGTCTTGCCCGGACAAGGCCACGCGATCGGCTCCGCTGGTATCCTTGAACCAAAGAAAATTGGGGAACTGGCGCGCCAGTTCGGCGAGCCCCGCGGGGCTGATTTCGTTGTGCGTGATTTGCGGCAGTTGGTAGAGCGCCGTCGGCAGCCCCATTCCCAGAACGCGGCCGAGAGCCAGCTGAATTTCGGCCGGGGACAAATTCTGGCCGCGCGGCGGGCAAACCGTGAAACCACAAACGCGCCCCTGCGCCATGGCATCCTCCACCCGCTCGCTGTGGGCGCGATCCTTCAGCCAAGCCACGGTGTCGAGAATGGTTTGACGCACCGCGCCATCTTCGGTTTTTAAAACCCCGACCAGCACGTGCAATTTTAACTTTTCCGCCACATCCAGCGTCACGCCCAGGAGCTCGCGAATTTCCCGGTCATTCATTTCCCAGCCATCGCCCGTGGAACCAGGAATCAGAAAGCCTTTCACATGGGGCGCCAGATGCGCGAGGTGCGCCGTGATCCGCGTGCGGTCAAGCGCGCCGTCGCCCGTGTAGTGCGTGAGCAGCGGGCACCACAACGATGGCATCCCGGCCGGAAAAAGGCGGGTGAGCCAATCCGCGCGGTCGGCGGAATTAGAAGGGACACGTTTCATTCCAAGTGAGGGGCGGGGAGGTGGTTACTCATTCGCCGGTTCCGCTTTCGGTTCCGGCAGCATAAAACCGACGATGAAGGCGATCACGGCCATCGCGGTGGCAATGTAACCGGCGGCCATGGCGACGTGCATCGGACGCACGGCCAGCGCACCGCCGGCGAGCATGGGCGCGAGCCAACTGGTGTTCAGCGTGGCCATGCAGGTGCCGACCATGCGTCCGCCCACATTCGTGGCGAAGCTGCCGCCCGTGCCGCGCAGGTGCATCGGGAACACTTTGGGAAGATACTCACCGAAGTAGCTGAACTGAGCCACGGTGACGAGTCCGCAGACCGCATACGCCCACAGGAAGGCCTGACCGCCGTCTTTGAAGAGCACGAAATAAGTGACCGGCAGAATGATAAGCGCGGGAATCTGAAACACCTTCAGCAACTTCACGCGGCTGATGCCCACGATGAGTAGCACGGCCAGCAGGACGCGGCCGACGAGCCCGCCCATCTCCTGGTGGAGCTGCACCTTGTCAGCCATCGCTTTCACTTTTGCGTTCACCGGCTTCTGCTTGTCGAAGTTCGCCTTCATCTCGGCTTTGAGTGCGCCTTTGGCAGCGTCATCGAGTCCGGGAGCTTTCAGTTTCGCTCTGATCTCCAGGTCGGTCTTTTTCAAGGCGGCGAGTTCACCGGCTTCAACCTTCAACTCCGGCAATCCCGGCGTCACGCGCGCGACGGTGACCTGCAAGGCACCAAACGCGATGCCATAGGCGCAGGCAGAAAGAATCGTCGTCACCAGCGTCACGCGGCGAAGCTCCGGCGAGAACAGCGCAGCAAAGCTCGGGCGCTTGAGTGTACCGGCCAGCTTCTTGTCTTTCCACACCTTGGACTCCGGCACAAACGGCAGCAGCAGCGCGATCGGAATCGCTGGCAGAATGCCCGACATCAACGTGTAGCGCCATGCGCCGATGCCTGTATTGCCATGCGGCAGACCCCAGTCTGGCAGGGTGTCCAAATTTTTGCTGATGTACACACTCACCGCCGTCACCAGCAGTCCGCCGAGCGAGGCGCAGGCCTGGGTGATGCCCAGCCACTTTTCTTTTTGATGCTTGTCCTGAAACACTTCCGCCAGCCAGGTGATGGCCGCCACGAACTCCACGCACACACCGATGAACGTGGTGCAGCGGAAGAAGATGAATATCGGCAGCGAAGTCGCGAAGGCCGCGCAGAAGGGCGAGAACGAATACACAAAGATACTCGCCGCCATGATGGTCTTGCGTCCGAATTTATCGACCAGCCAGCCGCCGAGCAGACCAAACACACCGCCGCACAGAGCCGCGATCCACAGCAGCTTGCCGACCCATTCCGTCACCGACGGATCGCTTGGCAGCACCTTCAGCAGTTCGGCGATCGCCGGCGCCGCCACCAGCGGCGTCATCAGCAACTCATAGGTGTCGAACAGAAAACCAATGCTGGCGATAATGATGACCAACCACTCGATGGCGGTCAGCTTCTTTTGCCCGGAAGGAGACGAATTCATCGGTGGATTTTGAACAGCAGGCGGGGAAGATTCAACAGCGAATTCAAGGCAGTTTAAAAACTCGGTTGGCGGACAGCGCGCACGTTTTCGGTCGAGGGAACCACGGACACGATTTGTTGCCGGTGCGTGATGGTAGTTCCATTGAGGGCGTTAGGCGGGCGGGGAAAAGCGGCGCAGCAGCGCACGCCGTCCAAGACGCTAACGCGCGGGTCAGGGCACCACGAACCTCCGCCAGGTTTTGGACTGCGTGCGCTGCCGCGCCGCTTTTGGATGGGGCCGAGCGAACCATACCCGAAACTCCGCTACTCGGCAGCGCAGGGAAGATGAATCACCAACCAGGCTAGCTGGCAAAAATGGTGGTCATCCGGTCCGACAAATCTTTCAGGCCTTCCGGCGTGCCGCCGCCGCCTTGCTCCGCAATGCCCCAGCCTTCGTAGCCGATCTTCGCCAGCGCCTTCAAGATGGCCGGCCAGTCATTGGAGCCCTCGAGAAACTTCACGCCAAAACCTTTGCCCGGATTATCCGGGGTCATCAGCTTGGTGTCGAATTCCTTGATGTGCAATTTGAGGATGCGCTTGCCGATCACGGGAATCCACGTTTCCGCCGGGCTGTAACGACCGACATTGCCGATGTCAAAATGCCAGCCGACGTGCGGGCTGTTGATGGCGTCCAAAAAATCGACCGCCTGCTGCGGCTTGGTGATGAAATTATTCCAGACATTTTCGATGGCGATCTTCACCCCGAGGTCCGCGGCGACCGGGGCGGCGCGCTTGATTTCCTCGGCGGACCGCTTGAAGCACTCGTCATAACCCACCTGGCCGTTGACCACCCCGGGGACCAGCAGCACGGACGTGGCCCCGTAGGCCTTGGCGTCTTTCAAAGTTTGAATGAGTCCGTCATAGCCAATCTGGCGCGCCTCCGGATTTGGATCGGACAGGGGCTTCGCCCAGTGCGCGTGACAGCAAACGCTCGCCGCCTTCAACCCGGTGGCTGCCAGCGCCTCGATTACTTCCTTCTGATCCATGGCCCCCATGGGTTCGACGCCGGCAAAGCCCGCTTCCTTGATGGCCTGGAATTTTTCCAGCACCGTGCCCTTCACGCCCACCGTGGCGAACATGATGGCTTTCTTAAGCGGGCGGGTTTTCGCGGCCAGCAAGTCCGAGGGCGCGAGCGCCGAGGCTGCCAACGCGCCGCCACCGATTTTAAGAAATTCCCGACGGGGCAGTGTGGTGTTCATAGCGGATTGATTTTCGGTGGTTAAATGAATTCGTTGACGCCCGGCCGGGCCACGGGGGGCACGGGAATTTTCGTTTCCCAGGTGAGGTTTTTCGGAAACAGATCCTCCTTGGAATTGAGTGCCATTTCCCAGGTGACTTCCTTGCCCGTGTAGGCGGACATGCGGGCCATGATGGCCATGAGCGTGGTTTTGCAGAAGCGCTCGCCGGTGTTCAACGGTTTGCCGGAACGGATCGCCGCGTACATTTCGTCATGCTCGGTCTGATAGCCGTTGTTGACCGTCCCCTTCCAACGCCAGCTATTCTCGCCGCGGATGACATGGCGCTTGCCGCCGCTCTCACCTTCGTAAACCCCTTTGGTGCCATAGACCGAGTCGGTGTTGCCATTCGCGCATTTGTCAAACTGACGGGAAAAATGATAGCCCTTCACGCCATTCTCCCAATGATACTCCACGGCAAAATGGTCAAAGATGTGGCCGTACTCCGGATCGTTCTTGAGCTGGCGCCCGCCCGTGGCGATGGCCTTCATGGGCGGCACGTCCTGCATCGTCCACAGCATCTTGTCGATGCTGTGAATCGCCTGCTCGACAATATGATCGCCCGAAAGCCAGGTGAAATAATACCAGCGCCGCAGCTGCCATTCGAGATCCGTCTTCGTGTTGCCCCGATTCCACAGCGGATAGCGGTCCACGGAGCCGGTATAATAGGAGGAATACAGCGCGGTGACCTCGCCAAGGGCGCCCGCGTGGATTTTTTGATAGGCGTCGCGGTTGGCATAGGTCCAGCGCCAGACAAAACCATCGACCACGGATAATTGCTTTTCCTTCGCCAGCTTGACGCTGGCCATGACCGAACGCAGGCCCGGCCCATCCACCGCCATCGGCTTCTCACAAAAAACATGCTTGCCCGCCGCCACCGCCGCCTGGATGTGCAACGGCCGGAAACCGGGCGACGTCGTCAGCACCACCACATCCACCCCGCTGTCGATCACCTTCTGGTAGGCGTCCAACCCCACAAATTTGCGCTCCTCCGGCACATCAATTTTCTCGGCGGCCACCTGGGTCTTGATGACTTCCAGCCCCTTGTCAATCTTGTCCCGAAACACTTCCCCCATCGCATGCAGCACCACGTTGCTATCCGCGCTCAGCGCCTGGTTGATTGCGCCGGTGCCGCGCCCACCGCAACCGATCCAGCCAATCTTGAGCTTGTCGCTGTTCGGCGCGCCCCGGCTCACGGACGGGAACGCGAGGGACACGAGGGCACCGCCCGCGACGACGGCGCCGGATGTCTTGATAAATTGCCGGCGCGGACGGCCGGGAGAGTCGATGGGGTTCATGGTAAGAGACCGGGCGCGAGCCGCGCTTAAATGAATTTTGTGCGACCGGGCATGGCCATCGGGGTGACTGGCAGCTTTTGGTTCCAGTCCAGTTTCTCGGGCACCAGCCGGTCCTGCGAGTTGAGAATCTGTTCCCAGGTGATTTCCTGGCCGGTGTAGGCCGCGACCCGCCCCATAATCCCCATCAACGTGCTTGTGCACATCCGGTCGCCGTTGTTGATCGGCTTGCCCGCCCGGATGGACGCGTACATTTCATCGTGCTCCACCTGATACATATTCGCCTCCGGACCCTCGTAGCGCCAGGTTTGGTCGCCGACGGTGATTTCGACGCCACCCTTGGCCTTGCGGGTGCCAATGGTGCCGATGCCTTTTGAACCAATCACATGGTCGTTCACTTCGCTGTGGCAACCGCTGATCTGGCGCTGCGCCATGAACCCGCGCACGCCGTTGGCGAATTCATAGTTCACCTCAAAATGATCGTAAATGGTCCCTTCGTTGTTCGGAATCTGCCGACCGCCCACGGCGGTGCATTTGATCGGCGGTACGTCCTTCATCGCCCACGCAATCTTGTCCACGCTGTGAATCGCCTGCTCCACCAGGCCATCGCCGCAGGTCCACACAAAGTTATACCAATTCCGCACCTGCCACTCCACGTCGCTCATCCCGGCGGGACGCGTGTCGGCAGTGGGCATCGGCTTGACGGGCCCTGTGAGGTAGGTCGCATAAACCGCGCGGATATCGCCAATGGCTCCCTCGTGGATGCGCTTGTAAAACTCGCGCCGCGGATAATCATAGCGCCAGCAGTAACCCGCCACCACGGCGAGGTTTTTCTTCTTGGCCACCTCGACGCTGGCCATGACGGAACGAATGCCGGGCACATCGGTGGCCATCGGTTTCTCCAGGAAAATATGCTTGTTCATTTCGACCGCCGCCTGGAAGTGCTGCGGCCGAAATCCGGGCGGGGTGGTGAGGATGACCACATCCACATCGCTCTTGAGCACTTTTTCGTACGCATCCAGACCGACAAACCGGCGCTCCTTCGGCACGTTGAATTTATCGGGTTGCGCCACCTCGTTCTGGATGCTCTTCAAGGCGTTTTCCATCTGGCTTTCAAAGACATCCCCCATCGCGTGCAGGACCACATTACTGTCCGCCTTCAACGCCTGGGCGGCCGCGCCGGTGCCGCGTCCGCCGCAGCCAATAAAGCCAATCCGCAGTTTGTCACTGTTGCCCACCGCCGACGTCACGGTGGGGAAACCAAGCTGCGAAACGAGCGAACCACCCACCACGGCGGCGGAGGAGGCTTTCAAAAACTGGCGGCGGGAGGGTGGGTTTGCGGGTGACTGATTCATGGGTTTATGGGTTAAATTGAACCTTCAACAATTAGGTCGCACGACCGACTGAGTCAAGCAGAGAGACTGGAATTACACCCCCGCTATTCAATGGATGCCGGTGAAAACCGGCCTTCAGGGTCCCGGTCGCGCGGAAGAATTGAGGTGTCCTGCGCTGGCCGCAGAGAGTAGGATTGGAAGCTCGCCCTACGTTGGCGAATTCTGGAAAGCCTCCCGCGGGCGTGACCGAATTTGCCCTTTCAATCCATCCTCGAAAGCGCCAGCATCCCCCCCAACATTTGCCACTTATGAAAATTCACCGCCCGCTTATTCTCGGCGCATTGCTCCTCACCAGTCCGTTCCTGCTCGCCCAGACGCCGGAGACCAAAACCAGTACCCCGGCGGAAATTTTCTCCGCCATGCTGTCCAAAACCGCCCGCGTGATCGAGCCGGCGACCGGAGCCCCCTTGCAGACTTTTTCCACCCGGCTCAAGATCCTTCAGGCCGACGGCGCACCCAAGGAATTGCTCGGCCGCGAGCTCGACCTGGCCTTCCAAGCGCCCGACCGGCTCCGGTTGCAGGCGGTTTTCGAGGGCCAGACCTACGCGCTGGGACGGAATGGGCAGCAGCTTTGGGCACATGCACCGGCCCGAAAATTCGGGATCATCGGGGCCCCCGACCGGCCCCGGTTCGCCTCCGCCCCGGACAAAATCGACGACACCAAACTGGGCCGCCTTAAGCTCCCGCTGAGCCGGGATCAACTCGCGCTGGCCACCCTGCTGTTCAAGCTCGAGGGTCGCCCCCGGAAATGGTGGGCGGGGTGAACTGCCAGGTGCTGCTCGCCACGCCCCCCGCCGAGACCGCCGCCGCCTTCAAAATCCCGGCCGGACAGTGGCAGTTCTGGATTCGCGATTCCGACAAACTTCCCGCGCGCATCGGCTATAATGATGGCCAGGGCGTTCATCTCGTCGTCGAATTGCAGCAGCAGAAATTCTCCGAGCCCGGGCCGGCGGATCAATGGCAACTCCACGCAGGCCAGGATGAAATTATTGAAACGGTGGCGCTGGCCCACGTCCTGCGGTTCATCCCGGTCGCGCTCGCCAGCTTTAATCAAAGCATCCCCACGCTCGGCCCACTGACCGGTGAACGGCGGGTCGTCGCCACGCATGGTAAAGGCCGTTTGGAAATCATCGAAGGCACCAAGGTGCTGTGGGTTAAGGGCACGCCCGAGGAAATGGGCGAACAGCAGGGCCGGCTGCTCAAGAAAGAAATTCACGATGTCGTTAACCGCATCCTCTATGGGATCGGCGTCGGCAGCTCATTTGAAAAAGGCCGCTGGTTCTTCGGCGAAATCGAGTCCGCGCAAAAACGGCTCAACCCATTCATCGATCCGCGTTACCTACGCGAAATGGACTCACTGGCGCTCGCGGCGGGCATCGACAAGGAAGAGGCGCGCCTCGCAAATTTTTTCCCCGAACTTTTCCATTGCAGCGGCTTCGCCCTGTTCGGCGGTGCCACCGTCGGCGGCCGGATGTTTCATGGGCGCATTCTGGATTACATGAAAGGCGTCGGCCTCGAACAGAACGCCGTGGTGATGGTGTTTCAACCGGAGAAGGGAAATGCCTGGGTCAACATCAGCTACGCTGGTTTTGTCGGTTCCGTCACCGCGATGAACGAGCAACACATCGCCATCGGCGAAATGGGGGGGCGCGGCGAAGGTGCCTGGGACGGCAAGCCCATGGCACAACTCATGCGCGAGGTCATGGAAAAAGCGAACACCCTCGACGAGGCGGTCGCCATCATGCGCCAGGGCCCGCGCACTTGTGAATATTACTACGTCATCTCCGATGCCAAATCCAAACGCGCCGTCGGCATCGCCGCCACCCCGACGAAATTTGAAGTCGTAGAACCCGGCGCCGCGCACCCGCAACTCCCCCACCCCGTCAAAGACACCGTGCTCATGTCCGCCGGTGACCGTTATGAAAAGCTGTCCGAACGAGTTAAACTAGGCTTCGGAAAATTCGACGCCGACCGCGCCCGCGACCTGATGACCCGTCCGGTGTGCATGGGTTCGAACATCCACTCCGTCCTGTTCGCGCCCGACACCCTGGACTTCTGGGTGGCCAACGCCGACTCCCAGAATCCGGCCAGCCACACGCGCTACACCAAATACAACCTGGCTGAACTCCTGAAAGCCGAATCCGTCCCCCCTGCAAAACCAGCGGCGGTGAAGTAGCGCCCCCGTTCGGTCCACGGGCTTGCATTAGTTTTTTGCCGGGCAATATCAATTCATTTTAACATCGCTCATCCCGCCGCCGGGCCGGCGGGCGAAAGCACTTGACTGGCTGCGTGGTTTCCCTTACTGGCAAGGCGTCAATCCGCTGATCAATAACCAACCTCACGAGGTTGTGTCGCCAATTGCGGCGGACAATAATAGAAATCCGGTTAACTGACGTATGCTAAATCGTAAATTAAAGTTTGGATTGCCCGTTCTTTTCACCCTGTTCGGCTTGAGTTCGCGGCCGGTTTTCGGCAGTGAGGCGGACATCAAAATCCCCCCGGTGAGCAGCGTTTCCTTTCACATCTTCGGCAGCGATGTGAGCGGCATGGCGATCATGCTGTTCGGCCTGCTGGTCTGTGTCGGCGCCGTCCTGTTCGGCCTCTTGCAATACCAGCAGACAAAAGCGCTGCCGGTGCATTCCTCCATGCAGGAAGTGTCCAATACGATTTGGGAGACCTGCAAGACCTACCTGTTCCAGCAGGGAAAATTTCTCGCCGTGCTCTGGATCCTGATTGCCGTCTGCATGGTCTATTACTTTTTGGGCTTGCAACACCAGTCCTTCGGCCATGTCTTCGTCATCCTGCTGGCGTCGGTGCTCGGCATCCTCGGCAGCTACGGCGTCGCGTGGTTCGGCATCCGCATCAACACGGTGGCCAATTCCCGCGCCGCCTTCTCCGCCCTGCAAGGCAACTCTCTCAAAACCCTCCTGATCCCCCTGCAATCCGGCATGAGCGTCGGCCTGCTGCTGGTCGCGGTGGAGCTCTTCTTCATGATCTGCATCCTGAGCTTTCTGCCGGCGGATCTGGTCGGGCCCTGCTTCATCGGCTTCGCCATCGGCGAATCTCTCGGCGCCAGCGCCCTCCGCATCTGCGGCGGCATCTTCACGAAAATTGCCGACATCGGCGCGGACCTGATGAAGATCGTTTTTAAACTGCCGGAAGATGATCCGCAGAACCCCGGCGTCATCGCCGACTGCACGGGCGACAATGCGGGTGACTCGGTCGGGCCGACGGCCGACGGCTTCGAGACCTATGGCGTGACGGGGGTGGCGCTGATCACCTTTCTTGCCATCGCGCTGGCCTCCAATCAACCCGTCTGCGGCCAACTCATCGTCTGGCTGTTCGCCATGCGTATTTTGATGGTGATCACCTCCTTGGTTTCCTACCTCGCCAACAACGCGATCAGTGCCTCGCTGTTTGGCGACAAAAAGGAGTTCGATCTCGAACACCCGCTCACCAACCTGGTCTGGATCACGTCCCTCGTCTCCATCGCCGTGACGTTCGCCGCCAGCTATGTGCTGCTCGGCAACTTCCAAGGTTCGTCGGATCTCTGGTGGATCCTCTCCGCCATCATCAGCTGCGGCACGCTGGCCGGCGCCCTGATTCCGGAGTTCACCAAAGTCTTCACTAGCACCAACTCCCGGCACGTGAAGGAAGTGGTCAATGCCTCCAGCCACGGCGGCGCGTCGCTGAACATCCTCTCCGGCTTTGTCGCCGGCAACTTCTCCGCCTTCTGGACCGGCCTGGTCATTCTGCTGCTGATGTTCGTCAGCTACCTCTGCTCCCAGCATGCGGCGATCGTCGGCTTGCTGCCGGCCGGATTTGAGTTCGCCGGACCGATCTTTGCCTTCGGCCTCGTGGCCTTTGGTTTCCTCGGGATGGGACCGGTCACTATCGCCGTGGATAGCTTCGGCCCCGTGACGGACAACGCGCAATCAGTTTACGAATTGAGCCAGATCGAAGCGCGCCCTGGCATCGTGGCGGAAATCAAGAAAGACTTCGGGTTCACGCCCGACTTCGAATACGCCAAACACCAGCTCGAAAAAGGGGATGGCGCCGGCAACACTTTCAAAGCCACGGCCAAGCCCGTGCTGATCGGCACCGCCGTCGTCGGCGCGACCACCATGATCTTCGGCATCATCATGCTGTTGAAAGGCATTCCCGAATACTCCGACGTGATCAACAAGCTGAGTCTCGTGCAACCGGAAGTATTGCTGGGCCTGCTCATGGGCGGCTCGGTGATCTACTGGTTCACCGGCGCGAGCACGCAGGCCGTGGTGACCGGGGCCTACCGCGCGGTCGTGTTCATCAAGGAGAACATCAAGCTCGACGGCAAGACGGCCTCCATCGAGGACAGCAAGGAGGTCGTGAAAATTTGCACCATTTACGCCCAAAAAGGCATGGTGAACATTTTTGTCGTCGTGTTCTGTTTCGCCCTGGCGCTGCCGTTTTTCAACCCGTTTTTCTTCATCGGTTACCTGGTGGGCATGGCCTTCTTCGGCCTGTTTCAAGCCATCTTCATGGCCAATGCCGGCGGTGCCTGGGATAACGCCAAAAAGATCGTGGAAGTAGACTTGCGCCAGAAAGGCACCCCGCTGCACGCCGCCACCGTCGTCGGCGACACCGTGGGCGATCCCTTCAAGGATACTTCGTCCGTTTCGCTCAACCCGGTCATCAAGTTTACCACGCTCTTCGGCTTGCTCGCCGTGGAAATTGCCGTCGCCATGAACAATAAACCGCTCAAGGTCGGCATCGGCCTGTTCTTCGTGTTCATCGCGCTGATTTTCGTTCATCGCTCCTTCTACGGCATGCGGATTCCCGAGGAGCCTGCGGCGAAATAACCATGCCAACCGGCTTGCGCCCCCAATCGTTTCATGCTCCCATTGGAGCATGAAACAGAATGTTGGCATCGTCCGCCGGTCGGTTCAGGTATTCTCGAATCTCCGCTCGGCGGCCCCGAGACAAAGGCCATGGCTGGGCGCGCTGGTGCTTTCATTTTCCCTGACGGCGGTTTCAACGGAAGCCGCCGACTTTCTGGAGCAGCTGGGGACGGCGCGAAAGAAGCTTGCCGGCACCAACGCCCCCCCCACCGCCGCGCTCGCCGCGCTATCGCAGGATCAGGTGGTGGGCGGCCTCAAGGAGGCGCTGGGAAAAGGTGTGCAGCAGGCAATCGCCAACCTTGGCAAAGACGGTGGTTTTCTCAACGATATCAATGTCAAGATTCCGCTGCCGGAAAGCCTGCGGAAGGTGGAGAAAACGCTCCGCACCCTGCGCCAGGAAAAGCTGGCGGATGAATTCATCACCACCATGAACCGGGCCGCCGAGCAGGCCGTGCCCGAAGCGGCCGCTGTCCTGGGTGATTCCGTGAAGCAGATGACGCTGACCGATGCGAAGGCAATTCTCGCCGGCACCAACAACGCGGCCACCACCTTTTTCCGCCGCACCAGCGAAACGAATCTGCACGCCCGCTTCCTGCCCATTGTCAAAAAAGCCACGGAATCCGCCGGGGTCACCGCCGCTTACAAACAAATGATGGACCGCGTCGGCAAGGCCGGTTCGTTGGGAAGCCTAAACCTGCTGGGCGGTAGCTCCCTGCTTGGAAAAGAGGCCCTGGATGTTGACGGCTACGTCACCCACAAGGCCCTGGATGGACTTTTCCTTAAAATTGCCGAGGAAGAAAAACGGATCCGCGAAAACCCCCTCGCCCGCAACTCGGACTTGTTGAAAAAAGTCTTCAGCGCCGTGCAAAAATAGCCGGCTCAGCCGCCCCTTCTGCCCGCGGTCAACTGCTCAAATCGCGCGCGCGCCGTCGCCCATCCAGCCGCTGCCGCCGGCGGAAACAGGACGACCGGGAAAGAATCTTTCACTACCGCCCGGGCGGCCGATAATGACGCCAAATGCCCCTGCGTAATCGCCTGGATCAAAATATTACCGATGGCGGTTGCTTCGACCGGGCCGGCCAGCACCGGTAATTGGAGGGCATTCGCGGTGAATTGGTTCAGCAGTGCGTTCCGGCTGCCGCCGCCGACAATGTGCAGGCATTTGAGCTTACCCCCGGCGAGTTCCTCCACCTGCCGGAATACGCGGGCGTATAGCAGCGCCAGACTTTCCAAAATGCAGCGCAGGATTTCGCCGGGCCCCGAAGGGATGGGTTGGCCGGTTTCGCGACAAAAATCCACAATCCGACCGGGCATGTCGCCGGGCAAAAGAAACCGTGGATCGTCCGGATCAATGAGTGGACCAAAGGGCGCCGCCGCCGCGGCCAGCTCCATGAGGGCGGCGTAGTCATACGCCGAACCATCCGCAGACCACGCCCGCCGGCATTCCTGCACGAGCCACAGCCCGATGATATTCTTGAGCAACCGCACCGAGCCGCCATACCCGATTTCATTCGTAAAATTCAACTCCCGACACCGGTCCGTGAGCACCGGCAGCGGCAATTCCACGCCCAGTAACGACCAGGTGCCCGAACTAAGATAAGCCCAGCTCGGCGGACCCGAGGAGGTTTCCGCCGGCACTGCCGCCACCGCTGCGCCCGTATCATGCGAACAGGTGGCGATGACGTCGGGCGCGGGCTGATGTTCGTCCGGAAAGAACTCCGCCGACAGGCGGCCCAGGCGCGTTCCCGAAGCCACAATTTCTGGAAAAACAGCTGGTGGAAACTCCATTGCCGCCAGCAATCGCTTCGACCAATCCTTGGTTTGTGGATTGTAAAGCTGCGTGGTGCTCGCCATCGACACCTCGGCGCGAGCGACACCGGAGAGCAGATAGTTGAAGGCGTCTCCCATCGGCAGGATCACCCCAGCTTGCGCCAATCGCTCCCGGGGTTCCGCCGCCAGCTGATAGATCGTGTTGAACGGCATGAACTGAATGCCGGTTTCCGCGAACACGGTTTCCCAGGGCACCCTGGCCAGGACACTTTTTACGCCGCGCCCGGTGCGCGAATCGCGATAATGGAAGGCCGGCAGGATCAGCGTTCCCCCGGGGGCGATCAGCACGTAATCCACCCCCCACGCATCACAGCTGACACTGGCAATGGGCAGTTGGCGCTGGGCGGCCTCCCGTAGCCCGTTCTTGACCCCCAGAAACAATTGCGGCACGTCCCAGACCAGCGAACCACCCACACTGACCGGCCCATTGGCGAAACGATGGATTTCCTCGACCGCCAGCCGCCCGTCGGCGAGCGCACCCAGGATCACGCGCCCACTCTCCGCCCCGAGATCAATTGCCAGATAATATGAAGCCATCTTACCGCACCACTTTGAGTTCGCCGTTTTGGTTGACGGAGATTTCGCGGGCATTCGCCGGAATTGGGGACACCGTTTCCTTGCCCCCGGGCCATCTCACCCATAAATTCTTCGGCGTCCCCGACCGACCGAACACCTGCACCGCCGAGTCCTGCGACCAGTATCCCGAACCCGCCAGCACCGCCCGCGCCGGCCCCCGTTTCCCGCCCTCATACTCCAAGCGCGCCACCGCCCCCACTCCCTGCGGATTGCCCACGCCCCCCGCCAACCGCACCCGCAGCCCCGGCTTCCCGCCCACGTTATGATACAGCTTC
>JAYTXL010000316.1:0-11258 GCA_043742955.1 Verrucomicrobiota bacterium | reverse complement strand
GCCATGATCAAGGAAATCCTTCAGCCCCGTCCCGATGTTTTGTCCGGTCGTCTTCACGGTGTCATCGACCTTGAACGGGTTTCGGACTCCAAAAAAAAGGCATTGGAATCGAGGGCGAAGGAGTTTTTTGATTCCACCTTCGTGTCCGGCGAGTTGCGGCGGCTGATTGAGGGTATCCATCATCGCTTATCGTCGGACGATGCTGTCACCGGGCTGTTTCTTGCGGAAGGACCGAAGGGGGTCGGCAAGTCCCATGCCCTGCTTGTTCCACTGCATCTGATCCGCAGTGGAGCAGACCTGAAATCCTGGCTGGCCGCGAACGGTCTCAGTTTCTCAGTCCCAGACCAGGCCCGGGTGATCTGGCGCAAATTCACTGATTTCCCTTTGGAATCCCTCTGGGGAGTCATCGGAGCAGAGCTTGGCGCAAAATTCCGCCTAGACCAGCCGCCCAGCATCGATGAATTTCGGGCGGCGGTCGGCGGCAGGAAACTTATTCTGATTCTGGACGAGCTGGAAAGCGGTGTGCGCTCGATTTCTGATCCAGCTCTACGCCAGCGGAATCTCAACTTCCTCCAGATGATCTCCGAGGAAGCCAATCGCGCCGAATCCAACGTGGCGCTGATCGCTTCCATTTACGATGGCAGTCAGGAACCGGGCCAGACTCTCAAGCGTGTTTCCCGCGTGGAACTCCGCTTCCAGGATTCCTCTGACCGTCGTAAAATCCTCTTCCATCGCCTTTTTGCCAAGTCACCGCTCGATCCGTCACCCGAGATTGACTCCATCATCCAGAGCTACCTGAACACCTGGAAGCGATACGGGATCGAGCTTCCCGAGGGCTACGCGGAACTGATGCGGGAGAGTTACCCATTCTCGCCTGAGTTGTTAGATGTAGCGCTGGTGCGCATTCGCCAGTCCAAGGGAGGATTCCAAGGAACACGCGGCGTGCTAGGTTTCCTCGCGGCTCTGGTTCGCACCCGATCCGCTTCTACTCATCTGATCACCATGGCGGACGCCAGTTTGCTCGACCCGGAAATGCGAAGCTGGCTGGCCGACCTTGATCCTTCGCAAAATCTCGTCAACAGCGCCGAATCAAATCTCAAGGAGTTGCAGCATCTCCCCTTTGCAGACCGCATCACCGCAGCAGTCTTGCTCGCCAGTCTCGCTCCGTCTCCCAAAGAGCCGGGGATACTCGAAAGTGAACTCGCGCGTCAGGTCATCGCTCCGGACGGCGATTTCAACCAGTTCACGCTGGCCCTGAATACTTTTCGCAGCCTCGGCTCCTACTTCCACGAGCGGCACGGCAGCTTGTTCTTCGATACCAAGGAAAACGCCCATTCCAAGGTGCGCTATCGGGCGATCAGCATTTCAGATGATGAGGCCTGGGACCAAGTCACCGATTGGTGGCGCACCGAAATTCTCCGGGACCGTGAGGCGGTATTCTTTTCCTCCGTGGATAGCTGCCAGGCCCAGCTCAAGTCGCGTCCGAAAAAAGACACCTGTCTGGTCATCGCGCCTTCACGCCTCCTAGTCCCTGATATCCATGGCCTTTTTTGGGGACTGGAGGTGCCTAGAAACACCGTGGTCCTCGTCGAACCTCGTGATGAAAAAGTAAACCTTCGCACCAGTGTCAATCTGTTGAAGTATGCCAAGGACGCCCGCGCCGCCGACCTTCTAGTGCGCAGCGCCGACTCCGCGGAGAAGCGCGACGAGTTTCAGCGCATCGCCACCGAGAACCGTCGTTTCGCCTTGGACACCCTCAAGAAGACCAATTTCGCCTTTGTGCAGGTCATCCAATACGGCACCACACCCGCCGACTGCGATGTGCAGCGTGAGCCGCTTCCTGCGGCAGCTTCTGGTGAACAGATACTCGATCACCTTCGCCGCATGCTCTTCCCGAGCACGTTACTGGCCGAGCACGTGACTGGCCGAATCCATGACCTCTTGGGCAAAAAGACGGCTGCGGTGGAAAACGAATACCGTCAGACCTTGGGATTCCCGATGATTCTGAGCAGCACCGGATTTCGCGAGGCAGTGCTCAGTGTCGTGGAACAGGGCAGTGTTGCCGGGCTGAGTCATCCGGCCTGGCCCAGCCCGGGACGCTATTGCGGAGTCCGTCCGCCTTCGGATGATCGCCTCGGTGAAGCGACGTTGATCGAGCCGTTCGACCAGCCCGCAACAGACCGTCCGCGCAACACCACGACTCCATCGCCTGTAGTTGGTTCCTCGCGCCCAGGCGGCAATCCTGCACCCGGCCAGCCACTGTCACCATCGTGGTCGCAACCGAGCGCCTTCGAAACATCCGGCAATCTGACGTTACAAACCTCCTTTCTGACCTCTCGATTGGCCGTGCGGCAGGAAGTGGCACGCCTCTTGGAGGATCATGCCACGCAGAAGGCGTCACGCGTTCGGTTCGCCATCACCTTTGACGATCGACATACGGAGATGTCCACACTACCCTCATTCGTGCGCGGCTCTCTGGCCGGTCAGGGACGATTTTCGGGTGAGGCATCTTTGGAATTTGATGGCAGCTTCGCCAAGCCGCAGGTTGAGGAGATGGTTGAGCGTCTCCCGGACTTCTCCCCTGGCTCCTGCCGGGTCACGGTCATTCTGCAATCCGCAACCGCCTAATTTTCCAACCATGCCTGCTCCAGATTTCCCAATCGAATCCCTGCTCGTCGCAGATGAACGCCTTCCAGCGATCCGGGACTGGCTGACCCATAAGGTGTTTTCACCAGAGCGCTATGCGTCCATGACGGCGGTGGATTATCTTCGCGAGGGCGAGTCTGCCGTGTGCCGCTTGGAGGAAATTATCACCACTGGTGCGCCGAAAGTCTGGGACGAACTCGCCGCATCGCTCCAGTCGGCTCCTTCACCGCGTTCATGGCTCGGGTTGGATGAGGAATTGCCACTTGCTCAAAATCGCGCGGTCGTCGTTTTCGACGGCCTTTCATTGCGGGAACTGCCGCTGCTGCTGGCGCAAGCCCATGCGAGCGGGATCAAGGTCAAGGAATGCCGGGCCATTGCCACTTGTGTCCCGACAGAGACCAAGTCCTTCGTGGAAGATCGGGTCATCGGCAAGCCCATCGGCCCGTCTCAGTTGCCCGGCCGCTCGGAACTCGCCTCTCACAACACGGATGCATTTTATCTCGATCAACCGAACATGCGAGATCGCTACCCTGTCGGGCGCAGCCTGCTCCTCTGGTCCACTTACCCAGATCGTCTTTTCGGTAACGATGAAGCGCGGTTCGAGGATCTCTTTGCCACCTTCCACGAGCATCACATCCCCACGCTTTGGAAGAACACCGTCCAATCACTCCCTGCCGGACTGCCTATCGTCATTACCAGTGATCACGGTTACATCTTCTTTGGTGCCAGCCTGGAATCCAGCCGCGCGTCTGATGCCGCCTCACTGCTGGGCCAGTCGCGCAGTCGGCGTTTTGCCGTAGATGAAGAAATGCCCGCCTCACATCCCGATCTCCAACTTTTTCCAGCGGAACGGCTGGCCCTGCTGCGAGGTCGCATCCGCGCCCGCGCCCAAGGAACTGGTTCCCGCCGTCTCTATCAACACGAAGGCTTCTCCCTGCTCGAAGTCCTTGTCCCTTGGCTCGAACTCGAACCCCGCTAAAACATTATGAAAGTCAAAATTGGAACCCAACTTGAAGAAGAGGTCTTTCAGGATCTCAAGGTGGCTGCCGCCCGCGAGAGGAAGCCCATCGGCGAACTGATCCAGGTCGCTGTCGTCACTTACCTGCACCAGCAGAATCAACCTTCGGCTGTGAAAAGCGGGCTGCGTCGCTTTCTGGAGCAACCGCCGTTGAACATCAGCGATGAGGCATTCCAGGAAATCCTCGAAGCCGATTACTACGACCAATGAACCTCGACGACATCAATCATGGCTCAACGGTGCTGGTGGATACGAATATCCTCCTGTATGCGCGCCGTGGCCGCTCCCCACAATGCAGTCGCCTGCTCGACCGCTGCGAGACGAAGGCCGTCACCGGGATCATCACCACCGTCATTCTCGCAGAGTTCTGTCACCGGCAGATGATGATCGAGGGCCAGGATCGTGGCATCACTTCGTCCAACCCAGCCAAGGCCATCAGCCGCAAACCTGAAGTGGTCAAACAATTGACCGCCTACGCCCGCGATGTCCGCTTCCTGCTGGGCGGTGGCCTGCATATCGAAACGGTTCACCCGGACGACTTCCAGGTCGCTCTGGAACTGCAAAGCCAGCATGGGCTTCTCACCAATGATGCGCTGAATCTCGCAGTCACGAAGCGCCTCGGCATCCAGGAAATAGCCACGGCAGATTCAAACTTCGATCACGTCCAAGGGCTGATCGTTTACAAACCTTCCGACATCGCCTGACCTGCACTCCATGAAACGCGCCATCGAAGAAGACTTTCCCATTGTCGAGATCAACCGGCTGGCGGTGCCGGAGCGGAACTCGTTCAAACCGATTTATCAAATGCATAAGTGGTTCGCCCGACGGGCCTCGTGTGTGTTTCGGGCTATTCTTCTCGGTGCGCTCAAACCTGCGGGCACCAACATCATGGAGGAGTTCTACAAGGATCACTCCCACGACCCGGACACCAACGGCAAGGTCGTGCTCGATCCCTTCATGGGTGGCGGCACCACCGTCGTGGAGGCCCTGCGGCTGGGTTGCAAGGTCGTCGGCATCGATCTAAATCCCGTCGCCTGGTTCATCGTGAAAACAGAGGTCGAGCCAGTGGACTTGAAGGAACTTGACGCAGCCTTCGAACGGCTCGCGAACCGCACCGTGCCCTGGTCCGGTAAACCGCTCCGTCAGACTTTGCTGGATCTTTACAAGACCGATCCACCTTGGGTGCTTAGACAGGATGAACAGGAATCAGCAAAAGTTCAGAAGAAAGCCAATCCTGAAAATCCTGTTATTCCTGTCCAAAATCTCCCCTCTTCAGACACGATCTACACCTTCTGGGTCAAATCCGGCATCTGCACCAGTCCGACCTGCCGGAAACAAGTCCCGCTCTTCTCCGACTACATCGTCGCCGCAAAAAGCCCGACCGTTCGCTACCATTCCGACTGCTCCTGCCCTCGTTGCAAAAAGTCGTTCGACTGGGAAATCGAACCGGCCGCGCTCACCGCAGACCCGCGTGGCATGTTGAACAGCCCGCGCAACTCCAATGGGAAGGGCAGCGCTCGCTGGACCTATGCGCATCCAGGCGGCGGCATCTATGTCGCGCAAGGAAGCTCCGATGGCAGCCAGGCTGCCGCGCGCTGGGGAACTTTGCCGAAAGGGCATGTCTGTTGCCCGCATTGCTACGAGGTGGTGAAACTTGCCGCGTTCATTGGCAATGAGAAGCTGAACAAGAAGCGGAAAGCTCAGCGCAAGAAAGTGCCCTTGACAGTGCTTCTGTGCCCGAAGAGCGAGGACGTGTTTCAGTGGCGTGGCGAACTAGCCGACGATGCCACCGTCACCAGTCCCGCTGGCCACACATTTTCGCCGCGAACGGGCAACGTCACTGGCAAAGGCAAGTTCGTCTGCCCCCATTGCGGCAACAACGACTCCGTCATCGCTTCCATTCGGTCACTGCCGGCCGATCAGTTACTGCCGATGCACGCCTACGGCATTCAAGCCTATGCCCCGTCTTGCCACCCGATTCATGATCCGGCCCACCGTGATTCCCACCGGGATTTGTTTCAGGAGACGCCCGAGACCGACGTCAAGGAAGAGGACGTGGAGGAAGCCGCAGGCACGGCTGATGTGCAGTATGCCGGTCCTTACGTCCCGCCCACGCACAACCTTGTCTGGAAGCAAAGCGGCAAATTCTACGCGCGACACGCCCCGGCTGACCAGGCTCTCGTCGCTCAGACAGAAGCTTGGTGGCTCCAACATCGGGATTCACTGCCTTATCCGAAAAGTGAAGTGCCATCGGGTCAGGAAACAGACCGGTTGCACGAACACCACTATCGCTACTGGCAACAGATGTTCATTTCAAGACAGTTATTGTCAATGGCAACCCTGTTCCAAAGTTCGATAACTGAACCTAACCAGCGTTTGCGAGAGCAGTTCATTCTCTGCGCCTCTGGGACTCTGGATACTAATAACGCTTTTTGCCGTTACATGGCGAGTCGTGACTCTGCTGGCGGACAAACAGTTCAAGGCATATTCGCGCGCCATGATTTTCAGCCGAAAATGACTGTTTGTGAACAAAACGTCTGGGGATTGGCGGCCGGGGGAATGGGCAGCTTTCTACGGAGATATTGGCAAAGTCGCCTTGGAGTTCAATTCGCCAAAGAAACGAGCGATGTCGAATACCAGCAAGATGGAAAAAAGCGAGTGCGGCTAGTTCATCCGGCCGATCCAGTTTACAGCTCCGCCACAAAGTTCAAATCCGTTAGGCTTCTCGCTCAATCGAGCAAGGATCTGAAGACAGCGATTTCGAGTGCATCTGTGGATTTCGTCATTACCGACCCTCCCTATTCGGACAACGTCAATTATGCCGAACTTGCCGAGTTCTATTACTCTTGGTTGAGGCTTGCCCTCAAATCGGACTTTCCGCAGTTTCTGCCTGATCGGGTTCCAACAAGCGACGAGGTCATAAAAAATAAGTATCGTGGAAAAACCGACGTTGAGTTCGGACAGGATCTTCAAGCCGTATTCACGGAGGCCGCTCGTGTTTTAAGGGATGAGGGAATTATGGCGTTTACCTTTCACCATGCTGAAGACTCAGCATGGCAGGCATTGCTTGATGCCGTGCTTGAATCGGGATTTCAGCTTGAGGCGATCTACCCGGTTCATTCCGAAGGTGAATCCTCGTTACATTTGATGGACAAGGAGGCGATCGCTTACGATCTGATTCATGTTTGCAGCAAACGCCGTTCTGAAGACGTCCGCACCAAGCGAAGTTGGGCAGGACTTCGACAGATTGTGCGCCAAAAAGCGAGAGAGGAAATCAAGCGCATCGAATCTGGCCGATACGGCGGCCAAAGTCTGCCGGACGCGGATGTGCGGATGGTGCTGATTGGGAAATGTCTGGAAGTGTATTCCCGGCACTATGGGGCGGTGTTGGATTGGGACGGGCAGCCTTTCCCACTGAAAGCCGCTCTTCAGGACATCCGCGTGATGGTGGAGCTGATTGTCAGCAAGGAAAACCCGCTGCCCAGCGAACTGGAGAGCACGGACGCCTTCACCCAGGTCTGGCTGCTCGCACTCTGCGACAAGCGTGAAGTCTCCGTGGACAGCATCAGCAAGCTGACCCGCGGAGTCTTTGAGGTCAGTGATCTCACAGATCACAAACCGCCCCTTCTGCGCAAAGGCCGGATGAAGGGCGGTCGAACCTACGAGATTCTGACGCCAACCGAACGTCTTGAGGGTCTCAAGAACCTGCTAAAAGATGAAGGCCCCAGGTCTATTCAGGTGGCTCTGCCCGGCTTGGAAGCCGAAGTGAAAGTGGTGGATGGCCCCAATCTCGTGGATGTGTTGCACCTATTGCTGGCCCACGCTGAACAGGGCGAGCGTCTTGATTTGCTGGTGAACCGCTTCGGCGGACAACGCGATGCCATCCGGGCCGCGCTGGAATACCTCAACACCCGCGACCCCAACCGCTGGGGCGGTGCCTGCGGCAAGCTGCTCCCCTTCTACACCGAAGAATGGATGGGCAAGTTTTTCACCGCCAAACCCAAAGAGCATTGACCATTATGGCCGGATACCTCGTTTTCCATACCGACGCACCCGTGAAGGTGAATCCCATTCATCTGGGGCTCTTCGACCTCATCCGCGAGTTCGAGCAAGACCCTTTTCCCTTCACCCGGGCCCAGCCGCTCGCGCTCACCGGTCTGGATGATCTGCTGACCCAGCTCGATCAGAACGAAGGCATTCACGACGCGAAGCCCTTGGACTTCCTCCGGCAGATGCGTCGTCGTCTCAGCACCTGTGCCGGGGAGATCAGCCGGCTGGGCCTCATCCATGTGCCGTTGCGCATGAAGCTCGAGCTGGGTGCGGGCGGCCAGCTCTTTGCCGCATATAACCGGCTCAACAAGCGGATTCCACTTTGGCAGCTCTTCGGCTCCAACCCGGTGATCCGGGAATCCGGCGGTTACCCCCTTTACGAATTCGGAGAAAGCCTGTCATGAACACGATCCCTTTGTATCATCAAAAACTAAAATTGAATGACCGCGTCCGGGTCATCGGGCGTTGGGAACTGGGCGTGGGCGAGGTGTGTCGCCTGCGCGAGGACGAGGGATTCAACGTGGCGGAAGTCATCTTCGAGGACCGCCAGGGCCGCAGGGTCGAGACACTGCCTGCCAATCGCCTGGAACCGGCTTTGTCGCCATGGGAAAAACTGGCGCAGGGCAGGTTCGATGATCCCAAGGACTTTCTGCTCCGCCAGCTCGCATGGCAGTTCGCCCTGGGCAACACTGGAGGTGAACTCACTAACTCCCGCACGCAACTCCTGCCGCATCAGATTCTGCTCACGCACGATGTGGTGAAGATGACACGGCGGCGTCTGCTGGTGGCAGATGAAGTGGGACTCGGCAAGACCATCGAAACCGGGATGATCATCCGCGAACTCGTGGCGCGAGGCGAGGCCCGCAGAGTTCTCGTCATCGCCCCGGCTGGTCTCGTGAAGAACTGGCAGTCTGAACTGCGTGGTTGTTTCCGGTTGGAGTTTGAAGTGCTGGGGGTTGATTTTCACGATCATGCGCCCGCCACCTGGGAGAACAAGCACCGCGTCATTGCCTCCATCGACACGCTGAAACGCCCGTTGCGTATGGAACGAGTGCTGGCCGGGCCGCGATTTGACCTGATCATCGTGGACGAGGCGCACCACGTCAGCCGCATCCGTTACGGCACGAAAACTCAGACCACCCAGAACTATCGCCTGCTCGAAGCACTGCGCGGGCACACCCGGGACCTGATCTTTCTGTCAGCCACGCCGCACCAAGGGAACAACTACCAGTTCTGGTCGCTGATCAATCTGCTGGACGATCATCTGTTCGATTCGCCGCAAGCCTTGCTGTCCCATCGCAGTCTGCTGAACCGAGTCATGATCCGGCGCACCAAACGGGAAGTAACCGATGCCCAAGGCAATGCCTTGTTTGTCAGACGACAAGTCCACGCCGAGTCCTTTGAACCCGCGCTAAGAGAGCAGCGTTTCTACGAGCAACTGACCGACTACCTGAAAACTGGCTACGAAATCTCGGGCATGGGAAGAACAGGAAGAACCACCAGTGCCCAGCGCGCGGTGGGGTTCGTGATGACGGCCTTTCAAAAGATGATGTCATCCAGCCCCCGGGCCATCCGGCAGGCTTTGCGGCGCAGACTGTTGGTCCTCCTGGTGCGGGAGCAGATTTCTCTGGAGAGGAAACGTAAGACCGATTTCGATCCCGACCTGCCTGCTCAGATTGTCCGCATCCAGGATGAGATGCGCATCCTCGCCCGTGAAATCCTCACCACGATCCAGACCGCCATCAATGACGCCGATGCCGATGCCTACATCGCCCAAGTGCGCCAGCGCATCGTGCGCAAACTAACGGAGAACGAAGAGAGCACTGAATGGTCGCTGGATGCCGACGAGGAGGGTGACGAGGGCGTCTATGCCGATGCAGAGATTCCTGATGAGACAGTGAGAGTGCGTAAACTGGTGCGATTGGTGCCGGAAGGAACTGATCGAAAATTCGACCGCCTTCTGGCTGTAATCTCGCAGCTCCGCGCAACGAATGAGGGTGAACGCTTCATCATATTCACCCAGTATCGTGAAACGCTGGAGTTTCTCCGCCTGGAACTCGCCCGAATCTTTGGTGAGGACCGGATCGCCACCATCAAAGGTGGCCCGCTCGATGACAAAATCGAAGCTGCTGAACGGTTCTGGGACGAGAATGGCGCGAAGTTCCTCATCTGCACCTCCGCGGGTGGCGAAGGCATCAACCTCCAGTGTGCGCGAATCCTGTTCAACTATGACCTGCCATGGAACCCCATGGCCGTGGAACAACGCATCGGTCGCATCCACCGCTTCGGACAGAAGGATGTTTCACAGGTCTATAATCTTGTCGCCAAAGATACGGTCGAAGATCGTATCTACGGCCTGCTGGCAACCAAGCTGCTCGCCATCGCCCAAGCCATTGGCAAAACAGACCTGGAAACCGGGGAGCCACTAGAGGACTTTAGAAGCGAAATCCTTGGCTACCTAGGATCCAGCCCGAACTACCAGCAACTTTTCCGGCAAGCCCTGCTGGACAAAGACTACAAGCGAACCGAGCGCGAGATCGAAGAGATGATGCACCAAGCTCAGGAAGCGCGGGATGCTCTGTCGCACCTCTCGCAAGACCTGACTCATTTCAATCTTGATCACTACCGGAAAATAACCGGACAGTTCCACCTCGCCCAACTCGGCCTCTGGTGTCGGGAGGCCGTCATCCGGCTAGGCGGCAGCGTGCTGCCAACCGGTGACTTCTGGCAAATCGTAACTCCCGATTGCCTCAAAGGATTCTCCCAAGTGAACGCACAATACGATATGGTGACTTTTGATCGTGCCCTTGCTACCCGAACAAAAAAGTGCGAACTCTTTGGGATCGGGCATCCATTGGTGGACGCGCTGCTGACTTATCTTCAGAACGCCCCATTTGACTCTGATACAGCCGTTCTTCCGAGCGTAGATGGCAAGACCAATGTCGTCGAAGCCCGGTATCGTATCACCTGGCATCGGCCAGAGCAGCCGACATCATCATCGGTAGTCCGCGTCATCCTGAACGGCTCGGCGATGGTGGATGAATCATCATTGGATCCCGATCGCCTCGCTTGCCAGCTCTCGAACAACCCTCCGCCCGGAGTCAGCAAATCCGGGACGGAAACCGAGGAGGCCCTGCGTATCTGGATCGCTTCACGCCGGACGGAGATGCCGCAAGGAACAATTGCCAGGTGTGAATTATTGGGGGTTTCGCTTTCGCGTTAGATTGCTTCCCGCTCATGCATCTCTGCCTGACACGGGCGAGACGTCCGCGCTCCTTTCATAAAAAACGGGCCGGAACTTTCGCTCCGGCCCGCTCGTAGGGATTTTGGGTAATTCGTTATCGAATCAAATTACATGCCCATGCCGCCGTGGTCGTGAGCAGACTCGCCCTTCTCTTCCTTCGGAATGTCGGCGATGAGACACTCGGTGGTGAGGAGCAGACCAGAGATGGACGCGGCGTTCTGAAGAGCGCTACGGGTCACCTTGGTCGGATCAACGATACCGGCTTTGATGAGGTCAACATATTCGCCAGTGGCGACGTTG
>JAYTXL010000315.1:0-3755 GCA_043742955.1 Verrucomicrobiota bacterium | reverse complement strand
GCCTAACCCACAAGGGTAGCATTGACCGACTGAGTCGGACGAAGGAGCGTCGATGCTACCCGTTGTTGAACGAGCCCGGTTGAAGCCTCGGGCGCTTTTGTTTTCTCCCCTTTGCAATTTGCTTTGACGCCGTTGGTCCCGCGTCAAACCCGTCCGCCCACAAAATCAGCGCCGCACTTTGGCTGCCGGCGCGCCGGGCACCCGCTCGGCCGGGGCCGGAGTGCGGCGGACCCCCTCGCCGAACCCCGCCGCCACTCGCCCAATCCGGGCCCGCGACCGCCGCCGTCCACGCCCGACAACATGCTCCCGTTCGCGCCGCGAATGATTTTTCGCGGGGCACCGGGGATCCCTAAAAACTTCAGCGGTCAGGGGCGTGTTCACGGCGGCGGCCGGTAGTCTTTCAGTTCGACAAACGTTTGGAACTGGGTGATAGATGGGCAATGGATTTTCATCGGAACGAAACCATGCCCGCTGCGGCCCGCACCTTCCGTCCCAAAATCACCAACCAGAAACTTTCCGCACCTCCCGTAAACCTAATCTCCCTTTCCTCCTGCCGCGCAGCGGCTCAGTTCAACCAGGCGCTCCAGCGAACCACGCCTTCGCGCTCTTGTTGCATTGTTACTGTTTGCTCGGCGTGGTCGCTGAGCTTGGAGCATTGATATGGCCGACTCGCACGCCATGAGCCATCCCACACCCAAACCGAAAGCAAAATGGTGGCAGGTTGCACTGTTCATTCCGTTCGCACCGCTGCTGCTCGTCGTCGTCGTGCTGTGGCTCGTGTTCTTCTTGGCGTCCACCATTTTCCTGCACATCGCTGTTTGGTCTTGGTGGTGCATTCGCGGGCGCGACATCTTGTTCGTGTATTCCGACAGCCCCATCTGGCACGACTACATTGAGGAGCAGGTCTTGCCTCGCCTCGGCCAGCGCGCCGTGGTCATCAATTGGTCGCAGCGCACTCGGTGGCGGCTCTCCCTGGCTCGGATGGCGTTTTACCACTTTGGCGGGTGGCGAGCGTTCAACCCGATGGCGATAGTTTTTCGTCCATTTCGACGCACCCGCACGTTTCGCTTTTTGCAGCCGTTCCGAGAATTCAAGCACGGACACCCAGAGGCACTCCACCGGATGGAGAGCGAGTTCTTTGGGATGATTGGAGTTCAGAGACATGACCCGTCGGCCTAACATGCGCTGCAGCGCCTCAAGCCATAGGATCTAGGCAATCTTCACGCGTATTGAGATGACATCCACACGTCAAGAAGCTGAAAATTTTCAGCCAGTGCATGGCGCGAGTTTTCGCTTGGCCGGCGGTTTGGTGTTGGCGTTGCTTGCGATTTACCTTCTCGGATACGTGGTTCTTTGTTCGCAGGATTATTTCGATTTGGCTCGGTTGCCCTACGCGTCTCACACGAGCGATTGGCTGTATCAGATTTACAGACCGCTGGAGTGGTTCAAACATTTGTGGTAGAGGGATACGAGATGCCTAACGTGCGTTGCATCTAACCCGGCCATCGCGTCGCGGTTGCAATCCGACGCCCTCGTGGGCCGGGTCGCTGATCGAGGAGTTACGCACGAACTCGACGAATGCGGTTACTTCGCAGGTCGTTTTGGTGGCGCGGCAGTTGGCACCGTCGGAAGGGTTTTTGGTCGGCATCAAGCAGACAAAGCCCAAATGACCGCTCCACCTGCAGGCCAGCGCTGGGCTATTTCCGTCCGCGCTTGCTCTAAGCGCGTTTCTCTGAGACCTTGTTTCTGTGAACAGTCGAATCTCCATTAACCCGAAAATCTGCCACGGCCAAGCGTGCGTCCACGGCACGCGTATTCCGGTCCACCAGATTGTTCGGATGTTCGCGCACGGAGACAGTATCGAGGTTTTGCTGGGCACCTTTCCCACGATCACCCGCGAGGACAGCCTCGCCTGCCTTGATTACGCCGCCTCCCTGGCCGAGGAGCAGGTGACGCCGCTGGATGAGGTCGTGCTCGCCCGATGAAAATTCTGGTGGACGAGAACATTCCGAACTTCACTGTTATGGAACTCTGGGCAATGGGAAACGATGTGCGCGATATTCGTGGCACTGCGCGACCGGGAATGTTCGATGATGAACTTTGGACTTTTGCCCAAGCTGAACAGCGGATGCGCGTCACGACCGACAAGGGTTTCTCCGAGCACCGCGAGGAAAAGCAGGGCGGTATTTTGGTGGTGCTTTTGCGCCAGCCGAACGGGCAACGGATTCAGGCGCGGATCATGGCCGCATTCCGGCAGTTCACTGGGCCGGAGTGGCCCGGTAGGCTGGTCGTCATGCGCGACGCCGTGCAGAGTGTCCATCAAGCTTGAGCACCCGCACCAGGTTGCTAATCTTTCGCCCGGCACAAATGGAAATCACCTATAAAATCATCGGCGGCGACGGCCGGGAATACGGCCCGGCCACTCAGGCGGAAATACAGGATTGGATTCGCGACGGCCGCGTCGGGGCCCGCACCCAGGTCTGGCAAAGCGAACGCGCCATTTGGACGGCGGCGGGTGAGCATCCCGAACTCCAGGAATTCTTTCCGCCCCCGCTGGTGGCGGCAACATTTGCACCGGTCGGCTTCTGGGTGCGCCTCGGGGCGTACATTCTCGACAACATACTTTTGTCGATCGCCATGAAAATAATCACGCTGCCCTGGACCGAGCAATTTGAGCCCTTGCAAAAAGGGTTCGATCCCTCCGGCCCGCAGATGAGCCAGGAAAAAATCATGGAGTTGGGAATGGTGAGCATCACTTACTGCCTGATTTATCTGACCATCAGCATGGCCTATTACGTGCTGCTGAATGGCCGATTCGGCGCCACCGTGGGCAAGTTGGTGGTGGGCGCCAAAATTGTGAATGAAGACGGCTCACCCCTTGGCTACACCCGCGCCCTGGTCCGTTATGCAGGCGAGTGCGTGAGCTTTGTGATGCTGGGCATCGGTTATTTAATGATCGGCTTCCGCACCGACAAACGCGGCCTCCACGACCTGATCGCCCACACCCGCGTGGTTTATCGGCGCTAAGACGAAATTTCGCGCCTCCAACCCCTAAACCGTGAAGTGAAAGTCACCCGCCATTGATGAAATTGTGGGTCCGTTCTGCGTAGCAAGACCGCCGTACTTTCCCCTGCGATTGGAGCGTCAAGCCGTCGCCACCCGCCAAATATTTGTTGGGAATTTGGTTTCGCGTGCCTATGCTGCCCAACATCGCAGTCATCACATTTATGAAACGCATTTTGGCACTCTCGCTTGCATGGATTGTCGGCCTGACGTCCGCGCACGCCGCGGAACCGCTCCGGGTCTTCCTCCGTTGCGGTCCCAAAACCCACGGCCCCGGCCAGCATGACGGGCCCCGGTTCCTCAAGGAGTGGACACCGTTGCTCACCGCGCGCGGCTGCCAGGTGGATGGCGCCATCGGTTTCCCCACCGCCGAGCAATTGGAAAAAACCGATGTGATGGTCATGTACGCCGCCGAGGGCGGAGACATCAAGCCGCCGGATCGGGCGAATCTCGATAAATTCCTGAAGCGCGGCGGCGGGCTCGTGCTCCTGCATGACTCGGTGTGCGGCAATGACGCGCCGTGGTTCAAGACCATTGTGGGCGGTGCCTGGGAGCACGGCCGCTCGAAATGGTATGAGGGCGAAATGAATTTGTTCTACATGGACACGAGCCACGCGATCACGGCGGGCTGCTCGAACTTCGATCTGGACGACGAGATGTATTACGACCTGCACATGATGCCGGAGGCGCGC
>JAYTXL010000314.1:0-8682 GCA_043742955.1 Verrucomicrobiota bacterium | reverse complement strand
CTCCGTGTTGCGACCCGCCCCCAAAGGCCCCTGGTGGCCTTATATTTGGAGCGTCCGGACCAGCCTCAAGATCGGCTCCGACGGCCGCGTCCCCATCGGTCCCCAGCGCATCCGCCTCGAATATCCCCCAGGCTCCAAAGTCATTCTCTGCCTCCACCCCTCCGGCCACTCCTCCGTCTTGGCTCACCCGCCAGACAAAAAACTCAAACCGCTCCTCCTTTTTACCAACCGCCAAAAATAACGCGGTCCGATTTTGCTAACTACAAAATATTCCGATTTTGAAAACTACGCGACAACTTTCCCGAAATGTCTTGCCGTCGATCTTAACGCGGCCAAAATAGGTGCCCGTGATTACATATTGCACCAAGTTTGGAACTTTAGGGAAGGAACGCCATTTGCCATCCAGCGCAACGGTTGAGTCGCGCAATACTTTTGCGGGTTTTGCGTCCTCCCTAGTGTCTCCCTTGATGGCGGGATACAACGAGAAAAAACAAGTTAAATTATGATTCACAACTTGTTGTTTTTCAGCATGATGGGCCCATAGCTCAGCGGTTAGAGCAGGCGACTCATAATCGCTTGGTCACAGGTTCAAATCCTGTTGGGCCCACCAGTTCACGGACGGTAGGAAAGGAAAGCTTCTAATATGGTTCCCATTGTGTCTTCACAAGTTCAGGGCATACCAGCGGTGTTATATCGCGCCGAAACACCTCTCCCCGTTATCGCCAGTGAAATGATTGATTGTCGGCCATTCGATCATTGGCGCAATTTTCCAAGCGCCGCCATACTTGCCGGCGTGGTGGGATGAAGTGGAATTAGTAGAGCGCGCCATTGAGGATTGCGGGCCGGTGCTCATCTACTCGCCAAAGGAGGTCGCCGGCATCTTGGCCCACACGGGCAAATCATTGCTGCCGGCCATGCTGTTGGTCACTTTTGCCGGGGTCCGGCTGGCGGAAGCCCAAAGACTGACTTGGGCAGACGTGGATTTAGAGCGCCGCTGGGTCACGGTTTCATTGGGCAAAGCCAAAACGCGCGCGCGCCGCGTGTGCCCGGTGGCGGATAACCTTGCCGAATGGCTCGCCCCGCTCGTTGGCCCGCCGCAGCAACGCATTTACAAGGAGAGCATCACAATTTTCTGCCGTGGCCAGGCGGGTCGGTCAATCGGGCAAGGGTGAAGCCCCATACGAGGCGTTTTAGGGGGGGTTCCGGCTTCAAAAGTTCCGGGCCGGGAGCGGAAGGCGGGGGTTTTTCCCTTCCAGAGATGTGCGGCTTGACAGTATTAAAAACGGTGGGATTGTTCCCTACATGAGCACCAGCATACTCACAACCAAGAACCGGACGAGCCTACCAGCGGGAATAGTGGAGGCCGCGCAATTGAAGTTGAATGACGAAATTTACTGGACCGTAGACGAAATGGGAATTCACGGCCAAAAACTGAATAAAGCCACCGCCCGACCCGGCCGGTTAATTCAAGACAAGGCTACTAATCTGCTGTTTTGGTCAACCCCGTTATCTTATCAAGAGATGGAGGAAGCAGCGCTGCAACCCAACCCAACCCGCGAATGACTGAATACTTTGATACTCCAATACTGGTTTTTGCTTGCAACCAAAACGAGGAGGTCGGCGCTAAATCCAGAAAGCTTATTTCCGAGGCAAAGGACGGGGTTACGACCCCTCACGCATTAGCCGAGTGCTTCAACACCTTGACTTATCGGCTGCGTATTCCACCGGTCGCGGCGCAGAAAATGATTTCCAAGATTTCAGAAAAGTTGAGGTTCCAATCCCTGACGGAAGAGGACTACAAAATAGCGATTGATTCGGTGGTGGATAATGGGCAGACCGGAGACAAAATTTACGACGCGCTGCACGTCCGCGCCGCCGCTTTGTGCGGGGCGAATAAAATCCACACGTCCAATCGGCGAGATTTTGCCCCGTTCCATCCGGCGGCGGAGATTGTAAGAATGCTGGTTCCAGCCTAGAAAAAACGGCCCAACAGGTCTTCCCCACTCTCACGGTTGTAGGCGATGAAACTGCCACGGGGCAATTGCGCCACGCGGTCCACGCCTCGAAAATACGGGCGCACGGCGTCCAGCTCGCCCGGTTCATCCATGGAGAAGCACACCCATTCGGTCACTTCAGCCCGGATGTCTCGGTGATAATCGCGCGGGTGTTGCGTCGAGGTGAGCAGCTCCAAGTTTTCGGCCTGGCCCATGCGGGCAACTTTCTCCAATTCGGCGGGGTGCGAGTTGGTATCCACAAATTTCCATAGCTCGTCCACGAACAAAACCTTTTTGCCGGGTCCGCGTTGGGACACTTCAAAGACCCAGTGACAGAACCAGCGGAAGGCATCGCGCTGGCGCTCCTGGAACATGATGGCGGGATTAAAGACAACCCAGCGGGACGCCACGGCCGCTTCGCACTGGGCCGCCGTGCCACACGGGGGCAGGCCGAGCCGTTGGGACGCTTCTAACCTCCAATCGAAAATGAAGACGCACGCGGCGGGGTTGGTGTTGGCGGGTTGCTCGGTCGAGACGTTGGCCAGGCAACGGAAGGCAAAGGTGGTCTTGCCACTGCCGCTGCGGCCGAAAACGAGCGTGACACACGGCGCAAGCGAATAGTCGGGCATGAAAAAAAAGCCGTTTTTTTTTGAGTGCCACGGCAAACGGCCGCAAGTTCGAGGCACCAGCGGCTTGTTTTCCTCCGGCGGCTTGGCATTCGCGGCGAGCACCAGCTTGTCGATTCGATCACACAGGGCGAAGTGCGCCAGCGCCAGTTCGCCGCCACTCATTCCAAGGTTAATCCAGTGCACGTTTTGCGCCCCGACGTTGCGGCGGTTTAGCTCCACGGTGGCGCATTCGGCCAAGGCTCCGGCGAAGTCGTTCCGGGCGTCTTCCTTCCAGGCGGCATCGGCTTTGATTTCATCCTTGAGCGCCGGCGGCAGGTTCGTTTTGTCGAGCCGCCGGAAAATGTCCATCTGCCGGAAGCGGTCGAGAATGCGGGTCAGGAGGCGCGCGGGCTTTTCGAGGAGGCGGGCGTTCCAAGCCACAACAGGCCCAGCAACAGCCGCAGGAACAGGCAGAGGGATTCCACCAACCGATCGTTCTGATTGAAGTCGGGCGAGTAGCTCGGTAAAAACCTTGGCTCCAAGAGGTGCAAGCCCGGCCGACTCACTTGATGTATTTGGCTCGCATCAAACTCAATCAGACCGCCTTTCATCTTAAATCCACCGCTTGACCAACCGATGCCCTTGCCGTTTACTCGCGGTTGAAGGCGTCCTTTTTTCAAATCGCCGATGTTCATAACCGCCGATCCGAGAACTGAATTGCCGGATTTCAAATGCCACCCAAAAACCAGCGCCCATTCAGGATCAGTCCGGAACGTAATCCGGTGCTGGGCAGCCTGCCGCCAAAGGCGACCGCCGGGCTTTTGGCCGAAGCCAGGATGGAAAAGCTGGCCTCGGGGAGTTATTTGATGCGGGAGGGCAGCCGCCCCAACGCCGTTTATTTTGTCCTGGCTGGCCAGCTTAGCATTTTGAAAGGGGAGCAGGAAATTGATCGCCAGGGTGCGGGCGGGGTGCTGGGTGAAATGGGGGTGCTCACGGGCCAGTCACGCAACGCCAGCGTCCGCTGCTTGAGTGAAGTGGAAGTGTTGCGCGTGGACGCTCAGACCCTGTTGTCCGTGGTGGATCAACATCCAGAGGTCTTGCGCGCCTTGATCCGCGATCTCGTGGGCAAAGTCCAGGTATCCCACCAGGTGCGGGTCGACCAGATGACCGCGATCCAGAAGGCGCGGGAAACACTGCTCCGGTGCTTGTCCCAAGGAGTGGTGGATCAAATATTGGAGAAGCGTACGCCGGAGCAATTGCTGGCCGGCCAGCTCAGTGATACGGCAATTTTGTTTTACGACATCGCTGGTTTCTCGGCGGCGGCGGAGAAGATGCGGCCGAAGTCCTTGTTGCGGGCCTTGAACGAGCATCTGGAGGTGATTATTGACAGCGTGGAGGCGCACCAGGGAACCGTGGTGAATTTTATCGGCGACGCGGTGCTGGCGGTTTTCAACTGCCCGGTGGCGGTGGATAACGCAGCCACGGCCGCGCTGCAATGCTACCTCACCGCCCGTGAAAGTATGCGCCAACTGCAACGTCAACGCTCTCGGCGCAAGCAAATCTGCTTCGACCTCGGCGCCGGCATCAATTACGGCACCGTGGTTTCCGGAGCCATCGGCTCGCCAAGCCGGTTCAGCTTCAGCGTGCTGGGCGATGAAGTGAACCTCGCGGCGCGGATCGAAGGACTGACCCGCTACTATCCGGTGGAGCTGATTCTTTCCGACGCGTTATTTTGTAAACTGTCGGACGAACTGGCCGCCCGGTGTGTCCTGTTTGATCGGGTGCGGGTCAAGGGCCGGCAACAACCCGTGCGGCTGTTTACCGTGCCGGAGCATCCGGATGATGGCAGTGAGCAATTTTCCCACGCCGTGGCGCTTTATTTGAAAGGGGATTTTGAGCGTGCCAAGAAAGTGTTCAGCAAATTGCAAGGGCCGCTGGCGGGCTACCTGGGCGGACGCTGTTACCAACTGTTGCGCCGCAAGGAACGCTGGCTGGGATATTTCTCCTGGGAAGTGAAGTAATGAGAGCGCTTTCCAGGTGGTGCGGGGCCGGGCAAACGAGGTTTGCTGCTGTCAAATCGGGTCCACTCCGTCCCAGTCTTGAGTCGTGAAGGCACCCACCTTCCTGTCTTGATTCGTGTCCTTTCATGGTTGAAGGGACTGGATCTGGCTTAAGGCCCGGCGGCGATTTCAAAAATAAAATCCACCGGCGGGCGGGCTTCGTTTGTAAGCGTGATTTCTTGCGCGCGAATCCCGGCTTTTCGATGCACCGCTTCGAGCACGTATTTCCCCGGCGGTAGATTGGGCAGGGTGAACGCACCGGTTTGGTCCGTGAAGGCAAAAAACGGGTGATCGAGCACGCACACGTAAGCGAACATCCAGGGATGCACATCGCATTTGAACTTGAGAAATAATTCCGGCTGTTCAAAGGCGAACTCCAAGTCGACGCCCGGGAGTTGGGCCTTGTTGCTTTCGCGATTGCCGACCACGGACGGCATGGGATGCACATTGTGGAGGAACGGATCCGAATTTCGCACCACTAATTTCTGCCGGGTTTGCAATCCAGATATGTACGGCGTGTATTCGCAGTTCACCTGATTGAGCAGCACCGGCTGAGGTGGCGTTGCAAAAATGTTCCCCGCCAATCCTGATTTGACGTAAACGAGAACATCCGCGAGTCCACCCTCCTCATTGACGACATAAAACCGGGTCGTCGGCCGGCGGGTGTTCACCTTTCCGCAATTCACATCCAGCGGGAGGGGTTTCTCCGACGGCGGTGTGCCTTGCAAACGGACACGACCAGAAATGCGGGGTCCGGTGCTGTGTCGAGCCGAGTCGACCGTGAGGGCGGGCGACGGCGCAGGTGTGGCCGATGTCGCCTCTGGTTTGGTGTCTGGATTTGCGGTTTCGGCCAGGTCAAGCGCGGCGCGGGTTTCGACGGGCGGGAGCGCTGCTGTTGCCTTGAATTCAAACACAAAATCCGCCTTCTGGCTTTCGTTTGTGCCCAGGGTAATCTCGCGCGTCTGCTTGCCCGCTTTTCGATGCACCGCTTCAATCAAATATTTTCCGGGCGGCACATTCGGCAGTGCGAAGGCCCCGGCCTGGTCCGTGACGGTGAAGAACGGGTGCTCCACCACGCCGACATAGGCAAACTCCCACGGATGCACATCACACTTGAACTGAACAAATATGTCCCGTTGTTCAAAAGTAAATTCCACGTCCGTGTTCGCGAGTTGTGCTTTGTTGCTCTCACGATTGCCGGGCCGGGAGGGCATCGCATGTATGTTATGGAGGAAAGGATCCAGGTTTCGCACCAACAATTTCTGCCGGGTTTGCAGGCCGGAGATGTAAGGTTCATATGAGGAGCCAACGGTTTTGAGCACGGCGGGCTGATCTGGAACCTCAAAATTCATTCCCGCCAATCCCGACTTGACGTACACGAAAACATCCGCCAGTTCGCCCTGATTCCCTACCACATAAAAGCGGGTTGTGGGTGGCACCGCATGCAGTTTCGCGCTGGTGGCATCAAGGGGCAACAATCTCTCCGGAGGTGGTATGCCCTCCAAACGGATTCGGCCAAAGATTCCCGGGATAGCACTTTTTTGTTCCGTTGTGCCTGCGCTCGCACGCGCGGATGATTTCAGTGCGGGCCGGAGAATCTGCCGCGCCGACGGGTCCTCCGCAAACCATTGGTTCCAACCCAGCTTCGCCACCACCACCAGCAAAACCAATCCGATCAACGTGACCGGGAACAACCAGATGAACCGGAGTTTGTTCACCACCGACAGTGGATTGTGGCGTGGATCGGGAGACATGTTTTTGCTCTTTCCTTAAACACCGGTCGTTTCGCCAGGTTGCTAAATATTTTGAGCGGCGAACCTCCCCGGTGGTGATCCAGCCAACGAACGTTGATGGCCTGGCTTGTCCGGCGGCTGGATTGGGGCGGTGTTGTCGTTCGCGCTCCTGGACCAGAGCGCCGGGCATCCATCCGGTCCGGGAATCAAGGGGGCGCGACCCCTCCTCGAAACAGTGGACATTCGGATAAAAAATGAGATGTTCGCCCTTGGAAATTAAATTATGTCGGATTCGAAAAAATCCTCGGGTCGCGGTTGCTTTTTTTATGGGTGCCTGACGCTCTTCGTCGTCTTTCTGACGGGGGCCATCGCGATGTATTTTGCCGGCCGTTTCGTTTACCAGAAAGCGGTCAGCTACACCAGTGCCACGCCGGCCACGCTGCCCAAGGCGGAGCTGCCCGCCGAAAAGTTCGCGGAGCTGCAACAGCGGGTGAGCCGTTTTGGTGAGGCCCTGAAAGATCAGAAAAGCAGTCAGTCGTTGAGTCTCACGGCGGACGAGTTGAACGCCTTGTTCGCGAATGATCCGGCCTTCAAGGATTTTAAGGACAAGTTCCATGTCACGGTGGACGGGAACAAAATCAAGGGCAATCTGAGCCTGCCACTCAAAGGCATTGGCTGGGGCCTGGATAGCCGTTACCTGAATGGCGCGGCGACGTTGAAGGCCGCCCTGGCCAACGGGCAGTTGATCGTGAACCTCGACGCCCTGGAGGTGAATGGACAGCCCGTTTCGGACACTTTTATGAAAAACCTGAGACTGCAAAACCTGGCGCAGGAGGCCATGCGAAATCCACAAAATGCCGAGGCGATCCAAAAATTTGAGAACATTGAGGTCAAGGACGGCAAAATTACCATCGTGACAAAAGTGAAGGAATAAGGCGGGTTACAAAATGAGTTTGTAACCCACGCCGTGCACGGTGATCAGGTGCTTCGATTCGCCGCCGTTGTCGCCGAGCTTTTTCCGGAGTTGGACCACGACCTGGTCGAGCGTGCGCGTGGTCCCGTAGTAGTTGTAGCCCCAGACATCATTGAGCAGCCGGTCGCGCGACAGCACCTCGCCGGGATGGTTGTGAAAGGCTTGCAGCAGCTTTAATTCCTTGGCCGTGAGCTCCTCCACCACCCGGCCGCGCCGCAGTTGAAATTGTTTGGGGTCGATGGTCGCGGTGCCGATTTGGAAAACCGCTCCCGTGTCGCCTTCGCCGGCCGGAGCCTGGCTGCGCCGCAGCAACGCGTGGATGCGCGCGAGCAACTCGCGCACGCCGAAGGGCTTGGTCACATAGTCATCCGCACCGAGATCGAGCCCGACGACCTTGTCGAGCTCCTGTCCCTTGGCCGTGAGGATGAGGATGAGGGTGGTGGCTTTCTTCGCGCGCAATTGCTTGCAAATGTCAAAGCCGCTCAGGCCGGGCAGCATCACATCGAGCACGATGAGCTTGGGCTGTTCCTTTTGGACGGCGGCAAGCGCGTGGTCGCCCCGGTTGCAGACGGCGACCTCGAAGCCTTCGCTCTTCAGCACCTCTTCCAGGCCCAGCAGGATATGCGGATCATCTTCGACAATGAGGATTTTGGTTTTCATTTCCGGGATTGGATCGGCAGCCGCAGGGTGAAGCAGCTCCCGCCCCCCTCGCGCGGGGCGCAGGCCACCTCGCCGCCGTGGGCGCGGGCAATCTGTCGCGCCAGCGTCAACCCCAGGCCGGAGCCCTGGATGCCGCTGCTTAACGAATCATGGGCCCGGTAAAATTGCTCAAAAATCTTTTCTGCGCGGCCGTGCGGCACACCCAGGCCGCGGTCCAGCACCGCCACTTCGATGAACGGCAGCGGCGCGCTCTGCCGCCGGAGCCGCACGGTGATTTCCTTGCGACCGTTCGCGGAATATTTCTCCGCGTTGGAGAGCAGATTGACCAGCACCTGCGCGAGCGCGTCGCGGTCGCCCTGGATGATCTGCGGCGGGCCGGACAACTCGCAGTCGAGCGTGAAGTCGTTCGTTTCCAGGTGCGGCCGGTAGGTCTCGATGGTTTCACGCGTGACGGCGGTCAGATCGCACGGCTCGAAATGATATTTCTTTTCGCCGCGTTCCAGCCGGGAAAAATCGAGCACGTTGTTGATCAGCCGTGTCAGCCGCGCCGTCTCCGCCGAGATGATCTGGAGATAGGAGCGCCGTTTGGTCTCGTCGGTCACGCGCCCCTCGGCGAGCAGCTCGGAAAACATGCGGATGGACGTGAGCGGCGTC
>JAYTXL010000313.1:0-2008 GCA_043742955.1 Verrucomicrobiota bacterium | reverse complement strand
AAATCACGGTCGCGCTTGAGCAATGCGACGTTGGCTTTTGATTCCAAATCGGGCGGCACGATGATGACCACACCATTCGGCTCCGCCTCGACAGCGAATTTTTTGACACTCTCTGTTTCCCCGTCCGCTTTGCCCCGCCGCCCAAATTCCAGCTGCGCGCGGAATCGTTTCGCCTGCTCGTGATACGAATGTCGCAACGAGAAGTTAAGCGCGGCTCCAGAGTCCTGATAGACCGTCGGCGTCAGCGTGCACCAAGGGGTGGCTTCGCCCGGCTTCAGCATCTGCGCCGCGTCCACCGCGAGGCCCTCATGCAGCCCGTCGCTGCCAATCGCGTAGTGCGCGTACCAGGGGGAGCGATAATGATCGGCGAACAAGTGCAGATAGACCGGGCGATCATTCCCCTCGCCGAGCGTGACTCGCAGGAAAGTCTGCGGCCCGAACGGCAGATGATCGGGCCCAACTTTGTGCTCCTTTGTGATGAAGAAACAATCGACATGGCGCACATAGCCGACACAGTTCTTTTGCTCGTGTTTGGCCAGCGACACCGTCACCTCCCCCGCTGGCAAATCCGCCTCGAACGACTGCCAGGTGTATTCCCAATCGGCCACGCCGGCGACCGGTTCAAGATCGAACACTTTTTTGGACAAGGTCCTGCCGCTGGCGGCCACGGAGGTTTGAAAGGGACCGCGCCAGGCGGCCACTTGGAGATAGCGCACCCAGATCCAATAGCGGCCGGCTTCGCGGATAGACAACGTTTTCGCAGCCACGGAATCCCCGGGCCCGTTCGCGCCATGGAGCGTCTTGGTGCGTGAGGCGCGCTGCGTCTGCTCATTCCCCGTCGCCACCCAACCGCTGGATGATGACACCATGGATTCGGCTTCGATGAAGTGGGTTTCGGCCTTCACGCCGCCCGGCAGGACGGCGCAGATAACCAAGCAAAGCCATCGAAGACCTCGAAGCATGGCTTGGGCGCGCAACATCGACAGCACGTTTGCCGGGGCGACTGAGTTCATGACGGCATTATCCGTTAATATTTTTGCGGACAACGGCCGCACCTCCCGGCCCTACTTGACCGTCTCGTTGAAAAGAATCCGCAGATTTTTGGTCTGGCGCCCGGCCGCAATGAGGTCCGGTTTGCCGTCGCCATTGAGGTCGGCCACTTTCAAGTCTTCGATGGCAACTTCCTCGGCGGATATTTGCGAGGTGCGCCACTGTTTGCCTTCCGGGTCGAGCGGCGTGAACAGCTTGATGCCGGGCACGGCCTTGGGCGTCATCCCGCGCCAGCCGACCACGATCTGCGGCGAACCGATTCCGAGCAGATCAGCCACCGCGAGTGCGTGACCGTCCTTCAAGGAGTCATCCAGCACGAGGCGGGACCAGAAACCCTTGCCTCCGGCCGGCGGCGTGTAAACGACCGCCGTCGTGCCGTGCATCGGCTCGATGGTGGCGAAGAAATGCTGGCCAGTGGGCAATTTGCCATCGCGCACCTCCCCGGCCGGTTGATCCGTGTATTGGCGCTGCTTCCACGCACCGCTGCTCTGGCCAAAGAACCACACGCCTTCCTTGCCGGCGATCAGCAGTTCGTGCTCGGGATCGTTGTCCCAGTTGATCGGCTGGAAATTATGCGTCATGTGCATGAAATCGCTCACCACGGAAGTCGTCCAGGGCTGCTTGGGATCGGCGGGTTTCGCGTAAGCCAGAATCAGACCGCCCGCGCCCTCGCCGCCTTTATTGCCCTTGCCGTGCAGCGGCTTCACAATCAAATCAAATTTGCCTGCGGGATTCTTGATCCAATGCATCCGATGCACCGTCGGCTCATGATGAAGTTCCACCGGCGTCCATTTCTGCGTCCGATCCTTGGGTGCGATCAAATAAAAAACCGCGCCGCTGTTCACCGTATCGCCTGGATTCCAACCCGCCCCCACCGCGACTTCGCACTTGCCGTCGCCGTCAATGTCCAAGGCCGCGATACACACGTTGTCCTGGGTGGTGAGATTTTCGGCGATGA
>JAYTXL010000312.1:0-2953 GCA_043742955.1 Verrucomicrobiota bacterium | reverse complement strand
ATGATCCAGCTCGTCCGCGAAGATTGGCTCCCGCCGATCCCCGCGATTCATCACGTGGTAAATCGCCCCCGGATACTCCACCCTCAACTTGCGCGCCATGTCCGGAGAATGACGGGCATCCTACTATTTGTCAATAATAAGAACCGACCCTTATAGAACCGACCCCTTATTGACCTCTTATCGATTTCGGCTGGTGAGCAGCCGCGCTCCACCCAGCCGTTCCGCGAGCAGGTTTCCGCTGCCTCGACACTTACTCCGCAGCATGATAGTCTGGGTCCACGATGGGCGAACTTGAACCACCTGACCGCTTCTATTTACAGGCCGCCACCGGCTGGCTGGAACTGGGCAATGCAACTGCGGCCGGTGAGGAATTGGACCAGATCCAACCCCTGCTCCACGCGCACCCCGATGTCCTGGAACTGCGCTTCCAAGTTTACGCGGCCGCCAAGGAGTGGGATGCGGCCTGGCGGATCGCCCAGGCGCTGGTGCGGGCGGTGCCCGACCGGGTTGGCAGTTGGATTCAGGCCGGCTATTCCGCCCGCCGCGCCACCGGCGGCAGCCTGCAAGCCGCCTACAATAATCTATTGCCCGCCGCGAAGGAGCACCCCAAGGATCCCCTCGTACCCTTCAATCTCGCGTGCTACACCTGCCAACTTGGCCAATTGGAAGCCGCCCGGGACTGGTTGAAAATCGCTTTTTCCCTCGCCCACAAACGGAGCCTCCAAACCCTCGCCCTCGCCGAAACGGACCTCCAGCCCTTGTGGCCGGAAATCGAAAAGCTTTGAGGCTGACAGGCCCGGCGCCCTGAGCTTCGGATCATGGCTTTGAACATTGAACATTCAACGCCGGAAGTTGCACGTTGGTCCTGTTGGCCCGCTTAACAACGTATACATTGTAAACAAAGTTCCAGCCATGCCCACCCTTGTGCAATCCTGCCGGATCGGAGCAGACTATGCGGCGCTGCTCTCGCGTCAGGCCAAGCGGCGTCACTTGGAAGTTTCCACCCTGAGCAGCCTGTATCTGAAGGAAAAGGCGCCGGAGGAAGAGTTTCCTGGCATCGGGTTCCGGGACTCGGCCGGCGGACGGGAAGCGTACGTGCTGGGGCATCGTGTGGCCGTGTGGGAAGTGGCTTCGTTCAACAGGAGACGAAAGCCATCGCCAAGACGGCGGCGCACTTCCGCTGGCCAGCGGCGCTGGTGCGGTGTGCGTTGGCCTATGCCAGGCCGTTTCCCAAAGAAATCACGGAACAGCGGACAGCTGAGGTTGACGCCTGCAGGACTGGGTCACGCGGGCGTGATCCTGTTCCACCGCTCGATGCCGGTGGTGGCCTATGGCAAGCAGGCCCGCCTGCTGGTGAACCTGTGGCCGGTGGCCAAGGACTGGGACTGGGCCGACCGCATCGAGTATCTGCCTCGACCGTAAGACGGGGGACGGTTTTAACTTCCCTTCCCTCGGTTTGCTCCGTTTCCTGTTGTCCGTTTCCTGTTCAACCGAATTCAGAGTTCGGGTTAATTTGTGGCTCCGCAGTAGCGTCGCCCCACGACACAGCCCTAATAAAACGCGAAGGAATGGAACTGGGGCCCTCCCAGGTTTGCCCCTCACTGGGCCGCAGGTTTTAGCTCCAGCTCGCTCCAGTAACCAAATTCATAGGCCCAATCGTTCGCGGCATTTTCCAGGCGCAGTTTCACGGCCCGGCCCGCGAAGGCCGAGAGATCCACCCGGACGCGCTTCCAGCGCTCACCGGATTTGTCCACGCGCTGCTGGTGGAGCAGTTTGCCATCGGCCAGCACGCGCAATTCCCAATCGCCCTGCTCATGCGCCGCCACGAAAAAGTTCAACATGGTTTTCTGGCCGGGCACCAGTTGCACCGTGCGCTCCAAGGCGCTGGCTTTTTCGGGGCCATACGGGTGGGTCATCAACACGTTCTTGCGCCCGGCAAAGTCCGTGAGCTTGCGCGGCGCCCCCTCGAAGTCCGGCGCCAACACCTGCCACTCCGGGTTCCAGAGGGCCACGGATTCCCGGTCCACCGGCGGAAACACGGCGGCATTATTCTTCGGCGGCGCGGGCGTTTCCTCGTTGTGCCAGCTAAATGGCCGCTGGTCGCCGGGCGGATTTAGAATGAAGGCGATGAGGTTGCGAAAGTCCTCGTCCGGCATCTGCTCGAGGCCCTCGGGCATCACGGAGATTTCGCTGACGCGCAGCTTCGCAATCTCGCTGCGCGCGATCACATCCTCTTTCGGCCCGGCGGAGATGAGCTTCACTCGCACGTTCGTGTCTTCCACCAGCCGGCCGCTGATGCTGCGGCCATCCTTGGTTTCCACCTCCACGTTCTCGTAGCCTTTGCCGATGATTTGATTCGGATCAATGACGTTGGCCAGCAGCGCGTCGAGCGTGGAGCGGCCGACACCGGTCAGGTCCGGGCCAATGTCCGCGCCTTCCCCGTGCAATTTGTGGCAGTTGAAACAGGTTTTCCTGGCCAGCTCATAGCCCGCCTTCAAATCCGGTTTCGTGCCGTTGAGAATCATCTGCTTCTTGACAGCCATCAGCTTGAGCTTGTCCGTGTCCGGCGGACGGATGCGCCCGATGGCGCTGGCCGCGCGTTTGCGCACCGTTTCATCGCCCGACTGCCCGAGCGTGCGGATGACAGTCGCCGGAATTTCGCTCGCGGAAACGGTCTTCGCCTCGATCGCGGTGAGCAGCGCCAGCGCCCAGCGGCTACGGGAGGCCAGCACCTCGGCCGCCGCCCGGCGCGTGCCCGGCGCAAATGTTTTCCATTGTTTGACGATCTCGTCGCCCACGAGGTCGCCGCCGATTTCACCGAGCGCGCGCACGGCCTCGATGGCGAGCGCCTCCGGGTTGGGTTGCACGAGCACTTTCACCATCGCATCGCGGGCCGCGTCGTTTTTCAACTGGCGCACGGCCTGCACGGCCTTGATGCGTTCGTCCACGGCGG
>JAYTXL010000311.1:0-21055 GCA_043742955.1 Verrucomicrobiota bacterium | reverse complement strand
GCGTTGCGCATGTCGCAGTTGAATTCCGCAAAACCCAGATTCTCCGAGAACAGGTCGCCATTGACGTACGGAAATTGCGCCAGTTCTTCGTCCAGGTTCTTTTGGCGCTTGCTTTCGGGTGTGTTGAGCACGGCAAAGAGTTGCGCGAGGCGGGCGCCAAGGTCGCTGCCATCCGCCGCAGTGCGGTTTTCGAGGTAAAGGCGGAAAGCCTCCCGCTGGAATAAACCGGTATCCTCGGCAAACAGGCAGAACAGGATGCGGACCAGGAATCGTTCAAGGTCGTGCCCGGTGTAGCCGCCGGCTTCAAGCGTGTCGTGAAGGTCACCGAGCATCTGGGTGGCTTCAATATTGATCGGATCCTGCTCCTGGAACTTGTGCTGCTTGTAGCCGGGAATGAACGCGAAGGCATGGACGCACTTGTGAAATTCCGCGAGCGTGAATTGGATCGTGGCCACGCGGCGGCTGCCGGACAGCGGCAGAGCCTCGCCGTCTTCGGGTTCGAGATCATGCAACGCGACGCGCGCAAAATCGGAGACGATGACGTACCGTGGAATTTCCTTGTGCCTGCCTTCCCGCGCGAGATCCTGAATGTAACGGAACGCCTGGGATTCCGCCTTGCCCAGGTCCTTGCCGGCGGATTTGTGTTCCACCAGGACGATGCCCGGCCAGAACAGGTCGATGTAGCCGTAGTCGCCGGAGAGTTTTTTTACCGGCTCCTCGAAGCTGGCCACCGCCCGGCGTGAAACGCCGAAAACCTGAAAAAACTCATTCCAGAAGGTTTGTTTCTCCGCGCTCTCGCTCCGCGTGCCCGTCCAGTCGCGTGAAAATCGGATAGCGTTATGGCGAATTTCGTTCCAGGAGATAGGCACGCCGCGAACAGTATCAAATCCGGCATCTCACCCGCAAGCATGCGGTGCGGCCGCCAGTGCGGTCCAAAGTTTAGACCTGCTAGTTGACCGAGCCACCCTGGTCAAAGGCCCGAAACGCCGGTCGCTGCGATTCGCTGTGAGCCGGGATTGGACCATACAATCCGCCGTCAGCAGATTCCTGGCGTCGGGATAATGTTTCGGGATTCCCGGCGGCGTGACCGGTTCGGTGCGCTCGATCTTGGCGGCAACTTCCAGGTTCAAGGCGAGGAGTTGATTGGCGGGGGCATTCTTGTTCATGTGTTTACTCCATCGTATTGGGTTTAGATTTGGTTTTCATCAAGATTCTAGTTTCTGGTTTGCCGTTCAAAATGTCACTCTGCGATCTGGCGCACCACCGGAAACATAAAGCTAAGGCTTAAATCACGATCATGTGTTCGCTGCCGTCCTTTCATGGCAGCAACTCTGCAGTTGTGTCCCGTGGGCAAAACAATCGACATTTCAAGCCGAACCGTCAATAAACGCTGACACCTATGCAAAATATTACCCGCCACCTGGTTCTTCTCGCGGTCGCGTTGATTTGCTCCACCGGGCGCGGCGCCGACTTCCGGGTGGGTGAAACCGACACGCAGTTGATCATTCTTTCCCCGACCTTGGAGGCGTCCGTCACCAAGCGCGGGTATGTTTCCGGCGTCACGGGCGGGTCGTTGCTCGACAAACGCACGGGCTTCCGTGATCTCGGTTTCGGATTGGACATTGTGGACTGGATCATGGAACCAGGCAGTGATGAGGCGTACAAGAACCAGCTCCCTGGCGATCTGGTTTATCCGATTAACAATCTTTACCACGGCAAGACGCCCAAGCGCTCGATTGAGGGACCGCAGATTTGCACACAAGCAAAGCTAGTCAGTCCGCGCACCATCGCTGGCAAGGATTTTATGGCGGTGCAGATGAGTCACCGATACACCCTGGCGGCACCGGGCAAGAAGACCGGCTCCCTCTGGAATCAGACGATCGTCTTCCCGGCCGGTAAACGGTATTTCATTTCTTCAGACAAAATTACATCCGTCAATGCCAGCGACGCCCTATTCCTGCGCATCGACATGCCCGGCCATATCAAGCACCAGAACGGTGACACGTTCAGCGAAGTGTATCTGAGTTACCACGGCAAGATTCCTGCGGGCGAATTCCTGAAGGACTTTGCGCCCGATGAGAAATTCAACTATCGCCGCGACCGCCAGCCCGTGCCAAAACGGTTTATTCGCGCGTATCATTTGCGCGATCCCAAGACTGGCCGTGACGGCCCCTGGCTGGCGGGCATGACGCTGGAACCCTCCGTGGTGTATGAGGCGTGGTGCCATCAGCGCGGTTACATCTGCATGATCGAGGAGTTTGGCGGGCGGGCGGTCCGGGCCGGCGACTCGTTCAGCGCCGCGTTCATCGTCGGCTATTTTGATTCCATCGCGGAGATGGAAAAAGTGTATGACCAATACGCCGGGAACACAGGATTGGAAGTGAATGAAAAGGGTTGGAAGCTGGTGAAAGGTAAATAGGTCAAACTTGCCGGCAGGTATTTGTCGAAGGTCAAAGGGGATGGCTCGGGTGCAATTTAGCAAAAATTGTTAAGCTTTTGACAATCCATGGGTAGATGGAAAAACGCCCGGAATGGTATCAAGCTGACCGAGAAATTATGGAATGGCTAAAAAAACGCGGTCAACGGGTGAGCATTCGAGCGGGTCGGATGTATCTCGCTCTGCTGGGAGTGGTGGCGGCGGTTTCCTTGATCTCCTGCGCGACGGTTTCGCGCACGGTGGTCGCCCCGCCGCAGGTCGCGGGGGCGACCATGGTTGGGTCGGCAACCTGCGCCGAATGCCATAAAGAAATCGCCCGCGATTTCAAGACGGCGGATCACGCGCGGCTCATTGCCAAGGGGGAGAATGCGTCCGAGATGGGGTGTGAATCCTGTCATGGCGGGGGCAGCCTGCATAACCAGAGTGGCGGGGCGGCCCACACTATTATTAACCCGCAGAAATCGCCCGAGACCTGTTTTCAGTGCCATCTTGAAATGCGGGGGCGGTTCAACCTGCCGCACCATCATCCCGTGGTCGAAGGGAAGATCAGTTGCAGTGACTGTCACAATCCGCACAAAGGCCGGGCGGTCAAGGCCGGTGGAACTTCGTTGCTGTCCGAAAACGAGACCTGCCTAAACTGCCATCCCTCGCAACGCGGTCCGTTTGTTTATGAGCACGAGGCGTCGCGCGAGGGCTGTTTGACCTGTCACAATCCGCATGGGTCGGTGAATGCCAAGATGCTGACGCAACGCAATGCGACGCTGTGCTTAAAATGTCATTTCCAGCAGCAGACCACGGCGGGGAAAATTCTTATTGGCGGGCGTGACCATGCGGCTTCCCTGAGTCGGGGCACCTGTTGGAGTGCGGGTTGCCACGAAGCGGTGCATGGCTCCCGCGTCAGCACTTCATTGCGTTACTGATCCATTCTATGAAAACGCTGCTTTGCTCACGATTGAAGTCAGGCGGGTTGGTGGTTGCTGTCAGTCTGCTGGGCTTGGGGTTCACTGGGGCACAGGAATCGCCCAAATCCTCGAGCGCCACCAACGCGGTGCCGGCCGCCAGCGGTGTGAATGCGGAGGAACCGGCTGACTTCCGCAACTGGCTCAATGTTGGCTTCGGTGGAACCTTCATTGACGGCGACAAAGCCGCGTTCACGCGCCGCTGGTCAATGCGCAAAGGGGCCTTCGGCGGCGTCGAGGATTTCCATTGGGAGCAGGATGTCGGCAAGCGCGGCCTGTTCAAGGTTGATGGCCACGGGCTGTTTGACAACCATGATTATTCGATTCGTCTTGAATTATCCCAGCCAGACAAAGGCTTCATCCGCGTTGGCTACACGGAATTCCGGACTTATTACGACGGCACGGGCGGCTTTTTTCCGGGCAACTCCAAGTCGTTTTCGCTTTACAATGAGGAGCTGGCGATGACTCGCGGATCGGCGTTTTTTGAAGCCGGATTGCGCTTGGAAGACGTTCCGGAAATCACCTTTCGTTTTGAGCATGTATTCCGGCGCGGCCAAAAGGACTCCTTGGAATGGGGGGACACGGGGTTGACGGGGTTGGCCGGGGCCACGGCCGCCCGGGGCATTGTGCCGTCGTTTTATGATATCGACGAATCGCGCGACATTTTCTCGTTGAATGCGAAGCACACGCTGCGGCAAACCGACCTTGGACTGGGACTTCGGTATGAGATCAGTGACCAGATGAATTCGCGAAACATGCTCCGGTTGCCGACACAGGCGGGGAAAGACCGCTATGTCACACAGCGTGATGGTTTCACGGCGGATTTTTTCAACGTCCACGCCTGGACCGAGACGCGGTTTAGCGAGGAGGTGCTCTTTACCACGGGTTACTCGTTCACCACGATGAACAGCGACTTGTCCGGCTCCCGGATTTACGGGCCGGGCTATGATCCGGTTTATGATCCGGTGTTTGCGCGTCGACAAGAACGTGACCACGGCTACCTAGCCCTGGCGGGCGGTTCGCAGATGAACCAGCATGTGGTGCTTTTGAACTTGCACCTCACCCCGTGGGACAATTGGAGCATTACGCCGGCGATTCGCGTGGAGCGTCAGGATCTCGACAATGCATCCAGCTTTGTTGATACCGAAGTCGGCGCCGGTCCGTTGTTCAAAACCACGGAAACCCAATTTTTCGAGCGCAGCCAGCGAGGAATTCTCGACGTTTCAGAGAGCGTGGATGTACGCTACACGGGGATCACGAATTGGGTATTTTACACCCGGGCCAACTGGATGCAAGGTGAAGGCGACCTGACTGAGAATGAGGTGAAGCCGATCACGATTGGGTCGGGCTTGCTGCGCGATACCGAATTCCGGCGTTCCACTCAAAAGTATGAGGTGGGTGCGAATTGGTATCCATTACGAAAGCTAAATCTGGCGGTGCAGTATTATCACAAGCTCCGCACGGAAGACTACACCCACGTGATCGACAATGTGAACGGCACCGGCGACCGTTACCCGGCCTTCCTGCGTACCCAAAAATTCGACACGGACGACGTGAATTTTCGCGTGACCAGTCGGCCGTGGAACAATCTTACCTTGGTTAGTCGCTACGACTTTCAGCTCTCCGGCGTCCGCATGAGGGGCGACGGATTGAATCCAGTTCAGAGTGGTGAAGTGACGAGCCACATTCTCAGTCAAAGCATCAGTTGGGCACCGCTGGCCCGGTTATATTTCCAGGCGAGCGGCAGTTATGCCTACGACAAAACCGAGACTCCGGCCACCGCGGATCCGGCGATAGCAAACCTCGTTCCCAACCCAAAGAATGGCTATTGGAATACCAGTGTTCTAGTGGGCTATGCCCTCGACAATAAGACCGACGTGCAGGCGCAGTACCTTTTCTACAAGGCCAGCAATTTCATGGATAACTCGGCGTTCAGCCAACCCTACGGCGAGAGTTCGGAAGAGCAGGGTGTGACCGCATCCGTGACGCGTCAGTTGCGGAAAGGGTTGCGCCTGACGCTTAAATATGGATTCTTCCGCAACCGTGACCAGACCAGTGGTGGGCTGAATAACTACGATGCCCACATGGCTGCTTCGACTTTGCAATACCAGTTTTAGAATTACGAAATAAATCAAAGCGAATATATTCATTCCATGAAATGCATCCTGTTATTGGCTGCGGCGATCATCGCGCTCCCTGCGACTCAGGCAACCGTGCACTCCGCCGAAGTTGCCGCCAATTGGACCACCCACTGCGCCTCGTGCCACGGCAAGGATGGCAAGGGTCAGACCAAGGCTGGCAAGATGGCCGGGGCGAAAGACCAGACCGATGCCCAGTACCAGGCTAATCTGAACGACGAGAAGATGTTAACGGCAGTCAAGGACGGGTTGAAGGAGGGCGGCAAGGAGAAGATGAAACCCTTCAAAGAAAAATTGACCGACGACGAGATCAAAGCGCTGCTGGTCCACGTCCGTTCCTTCAAGAAGTAAGCCCGTCACGGAGCCGTTCAGCCCCGCAGATCAACACGGATAAGTTCTCTCGGCAAACCTGCAAAACGATCCCTCACCCCATCCCTCTCCCGCCGGGAGAGGGGTATACAGTTCCTGCTGCTCGCCGTAACACCGCGGCTGGGTTCGCGAACGGCCTCGGCAAGCAACCCGCGACTTGGTTGCTGTTCCTTCTCCCCGGGGAAGAAGGTCAGGATGAGGGCGAGCCAAAAAACTGATATTGAGTTTTCTGCCGGCTTGGAAATTTGATTAAGAAAAGCTCCTCCTCAGCCCGGCCCGATTCTCCGCTGCGCAGAGGAGGCGGAGTTGCAGCGTGGACTGAGCTTTTTACAGCAAATTCGCGAGCTTTCACGATGGGAGTGCAGAGGGGAACCAGACCGTGGAACTTTGATCGGAGAACTCACACCAGCCTTTCGGTAAGCATGATCTGCGGAAAACCGCGCAACCGCGCCGGCAGTCCAAGATGCTGGGACACGGGTCAGGGTGCCTGATGGTGCCGTCAGGTTTTCGCGGGCGCTGGTGCTCTGGCGCTTCCTGGCGGCGGCGCGATCCAGCGTGGTGGCTCTCCCTTTTCTGGCCCATGGCTGGGCAAAAAATAACCAGTGTTTTGCAATAGGTGGTTAGCGTCGGATTGCAGCCGGGTGAATGCTGGGGCTGTTCGAAGATGAAAAGCCAATCGCGACAATCCCTGGTCCTGACGTTCCTGACGGTGGCGTTCTGTGCCTTGGCCGGGGCGTTCCTCTTGGATTTATGGGGCCGACCTTCGCCGGTGGCTGCGGTTCCGCCGACCCCGCCGGAGTTTACCAACACCGCGACAATTCGTCTGTCGGCTGCGGACCTTTTCCGGACGGAGGGCGATACCTCGGGGTTATCGTGCTACACCTGTCATGACGCGAAGAAGCAACTTGTCGTCAACCTCGACCCCCAAGGAAAAGTGATCCTGTCGGAGCCGCACAAAGACATCGTGATCCACCACGGGCCCAACAACCGCAATGACCATTGTTTCATTTGCCATGACCCGAAGAATTTGGAGGCTTTGCGGGCGCACGAAGGACAAGCTTTCAAATTAACCGAAAGCAGCCGGCTGTGCGGCAGTTGCCACGGCCCGACCTACCGTGACTGGGAGATGGGAGTGCATGGTCGAACGACGGGTTTTTGGAACCGCAAGCAACCGGGTGCGGTGGTTGTCCGTTCCGATTGCACATCCTGTCACGACCCGCATTCACCGGCCTTTCCCCCGCTCAAGCCGGGCCCCGGGCCGCATTCGCTCCATCCCAAATCGGCCGCCGCGGCGGCCCCTAGCAAGCACCACTAATATGTCTGAACACAACTGCCAGTGCGGAGGAGAGGGGTCGAAGGGTTGCGGGTCGAATGCGGCGCCGATGGATCGCCGGAGTTTCCTGCGCAAGTCGGCGGTGCTGGCGTCGGGCATTGCGGCCATCGCGGCGAGTTTGGCACCCTTACGGGAGTTGTCCGATTTCGGTTCGGTGGATGCGTTTCTGCAGAAACATTACAAGGAGCTGACGCCGGCGGAAATGGAGCGGGCGCTGGAACGCATTCGCGAGGAAGTGAAACATCAATACGGCCTGCGTCCGCATCTGCGGGACCTCAAGCCGATGGACGGCGTGGAGTTCGTTTATTGCCTGAATTTAACCCGCTGTATCGGCTGCCGGAAGTGTGTGCATGCATGCGTAGCGGAAAACAACCAGTCCCGCAGCCCGGAAATCCAATATATCCGCGTCTTGAAAATGCCGAACGGCACTTTTGACATGGAAAAAGGCGATCACAACTATGCGCCGGAAGCAGTGCCGGAGAAGGGTTTCTTTTACATGCCGGTGCAATGCCATCAGTGCAAAAACCCGCCCTGTGTGAAGGTCTGTCCCGTCGATGCAACCTGGCAGGAGAAGGATGGCATTACCGTGATCGACTACGACTGGTGCATTGGCTGCCGCTATTGCGAAGCCGCATGTCCCTACTTTGCGCGGCGGTTTAATTTTGCCACCCCCTCGATTCCGAAAGACAAGCTCAACCCGAACATGGCGTACCTCGGGAACCGTCCGCGGCAAAAGGGCGTGATGGAGAAATGTCATTTCTGCATTCAACGCACGCGCGAGGGAAAATATCCGGCGTGCCTGGAAGTGTGCCCGACGGGCGCGCGAAAGTTTGGCAATATTCTCGACCCCCAGAGCGAGGTTTCGTACATCCTGAAAAACAAGCGGGTGTTTGTGCTCAAGGAAGAGGTGGGAACTCTGCCGCGATTTTTCTATTACTTCGACGTATGAACGGTGTCATCAAAAATGTCCGCAGTTTTCTGGGCGGCTGTGCCCGGGAGGTATTCGAGGGCGACTGGCGGTATTACCTGTGGATGGGCGTGCTGTTCGGCCTGTGCCTGTTGGGCCTGAACGCGTACGCCAAGCAATTCGTTCATGGCCTGATCATCACCGACATGACCGATCAGGTTTCGTGGGGGGTCTACATCGCCAACTTCAGTTTTCTGGTGGGCGTCGCCGCCGCCTCCGTCATGCTGGTCATTCCCGTGTATGTTTATAAAAACGAGGAATTGCAGGACCTCGTCATTTTCGGACAGTTGCTCGCCATCGCGGCGATCCTGATGAGCCTCGCGTTTGTAACGGTTGATCTGGGTCGACCGGAGCGCTTCTGGCATATGATTCCCGGCATCGGCAAGTTGAATTTTCCCGGCTCGCTGCTGAGCTGGGATGTCATCGTGCTCAACGGCTATCTCGTGTTGAATATCTATTTGTGCGCCTACCTGCTCTACTGTCGCTACCGAAAGCTAACGCCGTCGAAGTGGTTTTATCTGCCCATCGTCTTTCTGGGAATTGCCTGGGCGATTTCGATCTACATGGTGAGCGCGTTCCTCTATGTGGGCCTGGGTGGCCGACCGCTGTGGAATTCGTCGATCGTCGGTCCCCGGTTCATTGCCTCGGGCTTCACGGCTGGTCCGGCGCTGATGATCCTGGCGTTGCAGGTGGTTCGTCGGGTCACCGCGCACGCACCTGAGAAGGGCATTGGGTTGGGTGTTGCTGGTGCGGTCGCGACCGCCCGCGCCGCCACCCTTGGCGATCTGGATCTGCTGGCCGGACACCTTCCCGAAATCGCCTCTGTCTCGGCGGAGTTGCGCCAACGCTGCCTGGTCGGCACCAGGGTTCTCGAAGTGCCTGCCGGCGAAGTGCTGTTGCGCCAGGGAGGGAGGGATAACGATGCCTTCTTCGTTTTGTCTGGGCGGGTGGTGGTGAAACGGGCGGAGAGCGGGCGAGTGCGGATCATCGGGAGTGTTGGCCCGGGTGAACCGTTTGGTGAGATCTCCGCCTTGCAAGGAACGCCGCGCACGGCCACCGCCATCGCCGAGGAACCGACGCGGGTACTGTGCTTGCCTGTCGAATCGCTGCGCGAGTTGATGCGAAATCCGGCGGTGAACCTAGTCATCCGCTCGCGGATGACGGAACGTCTGAAAATCACGGATCGCGGCCTCCTGACGTTGCGCAGCATTGTGCAGGTCTCGCTGGTGATTAATGTTTTTCTCCTATTGAACGAAGTCTTCAAGGAATTCTACACTGGGAACCTGCACGTGGCCGCCTCGCAGTATCTCTATTTCGGCCTGCAGGGACATCATGCCCTGGTGCCCTGGATTTGGACGGCCATCGGTTGCAACCTCCTTGCGCTCGTGCTGTTGTTGTTGCCTTTGAGCCGCAGCCTTAGGTGGTTGGACGTCGCGTGTGTGCTGGCCATCGTCGGCATCTGGATCGAAAAAGGCATGGGCTTGGTGGTCGCCGGATTCATCCCCAGCCCGCTCGGCGAGATTGTAGAATACTCGCCAACCCTCAATGAATCATTGATTTGTTTTGGCATTTGGGCGTTTGGTCTGCTTTGCTACACCGTCATGCTGCGCGTGGCCGTGCCTATCCTGCAAGGGCGGTTTACGCAGACGACTTAAGCCATGGCCCAACAACTTACTGCTGACGATGCCCGCCAATCTTTGGCCGCCCACGTCGCCGTCAAAGGTCAGGAGATCCGGGAGAAGTATGGTCCGCACATTGGCTGGAAGGAGTTGCAGTTGATCCTGAATGATCGGACCTGTGTTCGCTACCCCTGCGAAATAGTCTTTGATGCCGCCCCCTTGCAGCCCGGCGAATTTGCCTGTCCCATTGCCCGAGGTGAACGTCCGGACGAAGGTTTCGTGCTTTACGTGCATCCGTTCTTCATGGTGCAACTGGAGCGCGTGCCGCACCTCGTGCTCTACCAGTTGGTGCTGGTGAACTACGGGGATTTTGCCTCCGCCGAGGAGGCCGAAACATTCGGTGCGAGTGTGCTGGGATTGACGAATGAAGAATATTACAAGGGGATCTGCGAACTGGCCGATGAGGTCGCGGCGGCGGAGGGTGTTTAGGGCGGTGGTGCCGCTGTATTGCTTGCTTTCGAGCTCCTTTGAGTCTTGGCAGGGCCCCTCTTGCAAGTAATTCAGCGAACAAATGTATGTCTGCCCATCGGGTTAACGGCCACGAAGAAAAGTCCGGCGGGACGGACAAGACCGCTGCGCCGGGCAAGCCGGATCACAAGTCGAAGGTTCCGCGCGCGCATCCTATCGCGCTTAATTTGCGGGATCTGAATCAGTTGTTTAACTCGATGGATCCATCGCCGTTTTACGAGAAGGATCTCGATCACGATGCGGAGGAGTTCATGGTGAGCTGGGCGCACGAGTTTCCGCAGGATGAACCGATCGCGCTGGTGATTCACCTGGCCGATCATCCGGCGGGATTGGATCCGCAGCCGCTCGTGCAGGAAGCGGTGCATCATAATTTTGCGGATCGGGCACGGCTAAACCGGCTGGAGTTCAAGCGACTAATGAAAGAAGGGCGCCGGAGTCTGCTGATCGGCACAGTGTTTCTTACGGCCTGCCTGCTGCTGAGCGAATTGCTTTTGCTCCGGGAGTCAGGGGGGATGTGGAAAGTAATCCGGGAGAGCCTGACCATCGGTGGTTGGGTGGCCATGTGGCGGCCGCTCGAGATATACCTCTACGAATGGTGGCCGTTGCGCCGACGTGGGAAAATCTTTGAAAAACTAAGCCGCATGCCGGTTGAGGTGCGCCGCCCAGAGGGGCTGAAACGGGTTTGAGGTGGTTCCAACAGCGGGAAAAGCAAACGGTTCGTGGAGCTGGATCGGTGGCCAGCACACGTCGGCTGGGCGGGTGCCACTGGGGCTACTTGCTCAGGCGTTTACCAAAATCAAAGGGTGTCTTACTCATTGATCCCCCAATGCCTCGACGGCGGGTCGTAATTGAATCCGCTGGCCCAAACCGCCGGGGCGGGATCGATCCGTGTTCGCATCCGTTCCGGTGCGAGCTCGGTATCCCACTCGGTCGAGCTTGCGGGGTCGGCAAAGAAGTGCATGCCGCCGCGATCCGCAATTTGACGCAGACTGGCTTGGACCGAAGCGACTTGGCCCCCGGCATCTTCGCTGTCGTCGAACACTGCCACCAAGGCGCCGTTTGGGTTGGATTTATCCCCCACCCAGGTTTCCAGCCAGGCCTTGACTTTGCCGGGCAGCTCCAGGTCGCCGTGCATGGAAATGATCACTAGGTCGGCTTCGGCGGCTTCCTCGGCGGCCACGGCGCCGATGCGTGGTATCGCCAGAACCTCAAACTTCCACATGGATTGGTTCAGCTCGCACTCCGGCTCCAGTTGCCGGCACAGATTGTCATACAGCCGCTTGGCGCGCAGCCCGGTCGCGAAGTCCTGATAGACCATCACGACGTCGATGGTCTGTTTGTTTTCCAGGCTCAAAAAGGCTGCGGTTGATTGCGTTGATGGAGAAGAGTGGAGGTTCATTTGCGAACGGTACGGCCGGAACGTCAAACCGGCAATGGGGGTATCTCCCCGATTTTTCTAAGGGATTCGCCTAGCGTGCCTAAAAGTTTTTCGGAGCCTGGCTCGGCGCCCTGTCTGGCTTACTCGCCGCCCTGCGTTTCCACCCAGCGGACGGCGGAGCGGATCAGTTCCGTCGCCGTGACGAGCTTGAGCTTCTCCTTGATGTGGAGGCGATGCACCTCAACGGTCTTGACGCTCAAATGCAAATGCCCGGCGATTTCCCGGGTGCCCTTGCCCAGGCCGATGAGTTGGAAGACCTCGAACTCGCGATCCGTCAGTTGCTCGACCGGCGACTTGCTGGAGGTCGCGCGGCGGCCGGAGAAAATCTCCAGAATTTTCGCCGACATTTTTTCGCTCACGTAAATCTCGCCGTGCAATACTTGACGGATGGCGTTCATCAATTTCTTGCCGCCCTCCTGCTTCATGATGTAACCGCGGCCGCCCGCGCGCAGCACGCGCTCGGCATAAACCGATTCGTCGTGCATGGAGATCACCAATACCGCCGTGCCGGGATGCATGGCCTGAATGTCCTTGATGAGTTCCAGCCCGTTCTTGCCGGGCATCGAGATGTCGGCCAGCACGAGGTCGGGCTTCAACGTGCCCACCGCCGTCAGCGCCTGATGCGCGGTTTCCGCCACCCCGCAGACGGTCAGGTCCGGCTCGTGGTTGATCAGCATCGCCAGTCCCTCGCGCATCATGGGATGGTCGTCCACGATGAGCAATCGGGTCTTCGCTTTGGCGGCTGGTTTTCGCGTGGTCATGGATTCCCTCCGGTGGGTTTGCGCACGGTGCAGAGCACGGTGACACCGTCCGCGTTGTGCTGGATGGCCAGCGAGCCGCCGATCATGCCGGCCCGGTACTGCATGATCCGCAGGCCCATGCCCGGCTTGCCGCTGGGCGTCTTCGCAAAGCCGGCCCCGAAGTCTTTCACCACGAGGATGATTTTCCCTTCCGTGAAGCCCAATTGAATCAACACCCGGCTGGCCTTCCCATGCCGGATGGAATTGGAGACCGCTTCCTGGGCGATGCGGAACAAGTGGGTGGCCGCGGCGTGGTCCTCGAGTAACACCGGCGTCCGGCAAATGAACTCGCACTTCACTTTGAAGAGGTTGCCCGTGTTGGTCGCCAATTCGCGCAGGGCCGACATCAAACCCTCGGCCTCCAACTCCACGGGTGACAACCCGCGCGCGAGCATGCGCGTCTGGTGAATGGACTCGCGGACGTAGCGGGCGATTTCGGCCGCGTGCCGGGCGTCCGCCTTCGAGCGGCCGGCCAGCCGCTGCTCCAGCACGCGGCTCATCAGCTCGATACCCGTCAACTGCTGGCCCAATCCATCGTGCAAGTCCTGCCCGATGCGTCGTTGCTCGCGGTCGCTGATGTTAAGAACCTCCTGTTCCAGCCGCTTGCGCTCGGTGATATTTCGCACGTTGCACTGAATCACTTTGCGGCTGTCTTCCGGGTAAACGTTGCTGACGAATTCGACCGCGATCTGCCGGCCGTCCTTGGTTTCCAGCGGCAAGTCCTCGTAGCGGACATAGCCCATTTTCTGGAGCTTTCGAAAGGCTGCCCGGCTGGCCGCCACATCCTTGAACGCGCCAATTTCCCAGAGTTTTTTGCCGACAATTTCCGCCAGGGAAAAACCCAGCAAGTCGAGCATGAACTGGTTGGCCTCGTTGATCTGCCCCGTTTCGGCGTCGAGCAGCAGGATGCCGTCCTGGGCGGTTTCAAAAAGCCGCCGATACCGCACTTCCGACACCGCCAGGGCGTATTCGGCGGCGGCCAGCTTTTCCTGTTGAGCCAGCCATTCCAGCGCGCGCTTCACCACGGTCGGCACGAACTCCTGGAACCGCACGTCCTTAACGAGGTAGTCGAGCGCGCCGCGCTTCATCATCTCGACCGCCACGCGCTCGTCGCCCTGGCCCGTGATAATGACGAACGGCGTGCGGCGGTCCACCGCGTCGAGGTGGTTGATGAGTTCCTTGCCCTCGAGGTCCTGCAGCTTAAGGTCGAGGAGCATCAAGTCGGCGCGGTTCCGCCCCAGCCACTCCAGCGCCTCCGCGCCCGAGGCGGCGGTGGACACCGCGTATCCCTCGCGGCGCAGCGTCTTCTCAATCAGTCGCAGCAAGCCGCGGTCATCGTCCACGACGAGGATCAACGGCGGGGTCGGTTCAGGTGGTCGAACGGGCATGAGAGCGAAACGCTCAGGGCTTGCCGTTGATGGCCGGCACCTCGACGAGCGAAAAGAAGAGGCCGATCTGCTTGATGGTCTCGGAGAACTTCTCGTAATCCACCGGCTTGACGATGTAATGGCTGCAACCCAGTTCGTGGCAGTGGATGACCTCGCGCGGGTCGTCGGTGGTGGTGAGCATGATGACGGGAATCTTGCGCAGTTCGGCGTCCGCCTTGAGTTGACGCAGCACCTCGACGCCGTCCACCTTGGGCATGCGAATGTCCAGCAGCAGCAGGTAGGGCACGTCGTGCCCGCGCTTCGGCCCTTTGCCGCGGCGGAAAAGGAAGTCGAGGACCTGCTGGCCGTCCTCGAACCGCTGGAGGGGATTGTGCAGCCCGGCGCGCGCCAGATTCTTTTCGATCAACCGCGCATGGCCGGCGTCGTCATCGGCCACGAGGATGATCACTTCTTTGGTCACGCTCATGCAGACTCTTTCTTCTTGGGCGCACCCGGCAAGGAAATAAAAAAACTGCTGCCGCGGTCCGGCGCCGACTCAACCCAGATTCTTCCGTCCTGCCGCTCCAGGATGCGCTGCGCGATGGTGAGGCCCAGTCCTTCGCCGGTCCCGACCGCCGGGTTCAGCCGGTGGAAGATCTCGAAAATCTTCCCTTGATGCTTTGGCGCGATGCCAATGCCGTTGTCCTCCACTTTGTAAATGGCGCGGCCACCATACGGCCGGCCGGAAATGGTGATGACGCCGGGGCGTTCCGGATCGAGGTACTTGCAGGCATTGTCCAGGAGATTGGAAAAAACCTGGTTCGTCAGCACGGAGTCGCCGCGGCCGGGCGGCAGTTTCCGAATCTGCAATCGGACGCCAGCGGTTCGCAGCTGGAATTCCATCGTCTGCGCGATTCCGGCCAGCAGCGTGTTTAGGTTGAGCCGCTCGATTTTCATCGCGACCCGGCCGAGGCGCGAGAAGCGCAGAAAACCGGCCAGCAGCGCGTCGATTTTGCTGACCCCGGCCTGGATGTATTTCATCGCTTCAGGAATGTCCCTGGCCAGGATGGATTCCAGTTCGGCCCGATTCACGTTCTGCCCATCCTTGCTGGTCAGGAGTTGAAGGACTCGTTCGCACGCCTGTGCCAGTTCCTTGCTGAAGCCTTGGATGTTGACGAGCGGTGAACGCAGGTCGTGCGAGGCGATGTAAACGATGGTTTCCAGTTCCTTGTTTTTTTCCGCGAGCGAAGCCGCTAGTTGAACCAAGCGTGCTTCGTCGCGCTTGCGCTCGGTGATGTCGGTGCGTATCGCAATGTACTGCGTGGGCTTCTCCTCCGCGTTTAGAAACGGAAAAATAGTCGTTGCCACCCAATAGAGGGTTCCGTCCTTGGCGCGGTTGCAAATCTCGCCCTTCCAAATGCGGCCGTGCGCGATGGTGGTCCACAGGCCCGTGAAAAACTCCCGGGGATGATGGCCGGAGTTGATGAGGCGATGGTCTTGCCCGAGCAATTCGTCGCGGGCGTATTTCGAAATCTCGCAAAACTTGTCGTTGACGTAGGTGATGCGCCCGCGTGCGTCGGTGATGGCCACGATGGAATGCGCGTCCAGCGCCGCCTTGAAATCCTGGAGTTCCAGGAGAGTGGTTAGCGTGGGCACCGTCGCGCCGGCCAGATGGCTGGCGCTTGCCTCCGCCGCTTCGAGCCGCTTCACCAAATCGGCCCTGGTCATCCGGCCGTAAGCTTGCATTAGTCGGATCTTAGGCGGGCGGGCGCGGGAAACACGCTCAAAATGATCGGGCGCTGCGCCGGAAAGTGCCGGTATCCTCAGCCGCTGACGGCGGTTGGTCACGAGCCCGTTTCGCCTAACGGCCGGCAATTGCGTTGAACTCATGCTCGTCGAAGGCCTGCATCGTTTCGGTGGAAACGCACCCGACCGCCGCCAGCTCCATCAAGCAATGCAAGGCCCACTCCGGGTCGTCGGCCCGAAGGATGAGCACCCCGTCATACGCGCCGGTCGTCCAGTATTGGGCTTCGACGGTGACGCCGGCCTTTTCCGCCGCCTTGGCAAAAGCGCGGGCGCGGCTCGCGGATTGTTTGAGGGCGCGCACGCCGCGATCAGTGAACTTGATGAGCGAGATGTATCTGGTCATGGGATTAATCTGGGTTTAGTTGTGGTGCCGATGTGGTGTCGCGGGTTGGAGGGCACTGGCCACCGACTGTTTCAGGGGCTGCTGCTGATCGGGTTCATCGAGGGCGGCATACAAACGGAGTCCGGTGGGCACGAAACCTACCAGCGTGAGCAGGACCGCGAGGGCGAGCAAGGTCCGGCCGGCTTGTTTTTGATTTCTATTTCTCATGGCTTGGAATAACGCGTGATTGCGGCGCCGGGGCGGCGGCTGGAGGCACCCGCCACGGCTCCGGGCTTTGCATCTAAATGGAAACCTCGTTCTGCGGTTGTCCGCGCCCAAGCTGGGCCTCGGCCTGCAGCCAATGCTCAAGGTCACGACCCACTGGGCGTCCCTCCCGTTCCCAGATGCAATACGCGGTAAACGCGATTGCTTCCAGCGTCAGCTCAGGGTTTGGGCTTTTGGCCGCAGACTTTACCCTGGCGTTTTTGTTGGCCTTAACGGTTGGGTTTTTCATTGCTGTGTTTTGTATTTTTGGTTGAGGCGCCTGCGTCTGCCGGGTGACCGCCCCCCGCTGCGGGCAGCTTGCGGCGATATTCCGTCGGCGATTGGCCGAGGATCCTTTTGAACACGCGGTTGAAGTGGGTGAGCGATTGAAAGCCCACTTCATAGGCGATTTCACCCACCCGGACGTTCGGGTTGAGCAACAGGTTTTTTGCCTTCTCAATCCGCATGCGGGACACGTAGTCGGTGAAGTTCACGCCGGTGACCCGCTTGAACAATTTGCAGAAATAATAACTGCTTGTATTAACGGCTTTCGCGACCTGGCCGAGGGATAGCTCCTCACCCTGGTGCTGCTGAATATAGAGTTTGGCCCGGGTGATGACCGGGGGTTCCGCGTTTTCTTGCTGGACCACAACCTGATTGCTGACCATGGAAAGATGTTGGGCGAAAATCGAAAGGAGTTTCACCACGGCCTCATGTTGCTTCGGAGACAGCACCTGCGTGTTAAAATAGGCCTCCTTCAGGGCCGTCCGGTCCACTTGCAACCCCCATTCGTCGGCCAGCTTGGCGGAACGGTCAAACTGCGCCCCCGTGGGTCGCTTGCGAAACACCTGGCCTGTCTGCAAGAATCCAATCAACTGATCGCCCAGCCGGACGGGCACGGCGGTGTCGCTGAGCCCGTTCAAGCAGGTGACCGTCCGGGGCTCATGGGTGGCGCCTTCCACCAACTGCTGCTGGACCTGGAGGCAGGCGGCGCAGGCACTGCTTTTTTGCGCGATCATCGCGCAGAAAGGGTTTTCCTTGCGCCGTCCGTGATGCGGCAGTTGCCACGATTCGACCGGCCGGAGCGCCACCGGCATTCCGGTTGCTTCACTGAAGGCGCGCTCGTAGTCCTGATACACTTTCGAATTGGTCAAGGCTTCGATTAGATTGTGGTTGCTGTTCATAGGCTTTTTCTTGTTTCACCAAATTTGTGTTGGTGAGAGCAAATTACGGGTGGAAGCCCGAATGCACAATTGGGAGCAACCCTGATCGACCGGGGTGGTAAACCGTTAGGGCGGGTAAGGGAATCCCTTACTGACGACCCTTCGGTTCAAGCCGGGCGAGTCGACGGGCAGGACTCACTCTCCAGGAGTGGTGCGGCAATTCTCAACCGAGGAAGCGAGAAGGAAACTGAAGCAGGATGAAAGCCGCCTCACCGTCGGGCTCAAAAGGCCCGGCGCAAATCGTAAACATCAAGTAGCTGCCGCCGGGTGATCTGCAATCGCTTGATGATAACTTCCGACATGCGCTTCATGAGTTCGTAGCCCAGATCGTGATCCGCCTCGCAGTGCTCGCGCAGCCGGGTGCCGTAGAGAAAAATGGCCCTGGTGGGTTTCACCACGCGCGCATCAAAATGCCAGTAGTAGGGCGGAAACAACCAGGACCAACCCGCGACATCGCCGTCCCCGATGGCTTGAACAAAGATGGTGCCACGATCCTTCACGGAGGACTCCAAGGCGATCTCCCCTTCCACGATGAGGTAGAACCGGTTCGCCACATCCCCTTCACGAAAGAGCCATTCGCCCGCTTCCAAGCGGGTCGGCATCGCGCAATCTGCCAGAATCTCCAAGTGCTCCGGTCGCATACCCTTCAAAAAGGGATGTTCGGCGAGCAGGACGCCGAGCGGTTTCACACCCGTATCTCCGGCGGATCCGACCGAGTCTGCTGGGCCATTTTCTTTCGCGTTCATCTCTTTAAGTTGTTATTCGAGATTGGGGCCGGAGTCTCCCCGTCTCTTGGTAAGTCCGCAACCTATTTTGACGCGGTGAACCCGGCGCGGGGGAACAATCGGTGCCGCGGATGCAAGAAACGAGCAACCTTCGACAAATAACGACGAGCGGCCCGCCCCGTCGATCGTAAAGTGGGGTGCGGGTCACTCGCTTGGCGGGTGGGCCGCGCACTTTGAACGAGTACTATGTCAATCCCGGCGTACGTGCGCGCATGCTTGAATACCTCGGTCTCGAGCCTGCGGGGGAGGTGACGTGCCACTACCTGACCTCCGGAGATCCGCTCGCGTCGCATCACCGTTCACCCCGACCGGTGACGGATTTGGCGGCGTGTTGGAGCGAAGGTTTGGAAATCAGCCGCTCCCTCTGGGACCGCCGGTCGTTGCTGGTCCATCTGGACGTGGAATATGTGAATTTTGATTTTCCGGCCGAGCCGTATTTGAACCCGGTCCGCACCTTCGATTTGCAGCGCCCCGTGGAATTGGCAATCGAAGCGATCTTGTTGGATAGCGGGCTTGTGCCGCTCCACCTGCTCAGCGGACGGGGGCACCATTTTGTGTGGCGGGTCCGCCAGGCTTCCCGCGCTTGCAAATGGTTGAGCCATTTGGGCCGGACCTCCACCACCCTGAAAGCACTTTACGCACGGCCGCAGCTCCCCAATGGCCGCACGGTTTCCCGGGCCCTGGGTGACGCCTTCGCGGGACTGGCGCTCGTGATGGAATACCTGGCCCATCGCATCAAAGCGGTCGCCGCGCTGGAGTGCCCGATCCCCATTGAATTGACCGCGGTCGAAGCCGGCCCAACCGGGCATGGGCGCGAAATAGTGTCGATCGACATTTCCGAGTACGGCGATCCCCTGGTTTCGCGCGTGATCCGGCTGCCGTTCAGTCGATACCTAAAGCCGTGGCAGCAGCGCGGCCTGCTGGGGGAAGAGGTCGTGACGAACCTGCCGCCGGTATTCTTGATCCCGCTGCACGAGCTGAGCTCGCTGGAAGGGATTCAAATAATGCGCGACGTCGGCCGGGTCCAGGAGTTGGCCCAGCGCGCCGCAACGCGCATCCCGGATCAAACCAAGGCGATGGAAAACCTGATTGCGGCGTACCAACACTCGGCGCTGGCACAATTCCATGACTGGTATTATTCCGAGGAGCCGCGGCTGGCAGCGGATTGGCCGGAAACATACGATCGGCCGCCGGTCGAGGCACTGCCGATTTGTGTCCGACATGTGCTGGATCACCCGAACGATCTGCTCCTGAAGCCTGGCAATATTGAGCGGGTCGTCCGCGTCCTGCTGGCGCTCGGCTGGCATCCGCGCCAGATTGCCGGACTGGTCCAGTCCAAGTTCGAGCGCGACCACAGCTGGGGCGACCAGTGGTGCGGCTATGACCCGGCCACGCGGGCCGATTTTTTCACCCGGATGTTCGCGGGCTTGTTCGTCACCGGGCACGACGACCTGGTGGACTTTAACTGCCAGTCGGCGAAGGAGGAAAAACTCTGCTTCGCCGCGGACTGTCCGTATAATCTCGCAACGTACAAAAAATCCCTGATCGAACGGAGGAATTATGAGCGACTGGCCGGTCGGCCTTTCAACGGGCTGTTTTTACCAGAAGAGCATCTTTGATTGTCTGGAAGCCATCCGCAACAGCGGCTTCGGCATGATCGAGGTGTGCTCCTTCCCGGCCCATCTGGATTATCACGATCAGGCGGCGGTGCGCCGCGCGGGCCGCCGCATGGAGGAGCTCGGGTTGGAAGCCTATTCCTTTCACGCGCCGTTCGCCGATCATATCGACATCAGCGCCCCCAACCCCGACCAGCGCAACGTTGCCTTGCAGGAAATTCTGCAGGCGACCGAAGCGGCGGCGCTATTGCAGGTGAGATATTTTGTCATCCATCCCGGTCCCGAACACGCCCTCCGTCCCCCCTGTCAGGAACGCTTTCAACGCATGGAAAACGTGGCCAGCGTCCTCAACAAGGTGGCGCAGCGCTGCCATGAACTGGGCATCGGGTGCGTGCTGGAAAACAAGCTGCCGCATCTCCTCTTCGGCACCACCAGTGATATTCTCTGGATTCTGGGCGGCCTGAACACCGTCAACATTGGCGCCTGTCTCGACACCGGACACGCTTACCTCTCCGGCGACATCTACAACGTCATGCACAAACTCTCCGGTCACTTGCAGATGATCCACGCCAACGACAACCTGGGCAGCTACGACGACCACAAGCCGCCCGGGGATGGCAACATTGACTGGAACCGGTTGCTCGCCGAGCTATCGCAAATCGAGTTCCACGGTGGCATCATTCTGGAACTGGCCGGCAACAAGGAAATGGATATCGTTTTGGCCGAGGCCCGGCGCGCGCGCCTTTACCTTCGCGAAATTTCCCGCCGGCTCGCGCTCTCCAGCCCCCCCACGGTTCCTGTCGCCAATCGTCCGGAAATGAAATAGCCGCACTCGACCTTGCCCATGAATCGGACGCTGGTAGGGATATCGAGCTGCGATGTCCCCGGCCGTGGCTGAGGGCGGGCGGAACGATCGCGGACTGACGCACGTCTCGACCAAGGCCTTCCGTCGTCTGACGCTGCGCTCGACGACGGGGACGGCGCAGCGCGCCACTGCCATTGAATTAAGAAAAGTCCATAGGTTCAGAATACGATGGTGCGAACACGTTTGTAGTAATTGGCGGAGCGAGCCGGGGAAAACTTT
>JAYTXL010000310.1:0-2153 GCA_043742955.1 Verrucomicrobiota bacterium | reverse complement strand
GCTGCGATTCCACCCCCGTCCCTGAGTAATCGAAAATTAAACTGCCGCAGCGTATAAAAAATACTGGCATCCGCCGGTTCGTTTCCTCAATGTTCCCTCCGAAGATTTCGCGGGCCCGCCCGCCACACATGAAAGCCAAAATCATTATCACCCCCAAGAAAGCCGTCCTTGATCCCCAAGGTAAAACTGTCCAGACCGCCCTCGAACACATGGGCTACACGGGTGTCACCGGCGTGCATATCGGCAAATACATCGAGATCGACCTCGCCCCCGGCACGGACCCGGCCGCCGCGAGCAAAGCCCTGAATGAGGCCGCCCACAAGCTGTTGAGCAACCCGGTGATCGAAGACTATCGCCTCGAAATTGAATGACCGCCGTGATTGCCGGACTGAAAAGGAGCAGAGGAGAAGGGGAGCAGAGGGCATTTGCGGCTCTACCCCATTTCCCCTTTTCTCCCTTTCCCCGCTGCGGCCGCTTCTGCAACCAGACCTCCCGAACTTCATGAATTTCGCTGTCCTCCAATTCCCCGCCAGCAACTGCGATCAGGATGCCGTCCATGCCGTCCGCCTGCTCGGCCACTCGGCGCGCCTCGTTTGGCATAAGGATGCCTCCCTCGGCGACGCCCACGCCGTTATCGTGCCCGGTGGCTTTAGCTACGGGGATTATCTGCGCTGCGGCGCGATCGCGCGGTTCAGCCCCGTGATGCAAGCCGTGAAACAATTCGCCAACAACGGCGGCCTCGTCTTGGGCATCTGTAACGGCTTTCAAGTCCTCACCGAGGCCAGCCTGCTGCCCGGCGCGCTTATCCGCAACCGCGATCTGAAATTCCATTGCGAAAATATCTTCCTCAAAACCGCCACGACCGATTCGCCGTTCACCAGCCAGATTCCGGCGGGAAAAATCCTTCGCGTGCCCATCGCCCACGGCGAAGGCTGCTACTTTGCCGACGAAGAAACGCTCACGAAACTTAAGGCGAACCACCAGATCCTGTGGCAATACTGCGACGCCAGCGGAAACCTGACCGACAGCGCGAATCCGAACGGCGCGCTGCAAAACATTGCCGGCATCTGCAATGAAAAGCGCAACGTGGCCGGCCTGATGCCGCATCCCGAACGTGCCTGCGAACCGCTCCTTGGCAGCGACGATGGCAAATTGATTTTTGAAAGCATTTTCTCGGGGTTGGCAGGCAAACTCGCGGCGAAGGCGGCGTGAACCATGCCCACGATTCAGATTGCTGGAGAGTTGGAATGAATACTTTGATCGTTAAACAATCCGAGACGGTGGCAGCTGAAAACGTCCGGTTTTCCGGCGAACGCCTAATCGTGGAACTGAGTGACGGGCGCGAATTGAGCCTGCCTTACAAAAAAATGTCGTTGTTGAAATGGCTCGCCAAAGCCACGCCGAAACAGCGCGCCGGCTGGTCGCTCGAACCTGGTGGCTACGCGATTTACTGGGAGCAGCTCGACGACGGCCTTGAGATTTGCCATCTGCTCGCGATGGAAAGTCTGGTTTGAATTAATGTCCGGCCACACACATCCATTGTTGAATCCCGCTCAGCGCCAAGCCTGGCAACCCGGGGGGGTGCATGAAGGTAGCCGGGGGTTGAGGAGCAGCGCGACGATACCCCCGGCAACCGTCAAAAACGGATTCGACCCTGAAGGGGTCGCAGGAACGCACGGCCAAATTGGAGCGCGTTTGGAAAAAACGGAGCGCGGCTCTATGAGCCGCAGCACTCGGCCAGCACAGGGCCCGCCCGCGAATTCTGGATCTGCTTTGTCGATCGAAGCGGCTGCGGGTCACAGACCCGCGCTCCGCTCGACAGGCCGATCGCTGGCTTTGAATTCTTTTGTTCTTCCCGTGGAAGGTGGAGTTGCTTGGCCCGCATTGGCTGGGAAGGTTATTCCCAAACACATCGCTTGAATTGATATTCTGAAATGACTGAACCCGCCATTACCCCAGAGTTGGTTGCCAAACACAACCTTACGCCGGAAGAATACGCCCACGCCCAGGAAATCCTCGGCGGACGCACACCGTCCTACACCGAGCTCGGCATTTTTTCCGTGATGTGGAGCGAGCATTGCAGCTACAAAAATACCAAGCCGCTGCTCAAGACCTTCCCCACCAAGTCGCCGAAAATCCTCGTCGGCGCGGGC
>JAYTXL010000309.1:0-6050 GCA_043742955.1 Verrucomicrobiota bacterium | reverse complement strand
CGGGCTGTTTTGCTGGCGCAAATTCCGTCGGCTCTTTTTCGGCCTGGCGTACCTCGCTACTTTCATCGCACTGTTTTACGCCGAGGAAAACTGGCGCGGCAAACGTGCCTGGGAGAAATACCGGCGTGAGCGGGAGGCGCAGGGCGACAAATTCGACCGGCAGTACTTCATTCCGCCGCCGGTGCCCGACGACCAAAACTTCGCCATGACTCCCTACCTCGCGCCGTTGTTCGATTTCAAGCCTGGCACACAGCAGTTTCGCGATCCGAAGTGGCATCTGAAATATGAGCAAGTTGCGCTACTGGCTTTCCAACTTGATTGGAAAGCCCGGGAGCAGGCCCGATCTAACTCATGGGCGCGGTCTCGCCGTGACTTGCCAGCTTGGTACGTGGTTATCATCGAGATGGATAACTCCATGAATACCCAATTTAAGCTCGGCAAATTCAAGGAAACTATTCCGACCAACGCGACACCCCAGATGCTCGCTGCGATTGTGTTGGCCGCGCGAACTCCCGCCAATGCCACGCTGGACGAAATCCGCTCCGCCAGCCAGCACCTGCATTCCCGTTTCAACATTCGCTACGAGCAGGACAATCCAGCCTCAATCTTACTGCTTCACCTGGGCACATTGCAACGACTCACGTTGTTTTTGCAGATCCGGACTTCGGCCGCTTTGACGCTGGACCACACCGCCGCCGCCAGCACTGACATCAACCTGATGTTTTATCTTACCGACGCCATACAGAAGGAGCCAACCTTGATATCCCAACTCGTTCGCTTCTCCGAGTTGGATTTCACATTGCAGCCCCTCTCCCAGGGATTGGAGGGACATCAATGGTCGGACGTCCAGTTGCAAGCATTTCAGCAACGTTTGGAGGCCTTTGATTTTTGTGCGGACACGAAACGCGCCATGGAGGCGGAACGTGCTTTTTTTGGCGGTGGCGGTCTGGGTTATTTCCGGCAACTGGGCTCACGCGAACGAATGCAACACTATGACGCCATCAGCCAGTGGCCTGCCTCTATTGGAACGGACTTTTCCTTGCCCCGCCCAAATCAACCCTGGGCAGGATTCTACGCCGGCGCGGCTCCCACCGGATGGTATTTTCTGGAGCAAATTAACTACGACCAGGCTTACCGCAATTACCTCTCGACGGTGATTGACGTGGAAAACCAGCGCATCAGCCCCAGCCTTACCCGCAAGGCCAGCGAGAACCTGGAACTGGCCAGGTCGCCGGATCGCGCACTCTCCAGCCATCGAGTTTTTTCCAACTTGCTGTTGCCCGCCCTTTCTAACATTACCGAAAAAGCTGCACGCGCCCAAACGGGAGCGAACTTAGCTGCCCTTGCCTGCGCGCTCGAACGATTCCGTCTCACTCATGGGAAATACCCGCCTACGCTGGAGGCGCTTCGTCCACAATTCATGACCAAGCTGCCGCATGACATTATCAACGGCGAGCCGCTGCATTACCGCCTGACCGGCGACGGCCAGTTCGTGCTCTATTCCGTGGGTTGGAACGAAATGGACGATGGCGGCACGATTAGTTGGGACCGGAATCGCAAGATTGATTGGCACAACGGCGACTGGGTCTGGGCTTATCCCCCAAAATAGAGGCGGTGTGTTCACGTTGTCCATCAGGCGAGGACACCCGATAGTGCGGGATTTTCAAACTGGTTTTTCCCTGTTTTCGGTGGAATGGACCGTTCCCCAGCGCCACAGGCGCGCCCCATACCAGCCTGGGGCGTCAACCCGAGGTCAGCGGTCAAATCATTTCAAGCGCCAACGGTGCGGTTGATTTTGGTTTCCGTGCCGGATGGATGCGTGGCTTTGGTGTCACATGAGACGCACTCTCAGTCGGGCTTACAGCCCTCGAGATCGTTTTGCTTATTACCTGGGGCGACGCCGCTGCGTCTCCCCAGGCTGGTATGGGGCGCGCCTGTGGCGCTGCCAGTTCCACCGAAAACCGAGGGCAACCTTTATTCCGGCCTCATTTCGCAAGGCTCGAACACCCTGTAAAGCGCCACTGGCGATTGTGCATTCTGAATTATCCCAAATAAATCCCGCTGGATTGAACCTTTTCTCGCTTCCGGCATTCCACTGGTTGTAAATGCTGGTAGTGGTTGAACGCGAACAATTGCCCGTCTCCAAGGCCCGCGCCGGTGTCGCGGAAGCTTGGGACACTCTGCTCCAGCGCTACCAACTGCCGCTTTACGTTTATGTATTCGAAATGGTCCATGACGAGCAAGCCAGCCGGGACATCGTGCAGGAGACGTTCACCAGCGCCGTGCGGCACCTCGCGAGTCTGCGCGACGACGCCAAGTTCGGCAGTTGGCTCTTTGGCATTGCCCACCAAAAATGTATCCAGCTATGGCGGAAGCAGAATCGTGAACACGCCCTGCTCGAGGAAGTCGCCGGCGCCCCGCCGAATTTCGACGAAGGTCCGCTGGAGGTGCTCCTCCGGCAGGAACAGGAGGCTGAGTTTATGGAATTATTGAATCAACTTCCGTTGCCGCAACGTTCGGTGTTGCTGCTGCATTTTATGGAGGATTTCTCGCTGGCAGAAATTGCGGGGGTCACCGGCGTATCCGTCGGCACCGTGAAATCCCGCCTGCACTACGCCAAGAAGGCACTTGGAAAAATAATCGAAACGGGAACGAAATGAAAACTCCGCGCAAACTCCTGCTCGCACGACACCAAGCCGCCGGGCCCAAACTCGACCGCATCCGCAACGAAGCGCTCAACCGTGAATTTCGCCCGGTCGCGGTTCCTGAAATCCGCGCCGCGGAGTCGGCTGCGCTGCCGCTGCGTTGGCTGCTGCTATTTCGAAACGAAATCCTGCTGCCCTTCCGCTGGCATCTGGCGGGAATGAGCGCGGTCTGGGTGGCGACGGCGCTGTTGAACCTCGACCCGGCATCCGCTCCGACGACGAAGCTGGTCCGCCAAGCCAATCCGGCGCCCCCTGCAATATTGGCCCTGCTGCGGGAGCATCATCGGCAAATTTCGGAACTGCTCGTGTCGCCGGGCGCCGCGGGTGAACCGCCCGCAGTGCCGACGTTCGTCCCCAAGCGTCGCAGCGAACGCCCGCCGCAAAGTCTCATGGCTTGATATGAATGAACCCCCGAACAGTTTTTGGAAGCGACCATTGAAAAGCCCCCGGCGCCTCGTTTTCTGGGGGACGCTGGTAGCCTGTGCCGGTTACTTGACCGCGTACATCGTGCTGGCGTCCGTCATTAGTCCCCGCGTCTTTTTGCCGCTGACATTCCTGACGTGCGTCAGCTTTATGACAATCCTGGCGGGCGTTCTGTATTTGTCCTGGCCGTGGATTCGCCGGCTCAACCGCAGGCGTGTGCTGATCGTGCTGGCCTGGACGGCGACGCTTCTCGCGCTCTTTTATGGCGAGGAGAATTGGCGTGGTCGGCGCGCCTGGACCCAATATCGGCAGGCCTTGGAAGCGCGCGGGGAAAAGTTGGATTTGCAGTCATTCATTCCCAAACCCGTTCCTAACGAACAGAATTTCGCGGCGACGCCGTTTATCCAATCGTGGTTTGTCCAACAAAAGGAGAGGAACTTCGTCCAACTCTGGTCGAATGTGGATCGCTATGCGCAGGCTGCCAAAGGGGTTTCCGATCCGGAACAAAAGAAAAAATCCGAACGAAAGTTTACGGACCTGGTGGCATGGGAGTCGGCCTTCGATGCCATCCGACGCGGCGAAACCAACCAACCGCCAAGTCTTAAGCCTCACAAATCTGATTCGGAATCGCGTGCCAAGGCCGCATCGGTGATCCTGGCCGGATTGCAACCCGACGACGCGGTGTTCACGGAACTGCGCTTGGCCAGTCAACGACCGCATGCGCGTTACCCGGTCGTCTATGATCTGGAAAATCCCTGGGGAATTTTGCTGCCGCATCTGGGCAACATCCGGGCCGTCGCGCAACGTCTGCGGCTTAAAGCCTGCGCTGAACTGGCGGCGGGCCGGAGCGAAAACGCCTTGGCGGACGTGAAGCTGATACTGTATCTCGCCGACACGGTCAGGGACGAGCCCTTCTTGATTTCTTATCTGGTGCGCATCGCGGGTGTGCAAATCGCGATCCAACCGATCTGGGAAGGTTTGGCAGAACACCGCTGGACCGACGCACAGTTGCAGGAATTGCAAAGCCGTCTCCAACAATTTGATTGGGTGGCCGACTTGAAACGCCCGCTCGACACCGAGCGAGCGGCGGGGATTTTGACGGTTGATTTGATCTATCGGCAGAAATATCGCCTGAGCACACTGGGGATTGGGACCGAAGGATCGCCGGTGGAGGTAGAGTTTGGTGATTACCTTTGCCGGATTGTCCCACGTGGCTGGTTTTACCAGGAGCAACTGAGCTATTGCCGGCTCTTTGACCTGCTATCACACGGGACTTTTGAGGCGACTCGGAGAAGGATTTCGCCGAGTCAATCCGCATCCAATGAACGGGCGATGGTGCGAGCCCTCGGGGGGCGCAATCCCATCGATACCATCTTCATCCGGCATCAACTCATGGCCGCGATCCTGCTGCCCGCTCTTGGTAATTTGTCCTTCAGATCGGCCATTCCCCAGACCGCGTTGGATCAAGCTTTGCTCGCCTGTGCCCTGGAGCGACACCGACTGGCTAATGGCCAATTCCCCGAAAAACTGGAGACGCTCGCCCCGCGTTTTCTGGCCCAATTGCCGCGGGATGTGATCACGGGCGAGCCCTACAAGTATCGTCGCACCGAGGAGGGACAATTCGTTCTTTATTCCGTGGGCTGGGATGAAAAGGATGATGGCGGAACGACCGAGAATTCGTTGTTACCGGAAAAGGTGGGCGATTGGATCTGGAGATATCCAGGGCGACCTTGAGAACTCATCTTCGAATGGGTGCCGTGGTAAATGGGGAGCACACCCGCCCCGGTGTTGCCGGGTGCGCCCTCGCGACCGGCTCCGATGACAGCCGGGGTTTTCCGCGGGGGCGCGCAAAACTGCACCCGGGGCGGGTGCCCCCCATTTCTAAGTGCGGCAAAACGGCCGCCTTCAATACAACAAGACACGCGTGCCAAACGGCGTGTTAAACTCGCGGAGCTCCCTGATCATCGCGACAATTGCCGCGCCAATGCTCGCCCTCATCCTAACCTTCTCCCCCAGGGAGAAGGAACGCGAACACACGTTTCTAGATTTGCAAATGAGGATCCGGCAAATACCAAGGCATGAGTTTCAGAACGACGGGGACCATTCTCCCTCTCCTCGGAGGAGAGGGCCGGGGTGAGGTCGAGCGTTCCAACTCACTTCAAACTATTGTTTTCGCTTTGCGAATCGACTTGTCGTTTTTCCCGGACGCGCTTTAATGGCGACATGAAAGCCGTCCAACTCATTACCCACGGCAGTCCCGGCAAGTTTCAACTCTCCGAGTTGCCGGATCCCAAGCCCGCCGCGGATGAAGTCGTGGTGCGCGTCCGCGCTTGCGGCTTGAACCGGCTCGATTTGTGGCTCGAGTCCGCCGGCCTGCCGATTCCACTGCAGCTTCCCCGCATTCCCGGCAGCGAAATCGCCGGCACCGTGGCCGCGCTCGGCTCGGATGTCGAGCAATGGACCGTGGGCGACCGCGTGGCGGTGCAATCCAATCTGTTCTGCGGCGTCTGCGAGTTTTGTTTGCGCGGGGACGAATCGATCTGTCTGCACAGCCAATTGATCGGGGTGGAACGCGACGGGGGATTCGCCGAAAAGGTGCTCGTGCCTTCGCGCGCGTTGCTGGCGTTGCCGGAAGCGGTTGATTTCGAAACTTCGGCCGCGCTCACCCTGGCGGGCAGCACCGCCATGCACATGCTCACGGATCGCGCCGAGGTGCGGGCCGGTGACTGGGTCCTGGTGATTGGCGGGTCCAGCGGCGTCGGCTCGTCGGCGATCCAGATCGCGAAGGAACTCGGCGGGCGCGTGATCGCCACCGGTTCCACCCCGGCCAAGCGCGAACTGGCGTTGAAGCTCGGCGCGGAGTTTGCCATCGATTCCACCGACGCCGCGTGGCCCGCCGAGGTGCGACGGATCACGCAAAAG
>JAYTXL010000308.1:0-20092 GCA_043742955.1 Verrucomicrobiota bacterium | reverse complement strand
CGCGGTCGCCGAGAGGTTTTACGTTTAGTGCCATAGTTTGTCTTTTTGTTTGTTGTTGTTTTGATCGGTTTGTTAATCAAATCCAGCGGCACACGCCGCGGGAAAATTTACCCGCCCGTGCACCACGCTGAATCATGCGCCAGACTACGCCTGGCACCTGTTTCCGCGTGCTGCGCGGGAAATTAGTTTAGGTTTTCTTCTCGTCCACGACCTCGGCATCGATAATCGGGCCTTCGTCTTTCCGGGGACCGGCACCGGCACCGGCCGGCTCCGTCTTGGGTTGATCGGCCGGGGCTTTGGCTCCCTGCGCCTTTTCGCCGGCGGCCTTGTAAAGCTCGGCGGAAACCGCCTGCCAGGCTTCGTTCAACTTTTCACTGGCCGCTTTGACGGCGGCGGTATCGCTGCCTTTGAGCGCTTCTTTCACCGCCGCCACGGAGCTTTCAATCTTGCCCTTGTCATCGCTGGAAATCTTGTCGGCGTTGTCCTTGAGCATTTTTTCCGAACGATAAACGGCACTGTCCGCTTCGTTGCGCGCTTCGATTTCCTCGCGCTTTTGCTTGTCCTCATCCGCGTGCGCCTCGGCGTCCTTGCGCATTTTTTCGATTTCTTCCTTCGAGAGGCCGCTGCTGGCCGTGATGGCAATTTTCTGTTCCTTGCCCGTGCCCAAATCCTTGGCGCTGACATGCAGAATGCCGTTGGCATCGATATCGAAGGTGACCTCGATCTGCGGCACGCCGCGCGGCGAGGGCGGGATGTCGGCGAGGTTGAAATTGCCGATCCGCTTGTTATCCCGGGCGAACTGCCGTTCGCCCTGCAGGACCTGGATTTCCACGCCGGGCTGATTATCGCTGGCGGTGGAGAAAATTTCCGATTTACGCGTCGGGATGGTGGTGTTGCGCTCGATTAACTTGGTGAACACCCCGCCGAGCGTCTCGATGCCGAGCGAGAGCGGCGTCACATCCAGCAAAAGCACATCTTTCACTTCGCCCTTGAGCACACCGGCCTGAATGGCGGCTCCCACGGCCACGACTTCATCCGGGTTGACCCCTTGATGCGGCGGTTTGTTCACGAGGGTATGGGCCGTTTCGACGACGCGCGGCATGCGGGTCATACCGCCGACCAGCACCAATTCATCAATCTTTTCCGCAGCCACCCCGGCATCCTTAAGGCAATCTTTGGTCGGCTTGATGGTGCGCTCGAACAGTCCGTCACACAACTGCTCCATTTTCGCGCGCGTCAGCTTGGTGCTGACGTGCTTCGGCCCGCTGGCGTCGGCGGTGATAAACGGCAGATTGATGTCGTAGACCTGTGCGCTGGACAGGGCGATCTTCGCCTTCTCCGCCTCTTCCTTGATGCGCTGGAGGGCGTCGGGCTGCTTGCGCAAATCCATGCCGTTTTCGCGCTTGAACTCGTCGAGAATCCAATCCATCAACTGGTTATCCCAGTCGTCGCCGCCCAGATGGGTGTCGCCGTTGGTGGCTTTGACTTCAAACACGCCGTCGCCGATTTCCAGGACCGAAATATCAAATGTGCCGCCGCCCAGGTCATAGACCGCGATTTTCTCGTCCTTCTTCTTGTCCAGTCCGTAGGCAAGCGACGCGGCGGTCGGTTCGTTGATGATGCGCAGCACTTCGAGGCCCGCGATGCGGCCGGCGTCTTTGGTGGCCTGGCGCTGGGAGTCGTTAAAATAGGCCGGGACGGTGATGACCGCTTGCGTCACCTTTTCACCCAAGCGAGTCTCGGCGTCGGCTTTAAGCTTGGCTAGGATCATCGCCGAAATTTCCTGCGGGCTGAACTGCTTTGGTTTGCCGTCCACCTCCACTTCGACTGCGGCGTCGCCATTGGCGGCGCGGACCACCTTGTACGGAACGCGTTTGATCTCTTCCTGCACCTCGTCAAATTTACGGCCCATGAAGCGCTTGACGGAATAAACGGTGTTGCGTGAATTGGTGACCGCCTGCCGTTTGGCCGCGTCCCCCACAATCCGCTCTCCGCTCTTCGCGAACGCCACCACCGAGGGCGTGGTGCGCTTGCCTTCAGAATTCTCCAGCACCAACGGTTCTCCGCCTTCCATGACCGCCATGCAGGAGTTCGTGGTGCCCAAATCAATGCCAATTACCTTTGCCATACAAAAATATATTTAAACTGACGATTGGATTAAGCAGTTGCAGTGCCAACGGTTAGAAATTACCACAACATGCTAATAATAAATTATTTGTGTAATAATACCACTTTGAAACACAAGCGATTACCAGTGCCATTTGAGACATCATGTCTCACTCGATGCTTGACTGTCACAAAGCGGTGTCACAGCTGACCGAATCCGCATCCGGCTGGCTCTGATTTTAGGGCATGAAATCCGGGAGGGGGTGAATCCGATTTCAGACACGGGGCCGAGGGTGAAGATCAACGCCAAAGTTCCGGATGCCCGGCGAGGTGCGCCAGCAACCGGGCATCAGCGGCCGGAAACGCATACTCCCCCAGCTGCGCCGGACCAACCCAGGCAATGGCGGCACAACCGATGGCGCGCGGTTCGTGGCGCCGCCAGGTGCACCGGAAGAAGCGCAGGTCCACGGTCTTTTCTGGATAGCAATGGCGGATGGAATCCAGCAGTTCGTTCACGACCACCTCGACCCCTAATTCTTCGCTAAGTTCGCGGCGCAGACACTGTTCAAAGCTCTCCCCCGGCTCTCGCTTGCCCCCGGGAAACTCCCACAATCCCCCCAAGTGATCCTGGGGTCGCCGTTGCGTGATCAGCAGCTTCCCCGCGCGAAAAATCAAACCCGCAGCAACCTCAACCGGGGTCTCGGTAGGGGAGAATAAAGGGGGAGCAGAAACGGAAGTCGGCTCACCGGTTTCGAGGCGCTTCATGGCTCACACCCCAGGCTTCAGAACTTACCGGCCAATGCTCTTGTAGATGAACCCCAAGCGCTCCATCTCCTGCAATTCGAAAAGGTTTCGGCCATCAAAGAGGATCGGATGAGTCAACGCTTTGCGGGCCCGCTCGAGATCGAGTTGCTTGAACTCGGGCCATTCCGTGGCGATCACCAGAGCGTCACAGCCCTCCGCCACCTCATTCATGTCGGACACATAGGTCACATCCGTTAAAATCGCCCGGGCTTTATCCATCGCCTTGGGATCGTGCACGCGCAGGATGGCGCCTTCTTTTTGCAGCCGCTGACACAGCTCAATGGCCGGTGACATCCGCACGTCGTCAGTGTTCTGTTTGAAAGCGAGGCCGAGCACGCCAATTTTCTTATCTTTAAGCACCCAGAGCGTATCGACGATCTTCTTGACGAACCGGTCCATCTGTTGGGTGTTGATTCGCTGCACCTCGGTCAAAAGTGTGAAATCGTAGCCCAGCTGCTTGGAGATTTGAATGAAAGCGCTTAAATCCTTGGGAAAACAGCTGCCGCCAAAGCCCAGCGAGGCATCAAGAAACCGCCGGCCAATACGCACGTCCATGCCAATGCCATTGGCCACTTCCTGCACGTTGGCGCCGGAGGCCTCGCAAATGATGGAGATGGCGTTGATGTAGCTGATCTTCAGGGCGAGGAACGAATTCGCGGCATGTTTGATCAACTCCGCCGAGTTGATGTCGGTCACGATGATGGGGGCGTTGAAAGGCGCGTAAACCTCCTTCATCGCCGCCACCGCCCGCTGCGAGCGCACCCCAATGACAATGCGGTCCGGGCGCATCAAATCCGCGACCGCAAAACCCTCGCGCAAAAACTCCGGGTTGCTGACCACATCGAAATCAACGCGCGCCTTGTTGTAGCGCTTGATCGTTTCGGCCACCTGATCGCCGGTGCGCACGGGTACCGTGCTCTTGTCCACCACGATCTTGTAGCTCGTCAGCGCCAGCGCGATTTCCCGCGCCACCTTTTCAATGAAGCTCAAGTCCACCCCGCCATCCGCCAGGGGCGGAGTCGGCACGGCGATGAAGATGACGTCGGATTTCTCGACTCCTTCCGGAGTGCTCGCCGTGAACTGGAGCCGACCGCTGGCCACATTTTTCCTGACCAACTCCGCCAGGCCTGGCTCGTAAATCGGAATGCCGCCCCCCTGCAACAACTTCACCTTCGCCGCATCGTTATCAACGCAGATGACGTGATGCCCCACCTCCGCGAAACAGGCGCCCGTCACCAGACCAACATAACCCGTGCCGATGATGGTTAATTTCATGAACAATTCGTTTGGCTCAAAAGCTTCCCCGGCGCACCGCCTGGCGGAGGTCCGGCTTCGGCTTGGTCACGGATTCTTGGGGGCCGGAGCGGCGTTAAACAATCGCGGGGCACTATTGGTCGTCGCACCGGCTTTGGATGCGGCTGGCACTTTCGGCAGGACTTGAGAGGCGTTGGTTTTTGTCACGGTGACTTTTGGCGGAACGGTGGCTTTGATGGGTTTGGGGATTGCGTTCAAAATCGAGGCTGCCAATAGCGGGTGCTTCAGGAGCAATTGCTCCCGCCGCGGCTCGACCTCACGGGTCCAGAGACTCGGACGGTCCAACGATCCGTCCGAGGGGGCCAATTCGTTATAGAGTTTCAACGCCTGCTCGGGCTGTTCCTTGACCTCGTACAAGTACGCGGTTGCCAATTTTGCCTGCGCGGCGGCGGGATCGTTGGGGTAAGTCTTGATCACCTGCTCGTATTCCTCGATCGCCTCCTTTGTTTTTTCGAGCGCGTCGAGACAGGCCGCCTTTCCCAAAGCGGCGGCCGCGAGCATTGGACTATCGACCTGGTCGGCGTACTTGGTGGTGAACTCCTGAAATTTGTCCCGGGCTTCCTTGAATTTATTTTCCGTGAACAGGGCTGTGCCGGCCAACAACATCGCCTGTTCCGCCGCACTGGTGCCGGGGTAATCCCCCGCCACCTGAAGATAAGCCGCCGCTGCGGGCGGGGGGGCTTTTCCGGTGCCCTCGGGCATTTTGTGCAAGCCGAGCAACGCCGCGCCAGCCTGCAATTCCTTTTGCGCCCGGAGGTAATCATAGACGTACCAACTTGAACTCACCACGGCCACCACCACGGCTGCGTAAATCAACCGCTTTTTGTTCCGGTCCAGCCAACCCAAAAACGCATACAGCCGGGCGGTTTGTGTCTCTTCTGAATTCATATAAGGCGGCGAATCTTTTAGAAGCGGGTCGAAAAGGCAAGCTTGAAATGGGGTGAGCTCGGAATCCACCAGCCAGGCCCACGGCCGTTCAACCACCGCTCAACACCAATGAACAGCCATGAAATCAGGGGTGATTTGACTTTGGACCGTTCCGAGAATTTGAGGTGATGGGGGGCATGGCGATGCGCCCTCAAACGCCTGCCCTTGAACCATCGCGTGCAATCATCCTTGCCCCAGCCGTCACGCCCCCCCATATTAACTTCCAAAATGTCGGGTGATTCCAGCAACACCGAACCGGAGCGTCGTTTGATGCAAACTACCAGTCCCGAAACACCTGCTCCGGATTTGGCCAGGGAGCGGCTCAACAGTCTGATCGCCATCACCCTGGCTGTACTGGCCGCTTTCATGGGCATTACGAAGGTCAAGGACGACAACATCGTGCAGGCGATGCAGCTGGCGAAGGTCAACGCCGTGGATACATGGGGTGAATACCAAGCGAAGAAAATGAAACACCACCTTGCCGAGGCCAGTGTTTCACAGCTCACCGCCTTGCAACTCATCGCGCCCACCAACACCGCGCCACAATTCGGGGCCCTGCTCCAGCGTCACGAGCAGAACATCGCCCGCTACCAGCGCGAGGAGAAGGCGTTGATGGACAAGGCGCGCGCCTTCGAACGTGAATATGACCAGCTCAACTTCCGGGACGACCAGTTCGATTTGTCGGACGGCGCACTGTCGATCGCGATGTGCGTGCTGGCCACCGCCTCACTCTCCAACCGGCGTTGGCTGCTCGTGCTGGCGTGGGTATTTGGCGCCCTGGGCATCCTCATGGCGGCGGCCGGATTCCTGCAGCTGAAGCTCCATCCGGACTGGCTTGTGCGGATCCTATCCTGACACGCCCCTCCCGTCCCCGATGGCGGGTGAATCTTTCCCGCCAGCCAGCGAGGGCGTCAGCCACTGGACGAGCACCCGAACCGATGCCAGTCAGCTTCATTAATCCCAGGAAGCATGACCCAAGGGTGGCTGCCTATATCGAAGGGTGCTACCGAACAGGAAATTAATTGCGCCCGCCGGCAATTGCCGACGTCCGAACGCGCCCGACCCAGGACAACCCTTTGTTGCATCGGCAACATAAACCAGGACAACCCAACCGCGTTACCGGTGGAAGTCGGTGGCGGCCATCGCGAAGGGCGAAGGCACACCACTTAAAACCGATTTAGCAAGTGCTTTGCCGCGGGAGTAAACCCACCTAAAATATCCGCCGTTGACACTAATATACCTAACAGTATATTCGAACGATGAATCGTTCTACGCGCGGGATTCTTGCCCTGCTTTTTGTATCCTGGATACATTGTGCGCTCGCCCACTCGTTCCTGCCCCTGCTCGATTTCGACGGGAATATTCATTCATTGGAGCAGAATGACGAACAGCGGGTTCGCGTGTTTGTATTCTTGAGCAGCGAGTGTCCGGTGTCGCAGGCAAGCATCCCGGCACTGAACCGGTTGGCGGCGCAGTTCAGCCGGCCGGGCGGGCGCGTCGAGCTGTTCGGCGTGTGGTCGGATGCGACGGTGACGCGCGCGGAGGCCGGGCGGCATTTCGCCGAGTGGAAAGCGGGCTTTCCCATCCTGCACGATTCGGCGCGGATGGTGGCGGGGGCGCTGAAGCCGACGCACGTGCCGGAGGCGTTTGTGTTCGATGCGGCCGGAAAGCAGGTTTATCGCGGAGCAATCGACAATGCGTTTGAGGCCATCGGGCGGCGCCGGGCGCAGGTGGACCAGTATTTCCTCGCGGACACGCTGAACGCCGTGCTCGCGGGGAAGGCCCCGCCGGTGGCTGTAACCAAGCCGGTCGGTTGTTACTTCGAGGCCGAGCCGAAGCCGGGCGGCAAAGCGGCGGCGGTGACTTACACCCGGAACATCGCGTCGATTGTGTTCGCGCGTTGCTTGAATTGTCATCGTGAAGGTCAGGTCGCGCCGTTTCCGCTGACGAACTTCGCGCAGACGGCCAAGCGTGCGCAGCAGATTGCCCGCGTGACGGGCGAGCGCGTGATGCCCCCGTGGATGCCCTCGGGAGAGCATGAGCGGTTCGTCGGCGAGCGCTGGCTCACGGAACGCGAGGTGACGTTGCTGCACGACTGGGCGGCGGCGGGAGCACCCGAGGGAAATGCCGCGGACCTGCCCCCCGCACCGCGCTTCGCCAACGGCTGGCGGCTCGGCCAGCCCGACCTGGTGGTGAAGATGACCGAGCCGTTCACCGTGCGCGCGGACGGCGCAGACATTTTGCAGAATTTCGTCATCCCGATTCCGCTCAAGGAAGACCGGCTCGTGGCGGCCATCGAATTTCATCCGGGCAACGCCCGCGTGGTGCATCACGCCGTCCTCTTTCTCGACGACAAGGGCACAGCCCGGAAACTCGACGCTGCGACGCCGGAGCCAGGCTACGAAAAATTCGGTGGTCCTGGTTTTCTTCCGAGCGGCGCGCTTGGCGGTTGGAGTGTCGGCAACACCGCGCGGCGCCTGCCGGGTGGCATGGGTCGCTATTTAAAAAAGGGAAGCGACCTCGTGGTTCAAATGCACTATCACCCGACCGGCAAAATGGAAACCGATCAAAGCGAGATCGGCATCTACTTTGTGAACAAGCCCGTGGCCGAGTCGCTGAAGGAACCCGCGAAACTCGTCGGCAGTTTGTGGCTGGCCAACTACGAAATGGACATCCCGGCGGGCGCAGCGGACTACCGCCGCCAGACGAGCTACACGTTGCCGCGCGATATCATCATGGTCGGGGTCGTGCCGCACATGCACTTGCTCGGCAAATCCATGACGGTCACCGCCACGCTGCCCGACGGCACGCGCCGGACGCTCATCGAAGTGCCGCAGTGGAATTACAACTGGCAGGACGAATACTACTACGATCGCCCGTTCCACCTTCCCGCCGGGACACGGCTCGATGTGGAGGCGCGCTTCGACAACAGCAACGGCAATCCGAGCAATCCCAGCCGCCCGCCTCGCCACGTGACGTGGGGCGACGGCACGTTGAACGAGATGCTCTTTTGCTTCTTCCTCATCACATCGGAGAAAACCGAGGACACCATCCACACCATCTTTAACAATCTTCAGCACGACCTCCAGCAGCCGCGCGCGAAAGTGGGGCCGACCAAATGAACCGCCCGGCCACGCCTCGCACCACGCCACGCAAAAAGCGGCGCGCCCCCGGTCGCCCGCCCGCCGCCGATGCGACCGACACGTCCGCGCGCCTGTTCGATGCGGCGCTCACGCTCTTTGCCGACAAAGGCTACGCCGCCGCGACGACCGACGATATCATCCGCGCCGCTGGCGTCACCAAGCCGGTGCTGTATCACCACTACAAAAACAAGGAGGCGTTGTTCCGCAAACTCATCGGCGGTATCTACGAGGCGAGCGAGCGGGCGTGGGAAGCCATCTTTGCCAGTGAACACACCTGCGCCGGGCGACTGCGCGGGATGATTCGCATCTCCTTCGCGGGCAGCGCACGCGACCCGCGCATCCCGCGCGTGATGTTCCAGACCCACTACGGCCCGCCCATCGCTGAACTGTGCCGCTTCATGGAAGCGCACACCACGCGCCGCTTCGCGCAGGTTGTGCGGGTGATGCGCGTCGGCCTGGCCGGTGGCGAGATTCGCGGTGGCGACGACGCGGCACTCGCGCTGGCGTTCTGCTGCCTCATGGATCAGCACATTAACGCGTTGGCCCGTTTCTCCAATGCCGCTGCCTGGCTCACGCCCGCGCACGCGGACGCACTGGTGGACCTCTTCCTCCACGGCTGCGGGACGAAAAGCCCAGCGCGAACGGCTGCGCCGCTGAATGCGGGACCAAGGGGCTTCGGCTACTGACTGAGGGCGCCAACCAGGAAATGGTCAGCCGGCTAGAGCTTCCTTCGCTCTGCCGGAACCGATATACTTCGGCCTCCGGCAATCACGAGGTGCCGCCGAAGTGTCCGTTAAGTTTGGATTTTTCCAGTTCACAATATCTCCCAGATTATTCCAACCACCCGCTAAACTACCAAGCGGACATTTCCATTAAGTTCCGACAATTTCTGCCGCCTCCTTGACTTCAGCCATGAGATTGCGAAAACTCGACCACTCTATGGCCGAACCCAAAGAAAATATTTTAATGGAAAAGATCGTCTCGCTCTGTAAACGGCGCGGGTTGGTTTTCCAATCGTCGGAAATTTACGGGGGCATCAATGGTTTTTGGGATTACGGTCCGCTCGGCGCCGAACTCAAGCGCAACGTCAAGGACGCGTGGTGGAAAACCATCGTCCACCACCGGGAAGATGTCGTCGGCCTCGAAGCCACCATCATCATGCACCCGCAAATCTGGCGCGCCAGCGGGCACGTGGACACGTTCAGCGATCCAATGTGTGATTGCCTGCTCACGAAAAAACGATTTCGAGCAGATCAAATCGAGCCGCAAAGTGGAACAGTAGTTCGGTTTTGGGGCGCGGTTTCGTTTGAAGCACTACAGATGGCTGCGCTGAAGTTTCAAGTGCGAAGTGACCAGTGGAATAAAGAAAAAGTGGTTAGTTCCGTTGGAGCCGCAAAATCCCGTACTGAACTCCATGACCGTGTTCGAGAGTCGCTCGTGACAGCAAAAGTGAGCTTTGATGAAACAGAAGTAGATAAGCTTTATTCGGCAGTTGAAGATGTGATTGGAACGTTAGCTGAATCTGAATTTGGTGCACTCCTTGCGCCTGGAAAACCACCGGAAAGTGCTCGCAAGGTCGCTCTCCAGTTTTTTATGCAGCGAGGGGTTAAAGATCCGATCCTACTCGGCGAGCGCACAGAGAAAGTTGAAAACTCTCAGCGCTTCAATCCCGAGAACGGTGCGCAGTTCACCGAACCCCGCCCCTTCAACCTGATGTTCAAAACCTACGTCGGTCCTGTCGCCGACGAGGACAACGTCGCGTATCTCCGCCCCGAAACCGCGCAAGCCATCTTTGCGCAGTTCAAGAACGTCCTCGAAACTTCTCGCCAACGCGTGCCATTCGGCATCGCCCAGGTCGGCAAAGCATTCCGGAACGAGGTCACGCCGCGCAACTTCATCTTCCGCTCCCGCGAATTTGAGCAGATGGAGGTGGAGTTCTTCATCAAGCCGGATGAGGCGGTGGAAGTGATCAGTGGGTCAGTAAACAGTGAAACAGTGAACGGGCACCCCGGCGAGCCGCAGCCGAATTGGGGCTGGAAGATGTGGCATCAGTATTGGGTCGCCGAGCGCATCCGCTTCTACGAAAGCATCGGCCTCACGCGCAGCACGCTCGGCTTCCACGTCCAGACGGCAGAGGAACTGGCGCACTATGCCCGTGCCTGCGTGGACATCCTGTTCAAATTCCCCTTCAGCAAACGCGACGAGCAGGGAGAATTGATTGGCGAAGAACTCGAGGGCATCGCCGCGCGCAGCGATTATGATTTGAGCCAGCACGCGCGGTTTTCCGGCAAGACGATGGGCGTGTTCGACGAGGAACTCCGGACTGCCTGGGGCAAGCTCGCACCGGAAAAGCAGACCGAACTGCGCGAGCGCTATCATCAGGCGCGGCTGAAATATCTTTCCAAAGTCGAGCCGGACCGCACCAAAGCCGCGCAGCAGGCGAAAGACGACTCCGACGGACTCGCGAAAGGTCAGTACATCCCGCACGTCATCGAACCCTCGGCGGGCGTGGACCGGCTGATTCTCGCGCTGTTGTGCCATGCCTACACCGAAGTCACCACCACCGATGACAAGGGCAAATCCGAAACGCGCGTGGTAATGAAGTTCCATCCGCGCATTGCCCCCATCAAGGTCGGCGTGTTCCCGCTGCTGAAGAACAAGCCGGAATTGGTAAAGAAGGCGCAGGAGGTTCGCGATTTGCTGCGCCCTCACCTGACGGTCTTCTACGACGACGCCGGCGCCATCGGGCGACGTTATGCCCGCCAGGACGAGGCAGGCACGCCGTTCGGCGTCACGATTGATTTCGACACGTTGGGTGAGAAACCAGAATTACTCGACACCGTGACCTTGCGCGACCGCGACACGATGAAACAGGAGCGGGTGAAAATCAGCGAACTGCTTTCGTTGTTGCAGGCAAGGATTGGCTAGATGGCTGCCTCCACCGACACAAAAAAGAAGCCGGAACTGACGCTGGACGCGATCATCGCGATCAAGCTGTTCAAAGGGCTGCTGTTTGTGGCGATTTCGATTGGATTCTATACGCTTTCGGACAACGACCTGAATCTGGAGTACAGCCACCTGCTGCGGTATCTCCACATTGACGGGAGCCGGAAGTTTTTTCTGAACCTGGCGGCCAAAATCGCGCAGGTCAAGGAAGTCGACCTGCTCTGGGTGGCGGCAGGCACCTTCCTGTACGGTCTGCTTTCCCTCACCGAAGCCACCGGTCTGATCCTGCGCCACACGTGGGCGGCGACCCTGACGGCGGCGGAGTCGGGCTTCTTGATCCCCTTTGAGGTCTACGAGTTAACCAAACACTTCACCCTCACGATTTTTGTCGTCCTGATCCTGAATGTCATCATTGTGTGGTACCTGTTGCGAAACCGGCACCGGCTTTTTCATCACGTCCACCTCCAAGACAAATCCGGCGCAGCAACGGCGCCCCCACCTCCACCCCGTGAATAAACTTTCGCGCGAAGGGCCGCCTTGGTAGCGTCGCGAACATGAGTAAACCGGCGCGGCTCTCCTATGCGTTCATGTTTCTGCTTCTGGTGCTGGTCGGCTGGCTCCATCTGGCGACGCCGTTCCTCACCCTGCTCTTTGCCTCTTTCGCGCTGAACAAACTCGACCACGGCCGCACCAAGTGGACGGCGGTCGGCCTGTTTCTCATCGTGGTGCTCCTCACCGGCTACCTGCTGGTCTTTTTCTTGAACCGGGCCTACGTCGCACTGCCCCAGATCGCCGCCACCACCATCCCGATCGCGCTCGGACTGGCCGAGCAACAGGGCATCGAAATGCCCTTCAGCGACTACGCCAGCCTCAAGGCCATGGCGATGGACGCTGTCAAGGAGGACGCCGCGCGCGTTGGCCGCTTCGTCCGATTCGCCACCGTGGAGCTCGCTGAACTGATCATCGGACTCGTCGTCGCCGTTAGCATGTTCCTCAACGCGAAGTTTGATCTCCGCCACGAACAACACATCGCGAAGGACAATCTCTACTCGCTCACCGGCGCCGCGATCGCTGAGCGCGTTCGCACTTTTTACGACAGCTTCACTACCGTCATGGGGGCGCAAATCATCATCTCGGCCATTAACACCGCGCTGACCGCGATCTACGTCTTTGCCGTTGGCCTGCCCCACGCCAGCATAGTCATCGCGCTGACCTTCCTCTGCGGCCTGTTGCCGATCATCGGCAACCTCGTCAGCAACACGCTCATCGTCGGCGTCGCGCTCACCGTGTCGCCCACTCTTGCGCTCGGCTCACTCGTCTTCCTGGTCGTCGTCCACAAACTCGAATACTTCCTCAACAGCAAAATCATCGGCGACCGCATCAAAAACCCCATGTGGCTCACCCTGCTCGGCCTCGTCGTCGGCGAAAAACTCCTGGGGGTGCCGGGTATGATTCTGGCTCCCGTCGTCCTCCACTACATCAAAGTCGAGGCGTCGAAGAATAAGGTTTCGGCCGATCCTGAAACCAAGGATCCGAAACCCGCCCCCCCAGTGAATATCTGCCCCACTTAGCCGGAACGATGCCGACGAAACCGAAGCGCAACCGCAGATGGACGCAGATGGACGCAGATGGGATCGCCGAAAGTGGTGCCCGTAAGTATTCACCGAAGGGTGACGCAACTTCGGCTCCTCTATCGTCCGTTTTCATCTGCGTTTATCGGCGTCCATCTGCGGTTGTCTTCTTTCCCAACTGAATTGTTCCGGCTTAGCACCGGCGCCCCGCCGGTGTGTTTTGGCCGCGTCTCGCGGCCACGCCCGCCTCCCCCAAATAAAACGCGGTTCAGCCACCGATGGATTTACAGTTTCAAATTCTGCGCACCATGGCATCATCGAACCGTGACGACCGATAAAGCCATTGCCCTGCTGGAACAATTCCGCGCCGGACAAGCCACCCGCGAGCAAGTGCTCCACGCGTTTCAGGCGGCGCCACTGGCCGACCTCGGATTTGCCCAGGTGGACACCCACCGCGCGCTGCGCAAAGGCTTTCCCGAAGTGATCTATGGCGCCGGCAAGACTCCCGGCCAGGTCGTGAAGATCGCAGTGAAGATTTGCGAACAAAGCGAGCAAGCGTTGATCACTCGCATCACCCCGGAACATGCGCGCGCCCTGCGGAAAGTTTTTAAACACGCCGTCCATCACGAAGCCGCGCGCTGCGTGACGATTGAAAAAAAGCCCTTATCCAAACGGCCCGGCACCATCGTGGTGCTCTGCGCCGGCACCAGCGATCTGCCCGTGGCCGAGGAAGCCGCCCTCACCGCGGAAATAATGGGCAACCGCGTCGAACGTATTCATGACGTCGGCGTGGCCGGCTTACACCGGCTGTTGTGCCGATTGGAAACCATTCAATCAGCCAATGTGATCGTGGCCGTCGCCGGGATGGAAGGCGCCCTGCCCAGCGTCGTCGCCGGACTGGTCGCCAAACCAGTGATTGCGGTGCCGACCAGCATCGGTTACGGCGCAAACTTCGGCGGTATTGCGGCGTTGCTGGGGATGTTGACCAGTTGCGGCAGCGGCGTCACGGTGGTGAACATCGACAACGGCTTCGGCGCCGGCTACGCCGCCAGCCAGATCAATGCGCTCGCGAAATGAAAACCCTTTACCTCGACATCTTCAGCGGCGTCAGCGGCGACATGTTCATCGGCGCCATGCTCGACCTCGGTGTCAGCCTGAACCAATTGGAAATCGAACTGGCCAAACTGAGATTGGATGGTTACCACCTGCACGCCGCGCGCCAACAAAAATGCAACCTCGAAGGCGTAAAATTCGACGTGCACCTCACGGCTGAGCCTTGCCCGGCCCACGAACACACCCGTGCCGACAGCACCCGGCACACGCACGACCACGAGCACAGTCATGCTGAGCCCCATGCGCACCACGATCATGACCACGATCACGAACCCTCGCATGGGCACAGTCGCAACTTTGCCGAAATCCGGCGGCTTATCGCCGACAGTTTGCTCTCTGATTGGGTGAAGCAAAAGGCCGTCGCGGTGTTCCACCGGATCGCGGTGGCGGAGGGCAAGATTCACGGGCACCCGCCGGACGAAGTGCATTTCCACGAAGTCGGCGCGCTGGATTCCATTGTCGATATCGTGGGCGCGTGCCTGTGTCTGGAATTGCTGGGTCGCCCGCGCGTCCTGGCCGGTACGGTGGTTGAAGGCACGGGCTGGATTCAATGTGCGCACGGACGTTTTCCAATTCCGGCCCCCGCCACCCTGGAGATCCTCGGCGCACGCGGCGTCTCCTTGAGCCAGTGCGACGAACCAAACGAGTTAGTCACCCCCACGGGCGCGGCGTTGTTGGCCGAGTTCGTGGAAGCCTTCGGGCCGATGCAGGGATTGCGCGCGGAAAAAGTCGGCTACGGCCTTGGAACGCGCGACAATATAACGCGGCCGAATGTGCTGCGGGCGGTGATCGGGGAGCTGCAGGAATCCAGAATCCAGAATCCAGAATCCAGAATCCTTCCGGCCGCGGAATCGAAGCACGACTGGGAAACCGACACGATTGCCGTGCTGGAAACCAACCTCGACGACCTGAATGCGGAGGTGCTGGGCCACTTTGTCGAACAGGCGCTGGCCGCCGGCGCGCTCGATGTATTTCACACGCCGATTCAAATGAAAAAGAACCGGCCCGGTGTGCTGCTGACGGTCCTGTGTACCGAGAACGATACGGACAAGTTCACTGAGTTGATGCTGCGGGAGACGAGTGCGTTCGGCGTGCGCCGCCACCTGAGCGCGCGCCGAAAACTCAAACGCGAGTTCATCACAGTTAAGCTGCCGCAGGGTGAAGTGACGGTGAAAATCGGAAAGCTGGACGGCCAGGTGGTGCAGGTCTCGCCGGAATTTGAATCGTGCAAACAACTGGCCGCGCAAACGAAACTGCCATTGAAGCAGATTTACGAAGCCGCCATCAGGGCCGTGAAACTGTGACGCCGTTATGATTGATCCCGAACTCCTAAAAATCCTCTGCTGCCCGGAGACGCACCAAGGCCTGGCGCTGGCCGAGGCGTCCGTGCTTGTATCTTTAAATAAGCAGATCGAAGCCGGCCAATTACGCAACCGGGCCGGCCAACCGGTGCAGGAAAAGATCGACGGTGGATTAGTTCGCGACGACGGCCAATTCCTCTACGCGATCCGCCAGGACATTCCCATCATGCTCATCGACGAGGCCGTGCCATTGCCTCGCTGACCCGTTGGCAGGCCGATGCAGGCCAACTTAAACACCGCAGGGGCAACCAACGAATGGACAGGAATCCACGTAGCGCGGGCGTCCCGCCTGCGAGTTTTCCGAGCGTCCCGCGAGGCGTTGCTCCTGCCGGCGAGACACCGCAGGAACTCGCAGCCGAGGACGGCTGCGCTACGCGATTCAGAAACACAGATCACGAACGCTTGCCGTCCGTTGGATCTCTCCTTGCGCGACCCTTCGCGGTTTGCAACCAAGTCTGATCGACCCCGACCTTTATTCGTGTGCATTCGTGTCCATTCGTGGTTGAACAATACCGACCCGGGTCAGTGCACCTTTGAACCATGAGCTCAGCCATTTGTCCACCCGGCCCGAAAGGCAAGCCGTTCGTCGGCTCCTTCTTTGAATTGCGGCGCGATCCGTTGAAATTCTTCCTGAAACTCGGCGAGGACTACGGCGAGATCGCCTCGTTTAAGGTCGGGCCGCAGCGCATTTTCCTGCTGAACCATCCGGAGTACATCGGCGACGTGCTGGTCACCCACCAGCACAACTTCATGAAAGGCCGCGCACTCCAAGTCGCCAAGCGTTTTCTGGGCGAAGGCCTGCTCACCAGCGAAGGCGAACATCACCGCCGCCAGCGGCGGCTGGCACAGCCCGCGTTTCATCGCCAGCGCATCATCGGTTACGGCGCGGTGATGACCGACTACGCCGCACGCACACGGGAACGCTGGCAAAACGGCGCGACCGTGGACATCGCCGAGGAAATGAACCGGCTCACGCTCGCCATTGTCGGCAAGACGTTGTTCGACGCCGACGTGGAGGCGGAGTCACGCGAAATCGGCGAGGCGCTCACCACCATTTTGAGTTTGTTCAACCGGGTCATGCTCCCGTACACCGGGCTGCTGCAAAAATTCCCGCTGCCGGCCAATCTGCGGTTTCAACAGGCGGCGGAGCGGCTCGACGCCACGATTTTCCGGATGATTCAGGAACATCGCACCAGCGGAATTGACCGCGGGGATTTGCTGTCCATGCTGCTCGCGGCCCAGGACGAGGAAGGCGACGGCGGCGGCATGACCGACAAACAAGTCCGCGACGAGGCCATGACGATTTTTCTGGCGGGCCATGAAACCACCGCCAACGCCCTGGCGTGGACGTGGTATCTCCTGTCGCAAAATCCTGCGGTGGAAACCAAGCTCCACGCCGAGTTGGACGCGGTTCTACTAAATCGTCTTCCCACTTTTCACGATCTGCCGCGACTCCCGTATACCGAGATGGTGCTGGCGGAATCCATGCGGCTGTTTCCGCCCGCCTGGGTGATTGGCCGGCGCGCGCTCGCCGACCAACCGCTGGGCCCCTACACGATCCGGGCCGGTTCCATCGTGATTTGCAGCCAGTATGTCACGCACCGCAATCCGCTTTATTTCCCGGAGCCGCTTCGTTTTGATCCGGAGCGCTGGACCCCGGAAGCGAAGACCCGGTTGCCCAAGTTCGCCTACTTCCCTTTCGGCGGCGGCGGACGCGTTTGCATTGGCGAATCGTTTGCGTGGATGGAAGGGATTCTTTTGCTGGCCACGATTGCGCAGCATTGGCGCATGCGACTGGTACCCGGTCACCCGGTGGAACCGCAGCCACGCATCACGCTCCGCCCCAAGCACGGCCTCCGCATGACGCTGGAACGGCGGGGTTAACCACTTACTGCTTCTTCCACGCGTCGTAGGCTTTCCAGAAATCGGTGGCGCGCAGTCCAAGACGCTGTCGCGCAGGTTAAGCCGGAACCATGCCGACGAAACCGAAGCGAAACCGCAGATGGACGCAGATGAACGCAGATGGGAGAGCGGCAAGTGGTGCCCGTAAATATCCACCGAAGGGTGACGCAATTTCGGCTCCTCTGTCGTCTGTTTTCATCTGCGTTTATCTGCATCCATCTGCGGTTTCGCTTCGGCTGCCCCTGGTTCGTTCCGGCTTAAAGCCGCGCCACGAGCAGCTCGCGCTGGAAGATCAACTCCTTGGGCAGGTCCGAGTAGAGCTTCATGAACAGTTCATCCTGTGAAAGAAGTTCGCGGCGCCACTCCTCGACGTTGATGTGCTGGGCCTGTTCCAGCCGCGCGTGCGTGAAGCCGGTCATGCCGGTGAGATCGAAACTCTTGGCTCCGGGCACCCAGCCGAGCGGGGTCTCGTTGGCGTCGGCCTGCCCGTGGCAGCGATCCACGATCCACTTGAGCACCCTCTTATTTTCACTAAAGCCCGGCCAGTAGTAATCGCCCTGCTCATCCTGGCGAAACCAGTTCACATGAAAAATCCGCGGAGGAAACTTGATGAGCTTCCGCATGTTAATCCAATGCCGGAAGTATTCCCCCATGTTGTAGCCGCAAAACGGCAGCATGGCCATGGGATCGCGGCGCACCTGACCCACTGCGCCAGCGGCCGCCGCCGTGGTTTCCGAGCCCATCGTGGCCCCGATGTAAACCCCGTGAATCCAATTAAACGCCTGATACACCAGCGGCATGGTCGTTGGCCGGCGGCCCCCGAAGATAATGGCACTGATCGGCACACCATTTGGGTCGTTCACCTCCGGCGCCAGCATGGGATTGTTGGCCATCGGCGCGGCGAAGCGGCTATTCGGATGCGCAGCTTTCTCCTTCGACTCGGGTGTCCACGGGTTACCCCGCCAGTCCAGGCATTCCGCGGGCGGCTCGCCATCCTTGCCTTCCCACCACACATCCAGGTCCGGGGTCAGGGCGACGTTCGTGTAGATCGTGTCGCGCGCCATCGTGTGCATGGCGTTTGGGTTCGATTTGAAATTTGTTCCCGGCACCACGCCAAAATAACCCGCCTCCGGATTAATGGCGTGCAGGCGGCCATCCGCCCCGGGTTTCATCCAGGCGATGTCGTCGCCCACCGTCCAGATTTTCCAGCCGTGAAAATGTTTCGGGGGCACCATCATGGCGAAATTCGTCTTGCCGCAGGCGCTGGGAAAGGCCGCGGCCACGAAGGTTTTCTCGCCGGAGGGCGATTCGACCCCGAGGATCATCATATGCTCCGCGAGCCAGCCCTCCTTGCGGCCCAGGTAGGAGCCGATGCGGAGCGCGAAACACTTTTTACCGAGCAACACGTTGCCGCCATAGGCCGAACCGACGGAAATAATCGCATTGTCCTGGGGAAAGTGGCAGATGTAACGCCGCTCCGGATTCACATCCAGCATGCAATGCAGGCCGCGGTTGAAATCGCCGCTGTCGCCCAGATGCTGATAAGCCACTTTGCCCATGCGGGTCATGATGCGCATGCTCAACACGACGTAGATTGAATCGGTCAACTCGAGTCCCACCTTGGTCATGGGTGAGCCCAGCGGCCCCATCAGGTAAGGCACAACGTACATCGTGCGGCCCACCATCGCGCCCTCGCAGAGGCCGTTGAGTTTTTGGTACATCTCCCTCGGCGCGGCCCAGTTGTTGGTCGGGCCGGCTTCTTCTTGCGTGGGCGTGCAAATATAGGTGCATTGCTCGACCCGCGCGACGTCGTTCGGATTGGAGCGGTGATAATAGCAGCCGGGAAGTTTCTCCTGGTTGAGCTGGATCAGAATCCCCTGCGCCACCGCTTCCCCGGTCAATGATTCCTTCTCGGTTTCCGAACCATCGCACCAGTGAACGTGCGCCGGCTGGCACAGGGCGGCCATTTTTCTGACCCAGGCGAGGATCTCCGGGTTTTGCGTGTGGGCGTGTCCAATATTCGTCATGGCCAGAACCTCCTCGAAATCAGCGGGTTCGTCTGCACAATTTTTGGCGCAAACAAACTTTCGGTTGCAATTGCGGCCAGCACGAAAGTCGGGCCAAAAAGAAGTTGGTTATGGACAATATTCGGATAGCCAATCCGCCGCCGCCTCCGTCAAGGTAACCGGCGAATCCATGATTCACATCCACCGGACCCAAACCTAATCCACCATCCCATGAAACAAATCGACGAAACACGGCTGCAAAACGACCTCGGTTACCGCTTTAACTTCCTGGCTGAATTCATTGGCTTCGGCGCCGACGATATCAAAGTGATTCACGGCGCAGCGCCGCTGCTGGCCCCCAAAGTCTCCGGACTCGTGGATGCGGTGTACGAGAAGCTCCACGAATACGATTGCACCTGGCGCCATTTCCTTCCCCGCCAGGCCGGCTACGCGGGCGAAGTGCCGTTGACGCTGGAAACACTCACCATGGATCACCCGCAAATCGCCTTCCGCAAAAATCATCTGCAGCGCTACCTCGAGCGGCTGGTCACCGCGCCCTACGACGACAAAATGCTCACCTACCTCGACATGGTGGGCAAAATGCACACTCCCAAGGCGGGCAACCCCGAGATTGCGGTGCCGCTGGTGCAAATGAATGCGCTCCTCGGATTTGTCGCCGACGCCGTCAACGCCACGATCCTGGGTCTGGATATTCCCAGCGACCTCAAGACCGCCGCCATCCGCGCGTTCTCGAAGCTGCTCTGGATTCAAAGCGATCTGATCAGCCGGCATTACATCGCTTGAACGTATCCGTGTTACTAACCCCGTCTAGTCGGGCGGCGCCGGGGATGGGAGAGTTGGGGCATGGAACGACGAACACGTGGGTGCCGGACTGGGGC
>JAYTXL010000307.1:0-5116 GCA_043742955.1 Verrucomicrobiota bacterium | reverse complement strand
ATCTTGATTGTCCTCGGGATGCACAACATAAAGCCGGTAGGTGCGAAAAACATGGGAACCTATCTCGTGCAAAATGCTGTGCTTGATGTCCACAATATCAATCGGTTCGGTCGAATCCGATTTTTCAAAAACACGGATCATTTCCTCGCCTTCACTTTCATCCAGCGCCTTACGAGCCTCGGCCTTGGACATACTGGAGCCGCGCGATTCAAAGCCGATGGGTTTCAAATCACAAATTAGAAACTGTCCAGCCTGAAGCCCCTTGGACGCCACGAGCTGCTTTAGATGCAGCTGGCAGTGCTGGAGAAATAAGTGGCCATCGTTGTGATCATCCTGACGCTTGCGGAACGTGCGCTTTTCCCAGAGGAGTCGCGGTGGACGGCGGCTGATGATACTGGTGGCGAGTTTTTTTATGAGCGGGTCTTTTTCTTCATTAGCTGACGCCTTGAGAAAAATGTCATCCAAAAAGGCATCTGTGAAGCTGCGCAACTTTTCCGAGCGGGCGATGGCCAGCACCTCGGCACCGTCTTTGGGAATGCCATAACCCTCGCCGTCTGCTTGGGCGCGATCACGCAGCCGCCGCAGGAGTTGGCGGGCGACTTCCTCAAAACCATAAGTAGTCTTGTGCTGGCAGACGACGCGAAAGAGAAAGCTGCGGGCGAGCAGCAAATGCTCGGCGGCGGCCACCGCCTTGTGGGAAATACCGATGGTGCCGGTTGGACTCTGTTTGACGTGATTCAGGAGATAATTGATGTCCACCAAGCCATAAGGAACACCGGTCGCCTGACTGTCACGAATGAGATAATCCAGCCGATCCATGTCGAGACTGCTGTGAATGAGCTTGCTCAACTGCTGGTCGGCCATTTCAGTGCGGGCAAACAAATGGCCAATGCGTTCAGCGCGATCTTTGCTGCCAAGGATTTTAATCAGGTCTGGCTGGTTTGATATAATCTCGCGCCCGACATCTTCATGGTCGGGATAAGGCAGCCCTGCGCTCAAGGGAGACTTTTGTGTTTCCGGCTCAATGCGTTCCTCGGTGAGGATGACCTTATCCACTCCTTCAAGCAGATGGGAATACGGATAGTGACCGATGTCGTGCATCAATGCTGCCAGACGCAAATCTTCCTTTTGCTCCTCGGTGGCTTTGACCCCCGAGTCAAGAACGCGCTGCATGACCTTGAGAACGCCAAGGCTGTGCGCGAAGCGGGTGTGCGTGGCGTTGGGGTAAACCAGATACCCCATTTGCAACTGCTTTAATTTGCGGAGACGCTGGAAAGACGGCGTATCAATGACCTGCCATTCCAAATGGCTGGGCCGAATATCCCCGTGGACGTTATCGACGACAATTTTAGGTTGCGGGCAGGAAACCTTGGTCTCGCAGGCTTTTGATTGATTCATTGACATCTCCCTCGCTGAAACTCTTGCCAGCGACTTGCATCAACTGCGTGATGCGTGCGCCGTCGTCAGCTTGCGCTTGACCGGTGACCACCGCAAACAGCACCGAAGCGAATAATTCAAAAGCCCTGACTGGATCAGGTTGGGATTTCAAGAGAGCAAAAAATTGTTTGACCTTGGCGAGTTTTTGCTTGGAATCATCACCGAGACTCCATCCAGCCGGAATTTCACTTAGGGTGGTATATGCGTCCGCTGTCAATTCGCGGCAGTATGGCCCACGAAGATACCAATAGTAGTGGTAGCCGAGAGGAATACCGGCTTGCTGCGTCAGATAAACCGCTTTTTGAAGAATCAAGCGGTCGTCAAAGGAATCCATCGTGGCGGGAACTCCAAGTTCAACCAAAACCAGCTTGAGTGCTATTTGTCGGCGATTCATGGTTTAGGGAGTTGTGTGTGTCAGCACCGCAAAAATATAAACCTGTTGAAGGGAGGGATGCAACACCTTTGGAAATGTAAATCGCCACTTCACGTTTTGTCGGATCCCGTGTCATTCTGGTCGTTGTAAATGGAATCGTCCACGTCGTGATCGAACGCCTCCGGGGCGGTCATTTCGTACAGATGCGAAATATGTTCTACGGCGTCATCCTTGGCATCCGAAAGCTCGACGAATTTTTTGGCGAACTCATTCACGAACTCATCGAGCCAGTCATATTTATTTCAATAAATCCAAACCGTCGCACGTCCAACCCACCAGCAAGCGGCACTGGGCCGCCGAATGAAACGATCTTAGTCAAAAGTTTATGAGTCAATCCAGCAAACCGACGGCGGCGCAAATCAGCTGGCTGGCGAGCATTTTCGGGCCGGATGTCTGGCGGGAACTGAGCATCAAGTCCGACTTCCTGAACGCCTTGGACACCTCCATCGAAAAGTCACGCCGGATTGCCCTGCGCCATCTGGCGGACAAGGAGCGGGGTTTCCGTTCCTTGTGAACTTTATGTGTTCTCGGGATCAGACGGCCAGCCGGTAAAGCACACCCAATCCGCCGGCGCCGAGAACGACCGGGATGACCCCCCATTTGAAGCTTTGTATCCCGACAAACGCGATGGCGCAGACGGCCAAGCCAAACCAATTCGCAGGCTGATTGTCGGGAAATAGCACGTTCAAACCAAACCATACCGCCAGGTTCAGCACCACACCCACGACCGCCGCCGTGATCGCCGAGAGCGCGGCGGTGAGCTTCACGTTCCCGCGCAGTTGTTCGATATGCGGTGCGCCGAGAAAAATCCAGAGGAAGCAGGGCAGGAAGGTCGTCCAGGTTGTGATGAACGCCCCGAGGGTGGCGGTGGTGAGCGGCGAGAGTGGTTCGTGAAATTTCCAGCCACCCAGAAACCCGACGAATTGCAACACCATGATGAGCGGGCCGGGAGTGGTTTCCGCCAATCCCAGGCCGTCGAGCATCTGTCCCGCGTTCAGCCAGCCGTACTGCTCGACCGCCTGCTGTGAGACGTACGGCAGCACGGCATACGCGCCGCCGAACGTGACCATGGCCGCTTTGCTGAAAAACAGCCCCTGTTTGACCAGCAGATGATCGAAGCCGAGCCAGAAGCCCAGCACCAGCACCGGCAGCCACCACAGGGTCAGGCAAACACCGCATACCTTTACGGCGCGGACCCATGACGGTTTCGTGTGGGCGGGTGAATCATCGCCATCGCCGAGAATCGTCACGGTGGAACTTTTGGGGCCGTGGCCTTTTAGGACGGCAAACTTGTCCTTCCCATACTGTCCCCCGATCAAACCCACCACGCCCGCGGCGAGAATGATTACTGGGAAAGGAATCTGAAAAAAGAAGATGCCTGAAAACGCCAGCGCGGCGATCGACCACATGGCTTCATTTTTCAGGGATTTCCCGCCGATACGCAGCACCGCCCCGACCACGATGGCCAACACCGCCGGTTTCAATCCGTCGAACACCGCGGCCACCCATTTCACGTTGCCATAGCTGGCATAGACCAGGCTTAACCCCCAAAGAATAAACATTGAAGGCAGCACAAAGAGAGCCCCCGCCACGATGCCGCCCCAGGTCCGGTGCAGCAACCAGCCGACATAGATAGCCAGTTGCTGCGCCTCCGGGCCGGGCAGCAACATGCAGTAATTGAGCGCGTGCAGAAACCGTGCCTCGCTGATCCATTTCTTCTCCTCCACCAACTCGGCGTGCATGATGGCGATTTGTCCCGTCGGCCCGCCAAAGCTGATGAACCCAAGCTTGAGCCAGAACCGGAACGCCTCGGCAAAAGTGGGATGGCGGGACGGTTTGGCTGCGGTTTCGGTCGGTGAGGTTTCCTTGGTCATTTCTGGAGTTGCCGGTAAAGCGCCTCGAAACATTCCCTTCCACGCAGCAATAGCTCTTCATCGCTCATGTCGCTCTTGGCCCACCCTTTCAGCACTTGATCAATGCCGAGGCATTCCGTCTTCTGATATTTTCCATCTTCCAAGTCGGCGTCATGCACCATCTCCGCGATCTTCAAAACCGCCTGGTCCGCAATACCGAAACGTTTGGCCAGAGTTTCAAAAGTGCAGTCGTCGCCATGATGGGAGAACTCCACTTCAAACATGTCGTAGGGAATCGCGTCGGGAAATTTCGCAGGGTCGATGCCAAAGACAAACCGGGCTTTCGGGTCAATGAACTTGCGGATGAGCCAGGCCGAACCCGCGCGGTCAATACCGGGCTGCGGGCGGGTGAGCCACGTCTTCCCCGTGAATTTGTTTGCGGCCAACTGTGTTGACGCGCTGGACTTGGCGCTTCGCAATCCAACGGCCCGCTTCAAAAGCATTTGCACGTCTTGCGCACGCGGACAGTCGAAATAATCAATCTTGCGGATCTCCTCGAACTGGCGGGCCAGCTTCGCCAACCCGGCTGCGTGGCCTTCGTCGCGCCGCTTTTTTTTCCGAGCCAGCGCGGCGTTGAGCGCCGAGCGGAGCGCGTCGTAGTCCGCCGCGCGCGCCTCGTTGAACTGGCGGATGATTTCGGGATGGGGAAGCCCTTCGATCTCCGTGACCCGGATGATGGTGGCCTCGCCACCGTTGTCCCGGACTTGCTGCGCCAGCCATTGGAACCGTTCATGGTGCGCCGGCTGGTCGGGCAGGAGAGAGGCGGAAGTCTTCAACGCGAGCGCACCCGATTTCTTGAGCTGACGCCACAGGTTCACCCGGGCCGCGCTCTTTTTGGTGGGCAGTCCATAGAGCAGGAGTAACCATTTGTGCGGAACCATTGTGGGTGGGAGGTTAGTGAATGTAACAGATATTTCAAATTGAAACTTATGAACGCACGATTAATCTCAACCGTCATGCACACGCTCTTCCGGCTCATTACCCCTTTTTGCCATCCCCTTCGTTAACCCCGTGAAAGCCCAATCCCTGGCAGCCAGGCACCGCTGAGTGCTTTCTGTGAATTACTGAAATCGCCATTGCGCGCCGCCCAACCCTGGGTGTTAATTCCGTCTCGATGAACCTCATTCAAACCGCCCTGCGCCGCCCCATCACGGTGGTCGTGCTGTGCCTTGCGGTCTGTCTGGGGGCGTGGATCGCGTTGCAGCGGATGGCGCGTGATGTCTTTCCGCCCTTGGGCATCCCGACCATTTACGTCGCGCAACCCTACGGCGGCATGGATCCGGCCCAGATGGAGGGTTACTTCACCTATTACTACGAATATCACTTCCTCTAC
>JAYTXL010000306.1:0-7915 GCA_043742955.1 Verrucomicrobiota bacterium | reverse complement strand
TGGACGCGGCGTTCGTCTCAAGATGCCTGGCGGTTAAACGTCTCCGTTCCCCTCACCCCGGCCCTCTCCCCGGAGGAGAGGGGGAAACGTTCGCAGCGTTTTGGCGAAGTCAACGCGCCGGTGGGTTCGAGCGACATTTCGATGGAAAGTAACAAGCGCGGTGCCGAAGCCCGAGCCACCAGATTTTCAGGTGGGTGTGAAAACGCCCTCCCTCTCCCCGAGGGAGAGGGCCGGGGTGAGGGGGAAGGGAGCGTAATATCTTCAAATCGCACCGGAATCGCCAGTTGGTGCAATTCTCTGGTTCATTCCATGGCTTTCCGGCAAGCCGGCAGGCCGGCAATAGTCTGGCAGCGGATGCGGCACCCGTTCCTGCAAGCTTCGCCAAATCGTGTCGCGGATGGATTCTCCTTCCGGACGAAGGCGCGAGTTCCAAAAACGCAACACGTTGATCCCCTTCCTCTCCAATTCCGCATCTCGCGCAGCATCTTTGGCCTGCTGTTCAGGAAATCCGTGTCCCCCGCCGTCCAGCTCGATGTTCAACGACGCCTCGACGCAGAAAAAATCGAGGATGTGTCCCCCATAGGGATGCTGGCGGCGGAATTTGTAAGCCGAAAAGCGGCGGTCACGCAGCCAACTCCAAAGCAATCTTTCGGCCCAAGTGTCACGCTTGCGCAGCGAGCGGGCAATCCGGGTGAGCTTCCGTGGAGTCATAGGGAAACCATACGAGTAGTTCCGGCGCGGGTTCAAGCCTCCTGGCATTTGAATGTCTCCCTTCCCCTCACCCCGGCCCTCTCCCTCGGGGAGAGGGGGAAACGCTCGCCGCGTCCTGACGAGCCGGATGCGTCGGTTGGAATTGGCACGCTTTCGTTGCGATTTGCGAAGCGCGGGATAGGTGCCGAGGATGTTGGAGCCACGAACCCGTGTGAAAACGCCCTCCCTCTCCCCGGGGGAGAGGGCCGGGGTGAGGGGGAAGGGAATTACCAAACCAGACAGCGATCACTGTTCTCGAGCCCTGTCACTGCCGGTCTTCTTTCCTTAGTCCTCTTGGCGACCGCCTTCAATTCGCGCGCTGCCCAGGCGGAACTCAAGGACCTTTCCATCAATGGTGGCATTCAGGATGGCAAAGCGCGGCTCATCATCGAGGCGCAATTGAATGGTCTGGGCGACGACAAGGAAAAATCACTTTATGCCACCGCACTCCAGCACTCGCTGAACATCACCCGCGAGAAACACACGCATGCCGTGCATGCCACGTTTGATATTATCCAAGGCACGCCCAAGGAGCTGACGCTGACGCTGACGGGCGAGGGTGAAATCAAGAGCGTTATGGGGGAGCAACTTCAGGACTGGAGCGTGCGCCAGGAGACGAACGGTTTTCGCACACTCGTGCTGCGGCCGCGCAAGGGGGCCAAACCCCTCACGCAGCTCGGGGTGAACATCATCGCCGAGCGCGAGTTGCGGGCCTGGGCCAATCCCGTCAAACCCTTGTCGTTCGCGCCGCCGGTGGCCGCGCTTTTTCAGGGCTATCTCAAAGTGGAAACTGCACTGGAACTAAATGCCGTTGCCACGAATTCCATCGGCCTCATTCCCCTCGATCCGAAGCTGCTCCCCGAAGCCCTCCGCACCCCTGGCAAATCGGACGACGCCGAACCCCTCGCGTTCCGCTTCCATGGCTCGGAGTATGCCCTGCCGCTGCTGGTCACGCTGGCCGATCCGGAGGCGCGGCGCGTGGTGTTGCGCGATTTCAAACTGGATGGGCAATTGAGTGAAGGCTCGGCCGCCTTTACGTTATTCGCCACCGCCCAGGTGAAGAATCCGCGCGGCGCTTCCTTGGTGTTGCTCAGCGGTGCGGTGGCGCTGGCGGAGTTGGAACGTAGTCCGGATTGGAAACTACGCTTCGACAACAACCAGTTTGTGCTGACCTTTGACAAGCCTGGCGTGTTTCCCCTCAAGTTGAAATTCAACGCGGCCGTGCGCCAGAACGCCGGTTGGAGCGGCGTTGATTTCCGGGTCGCCCCGAGCGCGCTGCAACCCATTGTCCTCGCAGGTCTCGCGGCCGATACCCAGTTTGCCTTTGTGGGCGCGGCGCGACCCGAGCGAGCGGGCGTCGAATTCAAAAGCTTTCTCCCGCCCGATGGCACGGTGAAAATTTCGTGGAAGGAAGCACGGCCCGAGGCAGAGGGAAAACTTTTCTACGCGGCGGAAATGCTTTCGCAGATCAGCATCGGATCCGGAATGATGCGCCAGACGGCCCTGGTCGAAGGTCGGATTATGCAGGGTGAGCTTAGCCGCGTGGTGCTGCTCGTGCGCGGGCAGGGGAACGTCACCGCGGTGTCGGGCGCCAATGTGCTGGCGTGGAATGTCGCGGCCGGGACCAACGCGCTGAACCGCCGGTTAATGGTCCAATTCAACCAACCGCAGAAGGAAGGATTCCTGCTCCAGGTGCAGATGCAGAGCGAGCTCGGCACCTTTCCCCAAGCCGTCGACGCGTTGCAGCTCCGGCCCGAGGGGGCGACGCGATTTGCCGGTCATCTGCGCGTGGTGAACGAAGGTGCGGTGCGCCTCGAGGTCGTGCAAGCGACCGGCCTCTCGCAGATTTCACCGGAGCAATTTCCCGAGAACGACACCACGCGCGCCGTGCTCGGGAACCGGTCGAGCCAGAGGTTTGCCTTCCGCTTTTCCAACGCGGACTTTGCGCTGCGCGTGCAGGCGGACAACGTGCTGCCGGAGCTCAGCGTGTCGCAGTTGCTGGCGTATCATCTCGGCGAAACGGAGCTGGCCATCGACGGCGAGTTCGAGCTCGACATCCGCGAAGCACCGTTGCGCGAAGTCGTGTTGCGCGTGCCCAAGGGATACGCCCTCGCCAGTCTGAATGCTGCGGGACTCAGTGATTATTTTATCACGGAACCCGCAGGTCAGACCAACGCCGAGCTCCGGCTGGTTTATGGCGCGCCGATCACCGATCGACAGGTGATCCAGCTCCGGCTTGAACGCAACGCCGCGCTGGGCCAGCCAACCTGGTCGCTGCCCCGCATTGAAGTGCTGAAGGCGAAGTCCACGCGCGGTCACATCGCGGTGTCCGCGGACGCGGGTTTCCGGCTTACACCCGAGCGGACGGTTTCCCTGACCGACATTGCGACCGCGTTTTTTCCGCGCAAGATCGCGGGCATCCAGGCCGCGTTCCGCCTGGGTGAACCGGCGTGGGAAGCCGCCCTGCGCGTGGAGCGGCTGCCACAATCGATCCAGGCCGATGTGCTCCACCTGTTTTCCATCGGCGAAGGCATTGCCTACGGTAGCAGCACGATTAATTTCTCCATCGCCGGCGCGCCGGTGGCCCAATTTCTGGTGTCGCTCTCGGACGAATACTTCAACGTCGAGTTCACGGGCAAGGATCTGCGCAGCAACTGGCAGAAGACGCCTAGAGGCTACCTGGTGACGCTGAATACGCCGGTGTCCGGCGCCTACACGCTGCTCGCCACTTACGAGCGCCCGTTCAAAGCGCGCGGCGACACGCTGACTTTCACCGGCGCGCGGCCGCTCGATGCGCAGAGCGAGCAAGGCCACACCCTGGTGGTGAGCTCGTATCAATTTCAGGTGAAACCAACCGACGTTTCCTCCGGGCTGCTGGCGTTGGAAACCGCGGAGGTGCCGGCGGAATACCGTCTGTTCTTCGACGCGCCGATTCTCGCCGCCTATCGCTATGCGGCCCGGCCGTTCAATCTGCAACTCTCGCTCTCGCCCCTCGCGCAAAGCAGCACGATGAGTCTCGTGGTGGATCGCGCCGTTTTCTCCACGCGGATTTCCCGCGATGGCGAAGTGCTGACCGATGTCCGTTATTTTGTGAAAAACCGGGGCAATCCGCACCTCCGATTGGAACTGCCGGAAGGAACCACGCTGTGGTCCGCCACCGTCAATGATGTCAACGTGGTTCCGGTCAGGGACGGCGCCGCAAATCTGATTCCGCTGCCGCAGAAGGCGGATCCCACGACGGTGCAGAAACTGGATTTGAAACTGGCGTCCCGTTCGAAAACGCCCGCGCTCGTGACCGCCCGGGTGCCGCTGGTCGCCGCGCCCGTGTTGCTCGTGGAATGGCAGCTCGAACCCGACACCGCCCAAAGACTGATCTATCGCAGCGGCTCGCTCGTGCCCCGGGGAGGCGTGGCGGACGTCTCTGGTTTTGCTGATCTGGTGCGGGCGCTCGGCCAGGGCAACTTGCTGGCGCAGTTGATTCTGCTGCTTATGCTGGTGTTCTTCGCCGTGGGTGCATGGCGCTGGGCCACGCGTGCGGACACGCATCGCTTCAGCGTCCGGCACACCGGCGGCGCGCTTGTGGGGTCGGCGGCGGTCGTGCTCGCCGGCGTGTTGTTCCTGGATTTTTCCAATCAGCTCGCCCGACATAATCAAAACCCACCCGGTGCCCTGTCGTTCCTGGCTCCCGTGCAGCAAGCCAACAGCGCCCTGCGGGTGGAGGTGACGAACTTGCCGGTGGAATCTTCGCAGCGTCCCCACGTTGGAGAGGTCTGGCCGGCCTTGCTCGCACTCGTGGTGTGGTGTTACACGTTTGTTTCGCGTCCCCCAGCGCAGCGGACCCTGGGACTGGTCCTGGGCTGGAGTTTACTGGCGTGGGCCGCCCTGCGTTTGCCGAATGGGGCCGGACCTTTCTCCTGGGTTTTGCTGGCGTTCCTCGCGATGCAGGTGCTGATTCCCGCAGGCCGAAGCCTCTGGCTCGTTCCGCGCCGTCCGGAGCATCCGGACGAAGGCGCGCCCGGCGCGGCGACCATCTCGCTGCTGCTGGGTGGATTGATCTGGCTGTCTTTCGGCGTGAATGCGGGCGCCAGCGTGGGCGATGTTTTCGTCCCCCTCACCCCGGCCCTCGCCCCCGGGGAGAGGGAGTATCGCTCCCAGCGTTCAGACGATACACCCGTGCCGGTTCGCGGCGCTTCAGCAGCGCGTCTACAAGGCGGGGTCGAAGCCGGTGACCCTGGGATTAACAGTCAGCGTGAGAATATTCTCCCTCTCCCTGGGGGAGAGGGTCAGGGTGAGGGGAAACGCGGCTTGATCCCGTCGAACGTGATGCTCCTCGCCCAGGCATTGCCCGCCAACCGGCAGCCCGCCAAGGCATCGGCGGCACCCTCTGCCTCCACGGTTGCCCTCCGCGTCGCTCCGATTAACACGCCGGCCTTGGCCGAGTCCGTGATTCAGGAGATTCGCGTGGAGGACAAGTTTGTGTTCGCCACGGCGAAAATCCGCTGGCCAGCGGCGAAGAACCAGCTGCTCCCGCTGCTCTTCGACCCAGCGGTGCTCACGCGGATCACTTTCCCGACGAACGCACTGAGCCTCGTGCAGACGTTCACGGAGGGAAAGCCGGGACATCAATTGCATGCCCAGGCGGAGGGCACGTATGACCTCGAAGTGCAGTACCAACTTCAAATCACGGAACGGAATTCGGCCAGCGGTTTCGAGTTGCCCACCCAGCACGGCCTGGTGAACCGCCTCACCTTGACGCTGCCCGATCTCGATGTGGATGTGACTTCCGCCAGTGCCGTGTCCGTGGTCCGCACGAAATCCGCCACGAACTCCACGGTCTCGGTGCTCGTGCTCGCCCCGTCCCCCCGCCCGTGGATCAGCTGGCAGCCGCGCAGCCGTGATGTGAAACGTGAGAAAGCGGTGTTCTTCGTCGAAACCTTTCACCTCTTCGCCCCGGCCGCCGGTGTGGTGGAAGGCGTCCATCAAATCCAGGTGCGACCCGCGCAAGGCGAGCTCAGTGAGCTGGTGTTGGATGTGCCGGCCGGGACCACCATCAGCGACGTGCTCGATCCCATCCGCGCGGGGTTGGTGAAAACCGATGGCAAACAAGCCGTGCCTTCGCTGGTCAGCTTGTGGCGCTTCGATCCTGATGAGCGGCGTTTGCGGGTGAGCCTGAGTCCGCCGCAGTCGCGGCCATTCACCCTGTTTGTGCGGTCGCAAATTTCCACTGGGCCCCTGCCGCTCGAACAGCGCGCCGCCGCCATTCACGTGCTGGGAGCCGCTGGGCAGTTGGGCTCGATGGGAGTTGCGACCGGCGCGGACATCCAGCTCGACAGCGTGAACGCAGAATCATTGGCCCCCATCAACCTCGAGGATTTTCCCGCGTCCACCCTGGTTCCGTTGCGGTCGCAAATCCCCGGGTTGACCCTGCGCCGCGCCTTCCGTGCCGCCGAAGCGAAGGGGGGATTGGTGATGAAAGCTTCCGCCGTGGAACCGGACGTCCGGGTGGAAACAGTGGAGACCCTTTCGCTGGGTGAAGATCGGACGTTGCTGGCGGTGAACGCCACGATGGTGATTACGCGGGCGGGAATTTTTCGCGTCAGCTTCCCGCTGCCACCCGGTCTGGAAGTGGAATCCATCAGCGGCGCGGCGGTGAGCCATTGGACGGAATTGAAGCTGGAGGGTGGCCGTATCATCACGCTGCATCTCAAGGGCAAGACCGAAGGGCAGCAGCAATTCGCGGTAAACCTGGCCGGGCCGGGGTTGAAGGCGGCGAAGGGCGTGGCCGTGCCGCGGCTGGCGTTTCGTGAAGCCAGCAAACAACGCGGGCAGCTCGTGGTGGTTCCCGAACAAGGCATGCGCTTGCAGGTCGCAACCCGCGAAGGCCTGACGCAACTGGATCCGCAGAAATCCAACATCCGTCAAAAGGGTGTGCTGGCGTTTCGTCTCTTGCAGTCGGATTGGAGCCTCACCCTTGATCTGGAGCAGGTGGATGCCTGGGTGCAGGTCACGAGCCTCCAGCATGTCAACGTCGGCGAGGCGCAGGCCAAAATCGCGGCGAATCTTCAGTATCAAATTGAGAACACCGGCCTCAAGGCCTTGCGGGTGCTCGTGCCGACGAACGCCGAGAGCGTGCGGTTCCGCGGCGATCAGGTGGCGGATTTCCTGCCGGTCGCCGGCTCACTCACCAATGGTTTGCAGACCTGGGAAGTGAAGCTGCACCGCCGCATCATCGGGAAATACCTGTTGCAGGCGACGTGGCAGACGCCCGTGTCCGAGGCCGCGACCAACACGCTGGTGCGCGGGGTGCAGGCGGCGGATGCCAATCTCCAGCGCGGTTTCGTGACGGTGCAATCCGCGGGTCGCCTCCAGGTGCGCGCCGATGCGCCGCCGGCCGCCTTGCAGCCGGCCGAGTGGCAGAGCATCCCCCGAACGCTGTTGCAGGACATCCCGGCGGCGACCGCGAACCTCACCTTCCGGCTGGTGGAACCGGGTTATCAACTGACGCTGCGGCTCGAACGCCACGAGGCGGCCAAGCTGTTGCCCGCGCGCGTGAACAGCGTGACCCTGGCCTCGGTGATCTCGGATGAAGGGGTGATGCTGACCCGGGTGCGGCTGGAACTGGTGCCGGGCGACAAGCGGCTGCTGAACTTCTCGCTGCCGAAAGACGCGGAATTCTGGTTCGCCTTCGTCAATCAGAAAGGCGTCTGGCCCTGGCGCGATGCCGAAATGATCCTGATTCCCCTCGAACAGCAATCGCGCGGCGACAAACCCACGAGCGTGGAGCTGTTCTATTCGAGCCGCATCGGGGTGCCTTCCGGACGCAAACTCGACCTCACTTTGCTCGGGCCGAAATTCGATCTGCCGATGGAAAACATCACCTGGCAGGTGTACCTTAATGAAAAATGGCAGCTCAAAGATTGGAAGGGCACGCTCCAGTTGCAGGAGGACACACACGTGGCGCAGCCCGGCTCCGTCGATGTCCAATCGTACCTGCAAAACGAAGTCAGTTTCAACCGCGAGAAAACCAAGGCGGCCGAAGAAATGTTGAACCTCGGCAATTCGCTTTTGGAGCGGGGTGATCCCCAACAGGCGCGCCGGGCGTTTCAAAACGCCTACGGTCTGAGCGCGCACGACAACGCCTTTAACGAGGATGCCCGGGTGCAAC
>JAYTXL010000305.1:0-7913 GCA_043742955.1 Verrucomicrobiota bacterium | reverse complement strand
AGATTAATAGAAGTGGCGTGCTGCAGCACTTACGCACCCAAGGAGGGATTATGTTAGAAGTCAGCTTTAATTATCGGTATTTGTTTTTGAGCGGGTCCTACGTCCTCGGCAACCCGCCGTTCGTGGGGAAGAAAGAGCAAAACGATAAACAGAAAGCAGACATGGATTTGGTGTGGGGCGACGTGCAGAGCGCGGGCATCTTGGATTACGTGACAGCTTGGTATCGCAAGGCGAGCCAATACATCAAAGGCACTCGGATCGTTGTTGGGTTTGTCTCAACGAACTCCATCACGCAGGGTGAACAAGTGCCGGTTCTTTGGGGTGAACTCATCCAGCGGCAGGACATTTCCATTTGCTTCGCACATCGAACGTTTGCGTGGCAAAGCGAAGCGCGCGGCAAAGCTCATGTGCATGTCGTCATCATCGGATTCGCCTCCTTCAAGCCCGACAGGCGAATCATTTTCGATTACCAAGATATCAAGGGTGAGCCTCATGCCCAATCGGCGACGAACATCAATGCGTATCTCACGGACTCCACCGTGCAGTTTGTCACCCGACGTTCCCAACCACTCAGCGATGTCGCTGAAATGGTTTTTGGAACAAAGCTCGTTGATGACGGCCATTTGACCCTGGGTGATTTGGAGCGAGACGAGCTAATCCAGGGTTATCCATTCGCCGCAAAATGGATTCGACCTTTAACCGGTGGTGAGGAATTTCTGAACGGAACAACACGCTGGTGTCTTTGGTTAAACGAAGCATCCCCGAATGAACTGCGTTCTTGTCCTCCAGTCATGGAGCGGATTAAACGAGTTCGTGATTTCCGGCTGGCGAGTAAGAAAGCTCCTACAGTGGAATTGGCAGCCACCCCAAGCATCTTCGGCGAGATTCGCCAACCTGACACCGACTACCTTCTTTTTCCGAAAGTCTCCTCTGAACGCCGGAGATTCGTGCCGCTCGGTTTTCTCTCATCTGAATTCTTAGCAAATGGCAGCGCCTTGATAGTTCCCAACGCCACGCTCCACCATTTTGGAATTCTTTCTTCCTCAATGCACATGGCATGGATGCGCCAAGTGTGCGGGAGAATGAAAAGCGATTATCAGTATTCCGCTACAATCGTCTATAACAACTACCCGTGGCCGGAGCCGGTGAGTGAGAAACAACGTGCCGCCGTGGAGCGCGCCGCGCAACGCGTGCTCGCCGTCCGCGCGGAATTCCTTGCGCCCGGAGGGACGAGTTGCACGAGTCCCACTTCCTCGCGCAGCGAGGCGAGCCAAGCGATCATCTCTCCCAAGTTAGGGGATCAGTCAGGGACTCGTGGAAATCGCCCCTCCGGGGGCAAGACCGCCACGCTCGCTGATCTGTATGATCCGCTGGCCATGCCGCCTGCGCTCGCCAAAGCCCACGCGGAGTTGGATCGTGCCGTTGACCTGTGCTATCGCCCGGAGAAATTCGAGTCCGACCGCCAGCGCGTGGAATTCCTTTTCAATCTGTACGAGCAAATCACCATGCCGCTGGCGATGACGCCCAAGGCCAAGCCCCGGAAGCAAAATCGACCAGCGGAATAGATTGGTGTTTAATCAGATACGCGAGACATGTCCAGGCTGCGTGCCCGCTCCGGAAATCCAATTCAGGGGCGTAGAATTCGTGTTGCGCGGTCAACTGAGAATGATAACGTAGATGACGTGACCGGCGAAGCTTCCAACGAAAGTCCATTTCATTTACAGCCGGACAAGCCTGGTTTTGAGGCGTTATCCAAGACCAATGGCTTCCGTTATTGGTGGGCATCTGAACTCGCGACCACCCTCGGCTACGAGAGCCTGAACGGTTTCCGCAAGGCGGTGGAACGGGCAATGCTGGCGCTCACCAGCCTGAACATCCCGGTGTTCGATAATATCGTGCAAGAGCCGCGCGATTTGGAGGGCAAGCGGGTGGTGGATTACAAGCTTTCCCGTTTTGCGTGTTACCTCGCGGCGATGAACGGCGATCCCAAAAAGCCGCAGGTGGCGCAAGCGCAGGCATATTTTGTCCATTGGGCCGAGGCTTGCCGGTTGTATCTGGAGCAGGCTGATGGGGTGGAGCGTGTGGCGATTCGCGGGGAAATCTCCGAGCACGAGCGAACTCTATCCGGCACGGCAAAGCGAGCGGGTGTGATGGAATACGGATTATTCCAAAACGCGGGCTATCGCGGCCTCTACAATATGAATCTGCGGGAACTCCGGCGCCATAAGGGTGTGCCAGAGGGACGCTCACCGCTGGATTTCATGGGAAAAACGGAGCTGGCCGCCAATTTGTTCCGGGTAACACAGACGGAAGAGAAAATTCGGGCGGAGGGAATTCGCGGACAGCCCGCGTTGGAACGTACGGCGGAAAATGTGGGCAGAAAAGTGCGCAACACGATGATTGAGATCAGCGGCAAACGCCCGGAAAACCTGCCGCCTGCTGAAGACATTAAACAAGTGCACAAGAAACTAAAGTCCTCCCACCGCGAAATCAGGAAACTGGACAAGCCGAAGGAATAACCGCGGCCCGGCAGCCAGTCGCGTAGGGGTTTTTGCAGCAGCCGTCGGAAGCGGTGGCTGTTTGCTAATTCCGAAAGGGGATGATCTTTTACCTCAAGAGAGAGGGTTGAAAATGGCCTTAGCGCTTTTGAGAAACCCGTCGATGGCTTTGAACCATGCCCATCGTTCCTCACGTCGGACATTAACAAGTTCGAGCTGTCCCACGCGTGAATCCAATTTGTCATTTCGAGAATTGAATTCACTCACCTTGGTTTCGATTGAAGCGACGCGGCTGGATTGGCTGGCCAAGTACCAAACAATACCGGCAACTCCCGCCAGGAGAAGAAGCAATGTCGAGAGGCGAATTTCAATCTTCATCGGCAAAACGCTAATTTAGCCGCACACATTCGGCAATCACTAAACTAGGCTGCCGCAATGGAGCGGCAACCTGGGCGGAGTGCAGCGGTGGCGGAGTTCGGTCGCGTGGGTTCTTGGGGCAAGCCAGTCTTTTGGCTGACGGGTCCGTCCGTGGGCCGAAAGTCTGGCGCGGGGGCGAGGGCATTTTAACGCGACGGAACGAGCACACGAGCGGAACGGAGGCCGGGTTGCCGCGGAATGGGGAACTAAGTTCTAATTTTATCAGCCCGCCGGGCGGGCGGGCGGGGCGGTAGGGGCGGGCGCGGGGTCGGTGGCGACGAGGATGTCGCGGGCCAGGGTGGAGCCCAGGACGCAGGTGCGCGTGAGGGAATGGTTAAGGATGGCCAGCGTGACGGCGAGCTTGGAGTGGACGTGGCGTGGTTCGGCTTTCGGGTTCGGGCGGCCGTCGTCGTGCTGGTTGCCCGTGGGGATAAAAATGACGCCGTCGCGGGCGGCCAGGATTTTCAAATCGTTGTAGTTGGGATGGGGATCGAGGTTCTCGCGAATGCGTCGGGGGGCTTGGCGTTCCAAGGGGACTTCGTCGCCCTCGGCGGAGATGGGGATCAGGCAGATGTCGCCGATGGCTCCGGCGGGTAACTTGATCCCGGCATGGTCCTTAAGCCAGGTGAACAGGATGCCGTTCCCGGAGCCAGCACCGCAGACGAGCAGATCAATGTTGCGGACGGCCAGATCGTAATCCTTTTTGACTTCGTCGGGCCAGATGGGAGAGAGGGCGATGTGCCGGCCGCCGTAAATCTCCGCCATGCGCACGGCGAGGACGTTGGCGCTGCGGCCGTAATCGCTGGGCATGGAAGCGGAGTTGAGACTGATGAAGAGCAGCCGCCGTGGATCGCATTCGTCGGGCATGAGTTTCTGGCTGGCGAGAAAGCGGACGACGCGGCTGGCGGCGCGGCCGCCGGCGTTGGCGATGACGATGGGGCGTCGAGAGGCGCGGTTTGTTAGCAGGAGTTCTTGAATGCGCTGGGCGATGAGGATGGCGGCCTGATGGCAGACGGCGTTCGCGTGCATGTCCTCGTCCACCCGCGGAGCATCGACATAGGCGGCGTAGTCATTGTTTACGACGAGAAAGGTTACCTCCTTGCGGAAGCGCTCGGTAAGCTGGATCTGGAGATCGTCGTTGCGGGGCGGATTCAGGCTGAACAATCCCTTTTCTCGGGCGAATGTAAGCAGGCTGGCGACGCGACCCAACTGTTTGGGGCCGTGGGCGGCAAACAGTTCCTGCGCGACTTGGGCGGCGCCATTACCTTGCATTACCAATTGCACGGCGAGGTAAGCGGATTCGCGATTGGGTCGCCAGTGGATGTTTGGATCGGGTGTCATTTATGGTTGGGGAGTGTGGAGGGTCGCGTTTGGATTTAGAAGGAGATTCGGTCTGTGCATGCCGAAATTCGGCGGGTTGCGGGTCGGTTCTGCATTTATTTTTGGGCGCTGAATTGAGGAGCTGAGTTCCATTAAGTGGCATCGTCCACTTCCGCTGAGTCGATTCCTGCCCGCTGACTGAGTGGCGAAGTCCGGGCAGGCTGAGTGCGCGCGACGATCATTCCCAACCTGATCCGACGGCGGTGGTTGGACGGCTGAGTAAGGGGTTTGGCGGACGCTGAGTCGAGGTGCTGGCCCTGACTGAGTGAGGCGGTATAGATTCGCTGAATCGTTTCGGTATAGCCGCTGAGTTGATGTGTTACACTCTAATCTACAATGGCTTATGACAAAATACGGTTGATCGATTTGGTGAGTTACTGCATTCTCCATGCCACAGAAACCCATTTGTTGTGCTGGAATTCTTTCCAACCAATGCGGTGGTGCCGGTGTCTCAGGGGACGCCGGAGCAAGGGGTGACGCTGGTTGGGGGCGGCGCGGCGGGCGGACAAATCGGAAGGGTTCGCACATGATTTTACCCTCCTCTGGTGCGTGGGCACAACGGATTGTGCTGACGCCAGAGGAGTCGGCGGTTTTTGGGCGCGAGCATAATCTTCCTGCGGATTTTGAGCTGATTGCGTTGTTCACACCCCTGACATCGGAAGTGCGGGTTGATGTGGAGAACACCGCAACGAAAGCGGTACGAAAAGATGGTGCCGAACCGAATCAATCGATGGAGCAAATCATTCAAATTGGTACGAGCTTTCGATACCGAGTCGGGTTTGGTGACGTTTGGCTGGGGAATAATCACTTTAATTTAAGGGAACGCAAAAAGGCCCGGCTCTGCATCGAATACTTGGTAGAGAAGAAGGCGTTTAATGCTGCGTCGGCCCGGCATTTAGTGACTGAGATTGACGTGTATGTGAGAACAACTGGCGACTTTCAACCGTCAGCGGAGATCAAGATTGACCATTACTTCAACGATCACACCGGCCGACTGCCAAAACTCCGGAAGGACTTAATTCTGTCGGCGGGTCGGGATGGGAAGTTTTATCTGATGACCGACTAGGCAGCTCCCGTTTGACTCGGTTTTACTTAGCGCGTTTTAGCCCTGTAAATAGGGGGTGAAACGCGCTTTTCACGTTCTACTTTGTTAACCTTCGCGCGAGCGAATTGCGGCGCGTAGCGTGTCCTCAGCATGAAACGAAAAATGCTGGTTATGGCAAAAACAGTTCGGATTTTCACGCGGCACCCGGCGTTCCTTGCGGTGAGCCGTAGCCTTCGACTTTCGAGTGCTTGCACTTGGTGCCTGGAGGCGTGGCGGTCGCGGCTTCAACTAGCAATCCACACATTGGAGATCGGCGTATGAAGAAGCTGAAAGCCACCAAGGCGGACGCACCCATGGCAATCAGCGAGGTGCAGCCCGGGTTTATCAAGAAAAAGGATCTGGCGGCGCGGCTGTTGGTGACCGCGAGGACGGTCGAGAATTGGCAACGACGCGGGGTTTTGCCGTTCGTGAAGGTGGGCAAGGTGGTGCTGTTCGACTGGCTGGAGGTGGTCGCCACGCTCAAGAAGAACTTCGGGGTGCATCGCGCCACGATCTCGAAATGAATTCCCGACGCAAAGGCAAGGTGGGTGAGCGCGAGTTTGCGTCGTTGCTGCGCGAGAATGGTTACGACGCGCGGCGCGGGGTGCAGTTCGCGGGCGGGGCGGACAGTCCGGACGTGATTTGCACCGCGCTGGCATGGCTGCATTTTGAGGTGAAACGGGTGCAAAATCTGAATCTGGCGGATGCGTGCGCGCAGGCTCAAAGGGATAGCCGTGAGAAACTGTGGGTGGTGGCGCATCGGCGGAATCACGCGCCGTGGCTGATCACGATGACGGCGGAGTTCTTCTTTGAACTGATCCGGGAGTTTGAACCGCCAAAAGGCGGAGGAACGGGGAGTTCGACGGGCAAGGACGGTGACGGCGCGCGCAGCGTGACGCGCCCTACCTTGGGAAATGGGAAGGATGGGACGCATGGGACGAATGACGGCGCATTGAATGAGTTTGTGCGCCGCACCTCATCCGGCCTGCGGCCACCTTCTCCCCAGAGCGGAGAAGGAGATGGCGGGTGCCCGACTACAACACTTTTGGCGGCGGCGGGGGCCGCGGCCATTTCAACGAACGAAACCAAACCAACAAATACTGATACGAAATATGAAGATAAAATCCAATAACTCCAACTTTGAGCCGTGCCCGGAATATACGGGCCGCGCGGTCTGCGTGGATTGCACGCCGCTCAAGAAACAACAATCGCAGTTCGGTGAGCGGGACGTTTTCAAGGTGGTCTTTGAGACGACCATCGAACGTGAGGACGGAAATCGCTTTTGCGCCTGGTCGAGGAATTTCACGCCGACGCTGAATGAGAAGGCGAATCTCCGCAAATTCGTGCGCGGGTGGTTCGGTCGCGACCTGACAAAGCCGGAGATGGATGATTTCGATACGGAATCGCTGGTCGGCAAGTCGGCGCAAATCGTGGTGGTCCACGAACACAAGGACGGCGAGACGTACGCGAATATCGTGGCCTGCACGCCGGATCGGTCGCCGGAGCCGTTCAAGGCGGGCGGGAAGTATGTGCGGGTGAAGGATCGGCCGGCGGGGGCTGCGCCCACTGGCGCCGCATCGACGGGCGGGTATCGGCGTACGGAACAACCGGCGGTCGACGCCGCGGACCTGGGCGCGACCAAAATTCATGTCGGACGGTGCAAGGGGCTCGAGGTGCGGGACCTCGCGCCGGAGCAAGTCCAGGCGCTGATCGAGAACTGGTTGCCGTTGGCGAAGGCGAACGTCAAGCCGACGGCGGATGACCGGCGGCTTATCGGGGCCTTGGATTGGTGGCAGGCGGCGCAACCCGCCGAGGATGACAATGTGCCGTACTGAGTGCGAGCGCGATGGCGGATCGCAGATAGGGGATAGGAGATCGCAGATCGCCAATCGCCGAGAGTCAATCGGCAACAGCCGAAAGCGGAGAGAGGGACGGCGCGCACGGAGCGACGCGCCCTACCTGGGGCCGGGGTGGAAATTAGAGCCGACTCACGTCGAGCTGCTACGGGAATTGGAAATTATGAACACGATTATTTTTGACATTGAGACGGGGCCTTTGCCGGACACGGAGCTGGTGGCGTTGCTGCCGCCGTTCGACCCGGCTGAGGTCAAGACGGGAAACATCAAGGATCCAGACAAGATCGCCGCGAAGATCGCGGAAGCGGAGACGAATCATCGGCGGGATTTTTGCGAGCGCGCGGCGTTGGATCCGCTGACGGGACGGGTGATGGCGATTGGGTTGTTGGCGGTTGGTGAGTGGGACTCGCGGAGCTCGCCCCTCCGGGCGTTTAACGTCATCGGGCACGAGGATGAGGCGGCGATGCTGCGGGAGTTTTGGGACGCCACGCGGGGTGAGATGGGGCGCATCAATCAGATGGTGGGTTTCAACAGTAATTCGTTCGACCTGCCGTTCCTGATTCGCCGGTCGTGGAAGCATCGCGTGCCGGTGCCGCTGGGTATCCGGCGCGGACGGTATTGGGGTGCCGAAATGATTGACCTGCGTGATGGGTGGCAACTCGGGGACCGCCAGGCGCG
>JAYTXL010000304.1:0-5357 GCA_043742955.1 Verrucomicrobiota bacterium | reverse complement strand
TGGCGACTGTGTCACCGTAAAAAATAATCGTGAAAATGTGCGTAATGGTAAGCCCCCGGGCGAGGGAGTCACGCTCCCCGCGTCCGTGTCTGGCCCCATCCCCTCACTGGCCCAGCGACGCCAACAACCTACTCCCGTCCATGGGAAAGTGGAAATCCTGGCTTCCGTCGCGGCGTCCAGTCCAGCGCACGGATCCGCGCTGACGCGGCGCGAGCGGCCGGCTTCGTCTTCGCTCTCCATCTCCGGAATACTCAAGCTGCCCTCCTGCAACCAACACGATCTGAAGTCCGGCGACTTGTCGTTGCTTCAACCCCTGTTCGGCCAGGGTTGCAAGGGCAACTTTGTTTCCGCTTCGATTGCCAGCAGCCGGTTGTATTTGCTTAAGCGTTCAGATTGCGTAATGGAGCCGATCTTGATCTGGTCGCCGGCCCAGCCCACAGCGAGGTCCGCCAGCCAGTCGTCCTCCGTGTCGCCGCTGCGCGCGCTGACCGTGACCCGCCAGCCGTCGGCACGCGCGAGGCGGTACGCTTCCAAGGCTTCCGTCACGGTGCCGATCTGATTGACCTTCAGCAGCAGCGCATTGGCGGCTTGCTCGTGGATAGCCCGACGGATGCGGCCGGGATTCGTGCACAACAAATCATCGCCCAGCACCAGCATCCGGTCGCCCAGGCGTCTCCTCAATTCCGGCCAGTGCGCCCAATCGTCTTCCGCCAATCCGTCTTCAATACTCACGATCGGATACTGCGATGCCCAGCGCTCCAGCTTTTCGATCATGGACAGACTGCTCAGCGCTTCATCGCCGAGGTGGTATTGGCCTAGTGAAAAGAACTGACTCGAGGCGACGTCGACCGCGATCGCGACGTCGGGACCAGCTTTCAAACCAGCCGCGCCAATGGCCGTGATGGCATCTTCGAACATGGCCTCAGCATTTTTGAACGGCGGGGCCAGGCCACCCTCATCGGCGCGCAGGAGGCGCATGCCGTATTTTTGTGCCGTCAGATCCGCCGCGCTTTGGTACACGGCAAAAGCCATCGCCAGGGCTTCATCCATGGTCCGGGCCGAAGCCGGCACGATCAACAAGTCCTGCAACGGCGATTGACCACCCGCATGTTTGCCGCCGCTGAACAGATTGATGGTGAGCCGGGGGAGGGTGCGGAGCGGAAGTTCGAGCAGATCGGCGAAATGCTGGTAGAGCGGGACACCGCGCTGCCGGGCGGCGGCGCGGGCGAAGGCGAGCGAGACCGACAGGATCGCATTTGCACCCAGGCGGGATTTGTTGTCCGTGCCATCCAGAGCAAGCAGGGCATGGTCCAGTTCAGCCTGCGACTGAAACGGGCGCTGTGAAAGGGCCTGATGCAGGGCTTCGTTCACGTTGGCCACGGCGCGACGGCAGCCCAGGCCGCGGTAGCGCTGCGGATCGCCATCGCGGAGTTCAACCGCTTCGGCCCGGCCGGTCGAGGCACCTGATGGCACTGAGGCAGTGGCAGTAGATCCGCCGGCGAGCCGGCAGGTTGTCTGCACAGTTGGCCGCCCCCGGCTATCGAGGATTTCAAGGGCGCTGAGTTGTTCGATGCGAAACATGCGGGTCAGGTGGTGAGTTGATTTCCAAATCTCAGGGTCAATTCGGGCACGGTTTCCGGGCGGTCAGCGATCAAGGAAAGAACGATCTCCCGCTGCTTTTCCCGCTCGGTTGCGGTTAGGTATTCCAAGGGCGAACGGCCGTCCACCCGGGCGAGCAAACAAGCGAGGGTATGCCGGACGGACCGGTGTTCCAGGTCCGGCAAGTGGGCCATGACCCCGACGGAGTTAAGATAACTTTCCCAATACCATTTCACTGCCTGCAGGAAATTGTTCCGCTGGCGGTGCACGTGGTGTGCTTTGCTCAACAGATGAGTCAGGGAAAAGCCCAGGTCAAAGGCGGGATCGCCAAAATGAATGACCTCATGATCGAGCAGGATCAAGCGACCGGCCTGAACGAGAATATTCTTCGGACTGTAATCGCCATGCACCAGCGTCAGGCGCGTCGCCAGTGTGTCCGCGATCAATTCAGCGAAGAAGCTGGCGGTCGCCGGGTTTCGCACGGCGCTAAAACGGTAGTAGGGTTCGAGCCGCAAGGTCTCAAAGAAAGTGCGGTTCTCAAACACCGGCGCAATTTCGTGCTGCAGCGCGTGCGACTTTTGATGAATCGTGCCAAGCAATTGACCGAATTGGCTGAAATGATCGCGGTCCACTTCACCGGCGAATAAAAGTGTTTTCCAATTTTCATGCGGCTGCGGCACCGCCTGCATGGCGAGGAGATGCGCTTCCCGATCCTCAAAGACGATTGGGGTAATGGTCCCGGAAGGAGCCAGCCGGGTCAGCCAGATCAAGCCCAAAGCTTCGCCATGAATCCGGGCGGGATCGGAAAACCAGTCCTCGGCCACGCGCAATTTGGGAAGGGCCTGTTTGATGACCCAGGCTTCGCGGTTCGGCCGCTCGACCAGGACGGTCCGATTCGAGACGCCGCCGGGGAGCACGGTGTAGACGGCGGATTCGTCAGCGGCCAGACGCCCGGTTGCGCGCAAGTAATGCCGTAAGGAATCGGGTTGCTCGATGTTCAAGTCGGACACGGCTCATTTTTCCTTCGGCACCGCCTTCACCGGCGGGATCAATTTCAACTCCCCCAGCCACGCGAGCGACTGCTCCTGCCAGGCGTCCCACATGGGGCCCTGATAACCGTTGAGCCCGTGCCCCCCGGAGGGAAGTTCGAGGTAATGGCCCGGAACTTTATGGGCCCGCAGGGCGTCGTAAAACATCTGGCTATTGGCGGGCACGACCGCTGTGTCGTCCAAGGCGTGCGCGAGAAAGGCGGGGGGCGTTTTGGCGGTTACCTGTTTCTCGTTGGAAAATTCCTCAACCAGCTTCGGAATGGGATCTTTGCCCAGCAGATTATGCTTGGAGCCTTGATGCGTTTTCTCTCCCATTGTGATCACCGGATAAATGAGAATCGTGAAGTCGGGGCGGCAACTCATCCGCTCGATTGGGTCAACGGCTTTCGAATCGCCTTTTTCGAAATGGGTTCCGGCCGTGGAGGCGAGGTGGCCGCCCGCCGAAAATCCCATAATGCCAATCCGCCGGGGATTGATCGACCACGCCTTGGCGTTCGCACGAACCGTGCGGATCGCCCGCTGCGCATCGAGCAACGGCACGCGCGCGCGGCCTGCCGGCAGCCGGTATTCCAGGACCACCCCGGTGATGCCGTGGCGGTTAAGCCAGTCGGCGATGCCATGACCTTCCGGGGCAATGGCGAGTCCACCATAGCCACCGCCCGGGCAGATCACGATGGCGGTTCCGTTGGGGGTTGCGGGATGGTGCACGGTGATCCAGACCTCCGTGGCTTGAAACTGACCGTCGCCCAACGCCGCCCGGTCGTGCCACAGACCGATGCGTTTGGGCTCGGTGGTCGCCTGTGCCATTACTGGAGCGAAGTTCAAGCCCAAGAAAAAGGCCGCTGCCATCAACCACGGTTTTATAGTCATCCTCATGGATTCATTTGGAATTGGTATTTGCCCGAACCTCGAAGATGGGGGGCACGCCCGCCCTCGGGCGTAACTGGATGCGCCCTCGCGGACGGCCTTTGAGGCTCTTGCCTTCGTCGATGTTGGCTAATTTTTGTGCCAGCTGGGATTTTCCGCGAGGGCGCGAAAAATGGCACCCGGGGCGGGCGCGCTCCCCGTCCGAATTCGAATTTCGTGATTTGTCCATAGGATCCGTCGCGGTGAGTTCAAATGAACTTCGTCACACCCGGCACGGCGATGGGCGGCACGTCAAGTTTCATGTCCCAGGACAATTTCTCCGGCATGAGGCTGCGCTTGGAGTTGAGCGCCATGTCCCAAGTCACCTGCTGGCCGGTGTGCGCAGCCATGCGGCCCATGATCGCCATCAGACAGCTTTTCCACATCCAGTCGCCGTCGCTGTTGGTGGGGTTGCCGGAGCGGATGGAGGCGAACAGCGAGTCGTGTTCGTTCTGATACATGTCGCCGGGCGGCCCGTCGTAGCGCCACGGTTTCTTGCCGGTAATCTGCGGCTTGGGGCTGCGCCCGATGATGCAACGGCCTTCCGTGCCATAAATATAGTCGGCGTGCTCTTTGTAGGAAGGATCCTGATAGCGCGTCATCAGGTGCGCGCGCCGGCCATCGGCGTATTCCCAGGTGACGTCAAAGTGATCGTAGATGTCCCCGTAATGCTCGATCTGCCGGCCGCCCGTGGCCACGCATTGCACCGGCGCTTCATCGCGCATGGCCCAGGCGATTTTGTCCACGCTATGCACGGAAACTTCCATCATATAACCACCCGACAGCCACAGGAACGCGCCCCAGTTGCGCAACTGCCATTCCAAATCCTTCATGCCGGGCTCGCGCGTGCCGGGGTACTTGGTGGTGAGCGGACCGCCCATGCGCGTTGAATGAAGGTTGACGATCTCGCCAATATCGCCGCCCTGCACCCGCTTCATGGTTTCTTGCAACGCATTGTCCCAGCGGAAGCAAAAGCCCGCCCGCAAGGCCAGCCCCTTTTCCTTCGCCAACCGCGCCGATTCAATCACGGAACGAATCCCGGGACCATCCACGGCCATGGGCTTTTCACAAAAGATGTGTTTGCCCGCTTTGACCGCTTCGGCCAGGTGAATGGACCGGAAACCGCCGGGTGCAGCCAGCAGCACCACATCGACGCCGCTGTGAATGACCTTCTGGTAAGCGTCAAGACCGACATGTTTGTTCTGCGGCGGCACGCTGATCCGACCCGGCTGGCTGGCTTCCAGGGTCTTCAACCCTTTGTCCAATCGGTCGGCGAAAGCATCGCCGATGGCGGTGAGTTCCATGTGGCTATCCGCCGTCAGTGCCTGGTTGGCGGCACCGAGCCCGCGGCCGCCGCAGCCGATCAGTCCCACCTTCAGCTTTGAGGTGTTGGGGGCGCCCCGCAGGATGCTGGGGAAAGTCATGGCCGCCGCCGTGGCGACGGTGGCGGTTTTGATAAAATCACGGCGAGTGGAGGTGTTGAAAGAGTTCATAACGGGGGTGGGGGAGCAATCGGTTGTCATGGGTGTTTCGACCGGGTTCACGGAGACATTATTCGATCCACGGTTTCCGCCGTCAAGCGCCCATGCTCAGCGACGCCGAACAGCGATACAACTGGACCGCGATTTCCGGGACGCATGGTTGGGCCTGGCAGCCCAATCGCCGTCCTGGCATTGCCTAGCCTGAAAATTTCACACCCCCTTCTGGTTTCTGCTGGAGGGGTGTAAATATTCAGGCTACCGGGCTCGCTCGGCGCGATCCCGGGGAAAAACTTCCTCAAACTGTGGATGGGGATGGCGGCTG
>JAYTXL010000303.1:0-4838 GCA_043742955.1 Verrucomicrobiota bacterium | reverse complement strand
CCGTTGATTCACCACGTGGCGGGATTGGTGCCGGACAAGGTCATGCCGCCGAAGGGCAACCGCCTGAGCGCCGAGCAGATCGGCGTGCTGCGGGCCTGGGTCGATCAAGGTGCGGTCTGGCCGGAGGACAAGGCGGCGGCCAAGACAAAAAAACCAACGGAACATTGGGCTTTCAAGCCGGTCACCCATCCCCCCGTGCCAAAAGTCAAGCAACGGGCCTGGATCCGAAATCCGATCGACGCTTTCGTGCTGGCCAAACTCGAAGCGAACCAACTCAAGCCCAACCCCGCCTCGCTGCGGGCGGCGTTATTGCGTCGGGTGACCATGGATCTCACCGGTCTGCCCCCGACGGCGGACGAAATCGAATTATTCGTTCGGGATTCCGCTCCGGACGCGTACGAGGCAGCCGTGGATCGCCTGCTGAATTCGCAGCGTTATGGTGAGCATTGGGCCCGGCTGTGGCTGGATGTCGCCCGTTATGCCGATACCAAGGGCTATGTGCGGCTGCAGGAACAGCCCGGCTTCCCGTATGCCTGGACCTACCGGGATTACGTCATTCAATCGTTGAATGAGGACAAGCCCTTCACCCGGTTTATCCTTGAGCAACTGGCCGCCGACCAGTTGGTGACGGGTGCGGATAACCGGGCCCTGGCAGGGCTGGGATTCCTGACGCTGGGCCGGCGTTTCACAGCGAATGCGCATGACATCATTGATGATCGGATCGATGTCGTCATGCGCGGATTACAGGGCTTGACCGTTACGTGCGCCCGCTGTCACGACCACAAATATGACCCGATCCCCACGGCGGATTACTATTCGCTCTACGGGATCTTTGCGAGCTCCCGCGAGCCGGCGGAACTTCCGGAGCTCCATCCGCCGCTGGCTCCCGCACTGCCGCCGGCAGTGGCGGAACAGCTGGCCACCAAGAAACGGGACCTGGAAAAATATCAGCAGGAACAACACAGCGCCTTGCTTGGCCTGCTCCGCGATGACGTTGCCAAATATCTGGATCGGGTCCTCCTCGGGCGGCAGGCGTTTCTGGTGCCACTGCCGGCGGAGAAAGGGGAGGTGCGCCAGACCATGGTGGAACGCTGGATCGGTTACATCGAAAGCGCCGGACGACAAAACGATCCGGTGTTCCTTCCGTGGGAGACCCTGATGCGGATCCCGCCAGCGGAGTTTGCGGTGCAGGCCCCGCCAGCATTGCCGGGAATGGCGGCCGCCACCAACGCCATTAACCCGCTGATCCTCGCCGCCCTGCGCCAGGAGCCGCTGCTGTCCCAGACGAATGTGGCGGCGGCTTACGGGGCGGTTTTCCTGCGCGTGCATCAGCACTGGCAGAACCTGCTCACCCGCGCCGTTGTCCCGGCCGCCTTACCCGATGCCGCTGAGGAACAAATCCGGCAGGTAATGTACGGGGTGCATTCGCCACTAAACCTGACGCCGGTGGAGGCGATGGAGATGTACCTGTATGATGCGGATATCAACCAGGCCATGGCGGAGCGGCGCAACGAATTTGATGGCTGGGTGCTGGCGAATGTGGGAACCCCCCGGGCGCAGGCCCTGACCGAGGGGCCGTTTCTTTTCGAGCCACGCATTTTCCTCCGCGGCAGCCCCACCCGGCCGGGGCCGCCGATCAATCGCGGGCTGGTGCAGATTCTCTCCCAAACCCCGGATGGCTTCAAAAGTGAAAGCGGCCGGCTCGCCCTCGCCCACGCCATCACCAGCCGGACGAATCCCCTCACGGCCCGGGTTTTTGTGAACCGGGTCTGGGCCGAATATTTTGGCCAGGGACTCGTCACCACGCCGAGCGACTTTGGTCTGCGCGCCGATCCGCCTTCGCACCCCGAATTGCTGGACTATCTCGCCACCCGGTTTATGGAAGGCGGGTGGTCACTGAAAAAGCTGCAGCGTCTCATCGTGACCTCCAGCACCTACCGACAATCCTCTGAACTTCAGGCGGCCGGCCTAAGGAAAGACCCGGGGAACCGCTGGCTGTGGCACGTAGCACGGCGGCGGCTGTCGGCCGAGGAGATGCGGGATGGCCTGCTGCAGGCCGGTGGCGTGCTCGATTTGCAAATGGGCGGGCGGCCGGTCCCTTTTGGCGATCCCGCGAATCATCGCCGCAGCATTTATGGCTTGATCGATCGACAGAAGATTCCCTCCCTGCTGACCGCGTTTGATTTTCCCTCGCGCGACGCGCACAGTGCGCAGCGCCATGCCACGCTGGTTCCCCAGCAAATGTTGTTCATGATGAACCATCCGTTTGTGCTGGAGGCCGGGGCGCGGCTGGCGAAACGTGCGCCAGGGGACCGGCTGTTGCCCGGGCAGGTGCGTGAAATTTACCGTGCCATTCTGTTGCGCACCCCCGGCGACGCGGAGTTGCGGGCCGCTTTACAATTTGTGGAAGCGGGGGGATCGTGTGCGGACTTGGCGCAGGCCTTGTTCATGGCGAATGAATTTAGCTACCTAGATTAGACGATGCCGCACCGATCCACCAACGCAGCAGCCTGGCCGGCCTGCACCCGCCGGGAAGCTCTGCGGCGTTTCGGCATGGGCTTCGGTTCCGTGGCCCTGGCACCGCTGCTCCAGTCCGCCAGCCTGGCAGCTTCCGCACCCATCCCCCCCGGGCCACTCTCCCCGCGGGCGCCGCATTTCAAACCCCGGGCCAAACGAGTCATCCATATTTTCCTGAATGGCGGCGTTTCCCATGTCGATACCTTTGATCCCAAACCGGCGCTACAAAAGTATGCGGGAAAATTATTACCCACGGGAAACCTGCCCACCGAGCGCCCGACCGGGGCCGCCTTTCCGTCCCCGTTCACTTTCAAGCCTTATGGTCGCAGCGGGATTGAAGTGAGCGAGATTTTTCCGCACACCGCCGAATGCATTGATGATCTCGCGGTCATCCGTTCGATGCACGCGGACATTCCGAATCACGAGCCCTCCTATTTTCTGATGAACTGCGGCGAGGCCCGCCAACCCCGGCCGAGCATGGGCGCCTGGCTCACTTACGGACTGGGTTCAGAAAATCAAAACCTCCCCGGCTTTGTGGTCATGTGTCCCGGTGGCATGCCCGCGCAGGGAACCGAAAACTGGCGCGCGGGCTTTTTGCCGGGGGTTTTCCAGGGCACTTACATCGATTCCCAGCATCAGGAAATTGAAAAGCTGATCGAGAACATTCGCAATCCCAAGCTGACTCCCGAAAAACAGGCCCGCCAACTGGAACTCCTCCGCCAGATCAATCGCGCGCATCAGGACTCGCGCCAGGACGCCCAATTGGAATCCCGCATTCAAGCCTTTGAGCTGGCCGCCAAAATGCAGCTGGAAGCCACCGACGCCTTTGACACGCGCCGTGAGTCCCAGTCGATTCTCGACCTCTACGGCCCCGGCGTGCAGGCCCGGCAATTGCTTATCGCGCGCCGTTTGATCGAACGGGGCGTTCGTTTTGTGCAGGTCTGGCACGGGGCCGGGCAGCCGTGGGACGATCATGAGAACATCGCGAATCACCGGAATTTGGGGAAGCAATGCGACCAGGGCATCGCCGCGCTGCTGAAGGATTTGAAACAGCGGGGGCTGTTGGAGGACACGCTCGTAATCTGTGGCGGGGAATTTGGCCGCACCCCCACAGTCGAGCTGCCTAATCCCCTGGCGCGCTCGGGTCAGGTTAATGGCCGGGATCATAACCACTACGGGTTTTCAACGTGGCTCGCGGGCGGTGGCATCAAAGGGGGAATCGTCCACGGCGCCACGGATGAATTCGGTTTCAAAGCCGTGGAAAACAAAGTGCATGTCCACGATCTGCATGCCACGATTTTGCACCTGCTCGGTTTTGACCATGAGAAATTCACCTACCGCTATGCCGGTCGGGACTTTCGCCTGACGGATGTGCACGGAAAAGTGGTGCCCGAGCTGCTCGCCTGAACCGTATTCAGGCCGTGGGAAAACCACGAACCCGTCCTTCGTAGCAGCACTGCGGAGGGTGGATGGACACGAATTAACACTAATGGGATAGGCACGAATTCACCCAGCGCCGCGAAATCGCAACTACTTCCTTGCCCCGCGAGGGACGGGCGGGGCGAGACTACACGGACGAAAAGTGTCTGCGATTTGTGCCACGGAACCGCGTAGCGCAGCCGTCCTCGGCTGCGAGTTCCGGCGGCGTCCCGCCGCCAGGAGAAACGCCTCGCGAGCCGCTCGGCGCACTCGCCGACGGGGCGCCCGCGCTACAAGTGGGAGCGTCACGGTTGGGTGACCGGAAGCCTCGGTCGGATGGCTTCTTGAACCCCCGTCCTTATCCGTGTTGATCCGTGTCCATCCGTGTTCAAGTTGTCAAAACCCGCATAAACAAAGGGTTTCTTGAGACGATGGGCGGCCACTGTCAGTGGAACTGCCAGCCGGGCGGCGGGTTGAAATACCATCCGCCACTAGCCGGGCAGAACTCCGCTGAAACTCGCCCACTACACTTTAACGTGTCGCGCCGGTTCGGTTGCATGATTCAGACCTCATGCACATAAAAACCAAATACACCCTGTTCCGGCGCGGCGGAATCTTCTATTCCCAAGATTCGGCGACCGGCCAGCAAAAAAGCCTGCGGACACGCGACGAACCCGACGCGGTGAAGCTCATCAGCGCCCGTAACGACGCGCACCACCAGCCGTTGCTGAACCTGCATCTGGCCCGCGCTTATCTCTGTCATTTGAGTCCATTTGAAGGGTTTGGCATTGCCTAACAGCGGGTTTTCTTTAGGATTTTCCGCACCACCGCCACGCTGGGCAAATGGTTATGACTCCAGAGGAAAAAGCACGGCAGGAGATTGACGCGCAGCTTCACGCGTC
>JAYTXL010000302.1:0-51231 GCA_043742955.1 Verrucomicrobiota bacterium | reverse complement strand
GACTAAAGTTTTCCCCGGCTCGCTCCGCCAATTACTACAAACGTGTTCGCACCATCGTATTCTGAACCTATGGACTTTTCTTAATTCAATGGCAGTGGCGCAGTGCGCCCTCCCTGCCTGCTTCAGGGATTCTAGATGTCCAACTTGGATGGGTATAAGGAAAGCGCCTTCGTGCCCACGGAGCCGACTTAAAATGGGCTGTGCTGGCGGCCCTAGGATTTTTCGGTTTGCAGAACGAACGTGATGGCGCGGAGAACCTCCTCATCCTGCCGGGGAAAAATCGTGCGCAAGTCGAGCTTGAAGTGGGCACCAGAAACATAGCCGATGACGGGCACGGTACCAGTGCGCAACCGGGCGGCCAAATCGGCCAGCGTCATCTTGGACGGGAGCAAATCCAGAGTGACCGACGGGATGACGGACTTGGGCATGGTGCCGCCTCCGGGTTGCGCCTGGCCAGAACCCACTTTCGCCAGCACCGGCAGGTCTGCCAGCGCTTTGATGATTTTCTCGGCGCGCGCGCGAAGAGCATCATTCGGGATGGCGAGCATTTGGAGGATTGGAACGCCGACCTCCGGACCGGCGTTTTCGGTGCTACGCTGGTTCCGCGCCGAATCGGGGATCGGCGCTCCGAGATAACCGTCCACGGTCGTTTGTAGCGCGGCCAGAATGAGTTTATCGCAGCGCAACGCGCGGAAAAACGGCTCATTTTTCAACGCCTTGACCAGTTTCGCTTTGCCCGCGATCAGGCCTGCCTGCGGGCCGCCCAGCAGTTTATCACCGCTGAAACAGACCAAATCCACACCGCGCTTGAGGACCTCGGCGGGGGTCGGTTCGTGCTCGATGGCCGCGCATTTCTCCGTCGCCACCATGGCACCGCTGCCAAGGTCCTCGACGAAGGGGATGCGTTTCGCGCGGGCCAGCGCGGACAGTTCCTCGGTGCTGGGCGATTCGACAAAACCACCCATGAAAAAATTACTCCGATGCACCTTCAGGATCAGCGCCGTGGCCGGGCCGATGGCGTGCGCGTAATCTTCGAGCGTCGTCTTGTTCGTCGCACCGATTTCACGGAGCCGGGCACCGCTGGCCTCGAGGATTTCCGGAACGCGAAAGCCGCCGCCGATTTGCACGAGTTCGCCGCGCGAAATGACGACCTCTTTGCGCTCGCCAGCCGTGCAGTGGCGCAGGATGAGCACCAGTGCCGCGGCGCAATTATTCGCCACCGTGGCAGCCTCAGCCCCGCAGAGCAAGGCGAGGGCGTGTTCAAGGTAGGTCGCGCGCCCGCCACGCTCGCCCGTGGCCAGGTCGTATTCGAGGTTGTTGTAGTTCGCGCCCACGCTGGCCAGCGTCGCCAGCACCGCCGGACCCAGCGGGGAACGGCCCAGATTTGTGTGGATAAGAATGCCCGTGCCGTTGATCACCGGCTGAATGCGGGAGAGGTGCAACCGATCCAGCACGCGGCGGATGTCAACCAGGACGACATCGAAATCAGGAATGGATTTAGCGGCCCGCAAAGCGGCCAATTCGCGACGCACCAAGGCCGTGACCACCGGGCGCGGCAAGCGCGCTTCGCCGAGGGCCTGGAGAATTTTCTCCACGGACGGGATGCCGCGTAATTTAGTTTCCTGCTTCATGGCGTCACCCGAATCAGTGGCTGCCGCTTGCGAACGATCCGACCAATGACCACGGCACAAAGGGTGCGGTGCTTTTGGAAAACCTTGAGCACCTGAGCGAGTTTGCGCTGCGGCACGCAGAGCATCAAGCCGCCGCTGGTTTGCGCATCCGCCAGCAAAAACTTCTGGGCATTGGTGACAGCTTGGTCAAACCCGGTGAACCCTTCCGCCGCTGCCAGATTTTCCCGGGTGCCGCCGGGGATGCATTCCTGTGCGATTAAAGCCCAAACCCCCTGGCCGATGACGGGCAGCGCGCCGGCCTCTATCTCGGCACCAACACCGCTGGATCTACAGAGCGAGCCGAGGTGCCCGAGCAACCCGAAGCCAGTCACGTCCGTGCCGGCGCATACCAGGCTGCGCTCGGCAACTTCCGCGCCGGCACTATTGAGCTGGCGCATGGACCGCGCCGCTTGCCTGACCAGCGCGCCGACGGCGAGACCGCGCTTGATGCCGGTCGTAATGATGCCCGTGCCGAGCGGTTTGGTGAGCACGAGCAAATCGCCCGCCTGGGCGTCGGCATTTGTGATCATCCGGCGCGGATGGACCAGGCCGGTGACGGAGAGGCCAAAGATGGGTTCCGGATTACGGATGGTGTGACCGCCCACGAGCGCGCATTTTGCCTCCCGGACTTTCGCCGCACCGCCGCGCAGGATGGCCGCGATGATTTCGGGCCCCACCACGTCGGTGGGCATACCCATGATGTTCATGGCGGTCAGCGGTCGGCCACCCATCGCATAGACGTCCGACAGCGAGTTGGCGGCGGCGATTTGCCCGTACAGAAACGGGTCATCCACGATGGGCGTAAAAAAATCCACCGTCTGCACCAGCGCGCGGTCGCGGGCAATGCGATAGACCCCCGCATCGTCGCCGGTATCGGAACCGACCAGCAGGTTGGGGTCGCGCAGCGCACGCGGGAGTTGGCCTAGAATGTTCACCAGCGACCGCTGGCTGAGTTTGGAGGCTCACCCAGCACTACTTGAAAGCGAAGTTAGTTTGAGGATTTGTTCGCGCGACATGGAGCGAAACGGTTGGCTGATGCGAAGCCTATGGTTGACAGGGTTCCGGATTGGGCCGGCGTCGGGAAGACCGGCTGGGCAACAAGCCAACAGAACCTCCAACCCGGTCAGCTGGAATTGGGGAAAACTGGCGGAGAGGGAGCGAATCGAACACTCCTCGACCTGCAAAACAGACCGACGGCGGTTTTGAAGACCGCGGGGGCCACCAGGCACCCATCACTCTCCGATGTTTGATTGTCAGCATTATGCAACATCCGTCGGCCAGCCATTTGGCTGGCAGGTGGACTCAGGCGCGCCCGAAATTGGCCAACAAAAAGTCATCCCGTCGGAAACATTTCGGCACCCTTAATTCCAAGGGTCGGCCTGCTCCTTACATTTATACGTCGCGACCTCGGAGCGGTCAAGACTGGCCTCGAATCAGGATCGGCGGCGCAGCCTTTGCGCCTGGCTTTGAAGGTTAAGGCTTCGTGGGCTTAAAGTACGGCGAGGTCCCTTTGCGAAAGCGGGAATAGGCTTCTTCCGCCAGGGTGGCATCCCGCGAACCGCCGCCGTGCATGGCCCAAGGCGAGCAGACCAGCAGCAGTTGACCGTTCGGCACGTGAGCAACCGCGCAAATCTGATTGCCAGGCGCCGTCACGGAATCCATTAAACCGAACTCCGCGTACACGGGACACCGGATGTCGGCGGTGAAATTCGCCGCGTCGAAATACGACAGTGTTTTCAGAAACTGTTCTTCCGACTGATCCTTTGGTTTGGCCGACATGTTGAAGGGCCAGTAACCCGGCTCGTACTTTACCGTCCAGTCCAGTCGCCCCAGGCCGCTGTGGTGAGTCATGCAAAACTTGATGCGCGGATCGAGCCCGGCCGCAACCAACGAAAGTCCCCCGCCCTGGCTACCGCCCACCACCGCCAGACGTTCCGCATCCACCTCCGGCCGGGTCAGGGCGAAATCAACCGCGCGGATAAGCGATATATAGATTGTGCGCCACATGGAGGTCTGGGGCGTCTCGATGCCGGCGGTCCAGTAGTTCTTTCCAGGATCCGCCTCCTTGGGCAGGTTCGACAGATCGACGTCGAATCCGTGGATCATGATCCAAAGACTGCACCGGTCCTCAAACATTTCCGGCGCGCCGACGGGGTAAATACCCGACGAGGGATAGCGGATTTGGATCGGATATTTTCCGGGCGCTTTCGGGCGCGCATACCAGCCGTAGATCCGACGGCCGCCGAGCGTGGCGTAATTGACTTTGAACACCTCGACGGTCCCGGTGCTTTTTTCGGGAACGGGCGTGAGCTTTGCGTCCAGTGGCACGGCTGTCGAATCAGCGCGCGCGGCCTGCCAAAACGCCTTGAAATCAGCCGGCCGCGTGTTGGCGGGCTGATAATTTTGAAAATCGTAAACCAGGACGATGGTTAGCGCGCGCGTGTCTTTGCCGGTGGCGTCCTCGACGGTGAACGTGGCCCAATATGGGCCGGGCTTCGCGAGCGCCAAATCCGTCTGGACCGCGCCTACCGCCTGGCTGGCCAGCACTAGCTTGGTCCGGCGAGTGGCGAGCACCTGCCGGGTGAGATAATCCTTTATTTCGACGCGCACGGTGGCCGCCAATGGCTGGGGACCGGCATTCGACACCTGAAGATTTAAATGCGCCGGTTGGCCGCCCAGTAGCAAGAAATCAGGGCTCGCCGCTGAAATGTCAAAGACCAGTGCATCCTTCGGGGAGGGTTGGCCGGCACAGTGGAGCTTGTTCACCACCACCGAAGTCGCCGGCACTGTGCCGGCCATGAAGCGGCGCGCTTTGCCGGCCACATCCATTTCCCTCCAGTTGGCGTTGGCAAAACCCTTCTGCCAGACACCCAGATCAAAGCGCAGGACCGCGCCCTCGGTGGTGGTCCAGCGCGGATCGGTCTGCTGATACAAAATCGGTCCCGTGATGCGGATGGGTTGATCGGTCAGATTGTCGTGCGAAGCCAGAAACGACGCCGAGGGGAACCACCCGAACCCGCCGTAGAGCTCCAGGCTTTGCTCGAGGCGCACCTCGAGGTGATCGGCGAAAAATTTCCAGACCGCCTTCACCTCCTGTTGCGAGACCGCATTGGGCACGGCGGTCGCGGGGTTTTTCGGATCGCCTTCACAGATCAGCGAATCCGGCGCGGACTGCGTGATTTTTTTGAAAGGGATCAGCCTGCCGTTGAACACGAAGCCAGCCACGGCACCGCTCTCGTGTCCGGCCGCAAGCAATTCGGTCGGGCCGGTTCTCAACGAGACGACGTTGCCCTCCTTCGAAAACTTCATTTCGTAAGCCTTGGTCGCGCAAAGGTAACTGCCGTCATCATTGCGCGTGACGACAACCCTTGGTTCCGCGGCCAGCAACCCGGCGGCACCAATCAATATCCATGTTTGGTTCATAGGAAGTGGGAATTTGCTTATGATGCGCCGCGGTCAGCGGCCAAGGCGGGATTCATTTTGTGAAGATGTGACCCAGCGTTTCCAGCGTCAAGCGCGCGTATCCAGCCATTCATTGGCGCAGGATCCAGGAGGTGGAAGTTGATGCCCGCATGGAGGAACAGTCCGCAAGTGGATGCGGATATTTCGGTGCAACCACTGTATTGTCTGATAGAAATGCCATTTTCATGATCCATCTCCTTTTTCGGTGGGCTGGATCGTTTTCTAGCACCAAAGGCGCACGCTATACCAGCCTGGGGCGTCAGCCCCAGGTCGGCGTTCAGACCATTTCGAGCACCCACGGTGCGGTTGATCCGGTTTGCCGTGCCGGATAAGTTGTGGCGGTGGTGCGCCCTGGGACGCATGAAAAAACAAATGTCCGCTTTTCCCGGTGAGCGGGTCTTTAGTAGAGTAGCAAGATGACGGACGGCCACAAATTACTCGCAGAGTACGTCGCGACCGGCTCGGAAGCAGGCTTTCGCGAATTGGTTGGCCGTTACGTGAATCTGGTTTATTCAGCTGCAGTCCGGATGGTGAATGGCGACACGCATCTGGCGGAAGATGTCACTCAAACGGTTTTTGCGGATTTGGCCCGGATGGCGCGCACGCTTTCGCGCGAGGTCATGCTCGGGGGTTGGTTGCACCGTCATACCTGTTTCGTCGCCAGCAAAGTCATGCGCGGCGAGCGTCGTCGTCAGGCCCGTGAAAGGCAGGCCGTTGAAATGAATGCCCTGGAAGATCACTCGGCGGCGAATCTCGCTCTGCTCGCCCCGGTCCTGGATGAAGCGGTCAATCAACTGGGCCCGGAGGATCGCACGGCGATCATGCTCCGCTATTTCGAGCAACACGATTACAAGTCGGTGGGGGCAGCGTTGGGCAGCAACGAAGAGGCGGCGCGCAAACGGGTGGACCGCGCGCTGGACAAACTGCAGGCCTTGTTGAAAGCGCGCGGCGTGGCGCTTTCCGCGACGGTTCTGGCCACCACCCTGGCCGCGCAGACGGTGAATGCGGCGCCAGCGGGATTTGCGCTGACCGTTTCCACGACGGCACTGGCCAGCGCGACCAGCAGCAACGGAACAACTTTAACCATCCTAAAAATTATGAGCATGAGCAAAATGAAGACCGGCCTGATCGTCGTCCTGATTGCGGCGGGCGTGGCGATTCCGCTGATCATCCAACATCAGGCACAAACCCGGCTGGACGCGGCGAACGAAGCGTTGCGACAACAGGCGGAACAGAGCAGCAAACTGGCGGCCGAAAACCAGCGCCTGGCCAAACTGGCGGCGCGCGCGACCGCGGTGCCGAAGTCCACGAATGGCACCGCGACGGAATTGATGCGCTTGCGCGGAGAGGTGGGCAGGCTGCTCAAGGAAAATGCGATCGAACAAGCCAAGACGAATGGCCCCAGCGTACTCAGCGGATTGAGGGCCAACCCCGAAATGTGGCAGACCCTGCGGGACCAGCAGAAAATGGGGATGACGATGATCTACAAGGAATTTGCCAAGCGCCTGGAGCTGGCCCCGGAGCATGCGGGTAAGCTGAACGACATGCTCGCCGACAACGTCATGGAGAACATTGATCATATCACGGAGGTGCTGCGCGACGGAAAAACACCCGCGCAGATGGAACCGGTGTTTGCGGGGCAGGAAGCGGCGTTACTCGCGAAGGTGCAGGATTTGTTGGGGCCGGAAGGCTACGCTCAATACCAGGAATACACCCGGAACCTCGCCAGCTATTTGACCGCCGAGCAATTCAAGGGGATGTTGTCCGGCGAAGGCGCGGAAAAGGACGGCAAAGCGAAACAGCTTTACCAACTGATGCAGGAGGAGACGCAACGGGCGTTGGCGAGCGCCGGATTGCCGCCGGATTTCCAGACGATGCCGATCCTCAATTTCCGCAACATTGCCTCGGAAGCTTCCGCGGAAACGAATCTCAAACTGTTGGATAGCGTGTACGAACGCGTGGCGGCCCGGGCGGGTTCGTTTCTAAGTCCGGAGGAACTCGATAAGTTCGGCGGATTTCGAACGAGTGCCATCACCGGAAATCGCATGTCGCTCGCCATGAACCGAAAAATGATGGCACCCGGATCCAAGTAAGCCAGCGCGCTTCACTATTCCCCGGAATTTTCAATGGCCGGCGCTTGAACCGGATACCGCCGCCGAATCTGGTCACCTGAAAACTCGACTCCAAACTCAACTATGAAAAACCTGATCTCACTCCTGGCCGTCATCCTGTGGGCTTCGGCCTCGGCCGGCATCGGCGCCACCACCATCGACGACGCAACGGGCAATTGGCTGGGCACGCTCGAGGTCGGGCAGGTCAAACTGCGCGTGGTGTTCAAAATCAGCAAGAACGCCACCGGCGGGTTGACCGCAAAAATGGACAGCCCCGACCAGGGCGCCAAGGACATCCCGGTGGATGTCGTCACCTTCAAGGAAAAAGAACTGCACCTGGAGATCAAGGCGGTTCAAGGAACCTACGAAGGAACTCTGAATGCGACCGGAAAGTCGGCGACCGGCAAATGGAAACAAGGGCCCAATTCCCTGCCCCTGAATTTAGTGAAAGGTTCCGGAACCGACACGGCGGGCGAGGCCGAGAAACTTTCCCCAGCGGACGCGGCAGCCAACAAGCAGGCGGCTCAAAAAATCGCGGGAACCTGGAACGGGACCTTGGTCGCGGGCGCGGCCAGTTTTCGTCTCCGCCTGAATTTCGCCAAATCCGCCACCGGCACGGCGACCGGCACTTTGGACAGCTTGGATCAGGGAGCAAACGGAATTCCGTTGAACACCATCACCCACAAGGAAGGCAAGATCCGCTTTGAAGCGCGCGGCATGGGTGTTGTTTATGAGGGTACTTTGGCGGCGGACGGCTCGATGCTGGCCGGACAATGGCAACAGGCGGGCCAAAGCCTCCCGATGAGTTTCAAAAAGGAGGCCCGGCCGTAGGCCCCCAGCCCCAGCTGATTAGAGCAACTCGGGCATCGGCGTGCCTTCGGAGAGCGGGATGGGACGGCCGTCGGCGGCGTGATAATTAATAGCGCGCACGTCGTAGCCCAGCGCCGCAAACACGGTGGCGTGGATGTCCGCGGGCGAAACGGGACGCTCCTTCGGATAAGCGCCAATGTTGTCTGAGGCACCCACCACTTGTCCGCCTCGAATACCGCCGCCGGCAAGCAGCACGCTGTAGCAGCCTGGCCAATGATCCCGACCGGCGTCAGCATTGATCTTGGGCGTGCGCCCGAATTCTCCCATCCACACGACGAGCGTTGTTTCGAGCAAACCGCGCTCCTCCAAATCGTCCAGCAGCGCGGCATAGGCCTGCTCCATGGGCGGGACGAGTCGGCTCTTCAACGTGTTGAAATTGTCCTTGTGCGTGTCCCAGGTGATGCTCGGCCCGTTCACAGTGGAGACGAACCGGGTGCCCGATTCGATCAAGCGTCGCGCCAACAAATGAGACTGGCCCCAACTATGCCGCCCGTAGCGTTCCCGGACGGAGACCGGCTCCTTTGACAGATTGAACGCCTCGGCCGCCTTGCCAGATTGAAGCAACGACACTGCCTGTTGATTGAAGACGTCGATGTCGGTCGTCTGGGGCGAAACGATTTTGGGCGAGGAGGCCGAGAATTCCTCCAACAATCCCAGACGGTCTTGGAAACGCGTGGCGCTCATGCCCGCCTCCAGCCCCATATTCCGCACCTTGAAACTCGCGGCATTGGGATCATCGTCGAGCACAAACGGGTCGTAGCGGGTGCCCAGACAGCCACCATACTGGCCGGGCGTGATATAAGCCTTGCTGTCGCAATGAGGAAACGGGGTGATGACGTAAGGCGGAACCCCCCGGCTATAACCATCGCGCTGCGCCAGCCAACCCACCAGCGTTCCGAAGCAGGGCAGATCAGTGCGACTGGGATTGATGAGCGTGCTGTCGACCGGGTAAGGGCGTCCGGTGGTCGACCAGTACATGCCGCCGTTGTGGCTGCTGTGCTCATGATGCACCGAACGGATCAGCGCGACCTTATCCATCCGCTTCGCCATGCGCGGGAGCAGTTCGGAAATATGGATTCCCGGCACATTGGTCCGGATCGGGGTGAAGGGCCCGCGAATTTCCGAGCCGGCATCCGGCTTGGGATCCCACAGATCAATATGGCTGGGCGCGCCCCCGTTGAAGATTAAAATTACAGATCGGGCTTTACCGCCACCAGGAGATCCGGACTCGGCCGCCCGCGCCCATTGCGTGCAAAGCGGCACCAAAGCCCCCCCCATCCCCAGCAATAAATTGCGGCGGGAAATACGATGCGCGAGACGTTCCACTGCAAACATGGACGAAGTTTTAATTTTACTATTCACCATAACCGCCTCGAGGCCATTTCCGCAGCAGCGCTGACGATTCATTGGGTTCCTTCGTTTTCACCCAATGCCCGATCAAATCAGCCCTTTAATCGAGTCCCGATCAATCTTGCGTGCGCAGCATAAATTCCGCAGCCGCCTTCACGGCGGAGTCGCCCGTGCCATTAAAGACCGTCAGGCGCGTGCCACTATTTCCCGTCTGATAATTCTTGCGCAGCAATTCGGCGCTCTCCGTCCCCTCCCCCGCCAGCCACAGTCGGCCAGGTGCGCCCATCGCCAGCATGCCCGGGAGATCCCCATATTTTGCCCCCCCGGGAAGGAAGTCGGGGCTGTGAATGTCCAGCACTTTGCCAAAACGAAAGCCCTGGGTATCGATCACGGCCCGATCAATCGCTTCGCCACACTGGGCGCGCGCCGCCGCTACCCACGGACCGGCACCAGCGAGCCCGATCACGGTCAGCTCCTTCGAAGGCCGCTCGTGGTTTTTAACGTACTTCACCACGCTCAGGACATCATGCACCCGCCGCACGAAAACGCTGTGGTTGTAGCCAAAGGTATAAGCGGCGGCCTCGCGCGGATTTTGCACTTTGGCCGTCTTCGTAAAGGTCTGACCATCGGGGAGGAACTCGCCCTGATAAAGCAGATCCACCCCGGCCACCGTGGCGCCGGAGTCCACAATCTTCTGCACCTCCGCTTTGAGTGAACCCTCCGGATTGAACAGCCCGGCCTTCCCCGTGGCCGTGAGCCAGACTACCGTTTTTCCGTTCCATTGCTTGGGATAACAAAACACCGCCGGCAGTTCTTCTTGGTACGACTTATTCCGCAGCAGTCCGGCCATCAGGATCCATCCGCCTTTATCCACCTTGTTCGCGAGACTCCACTCCACCCCACCGGCTTCCGCCAGGCCACCATCGAGCACAATATCCAGTCCACCCTGCACGATTTCACGGTAGCGCTCCGGCGTCTTCGCCGCCTCCGCCAACTGTGCCTGTGCGTCCTCGTGCAACCCCCGGAGCAGTTTGCGTTCGAAGTTCTCATCGTCGGCCTTGGGCGCGGGATGTTGCGCGTCCCAGACCGTGAGCTGCTCTTTTTTCAACGGGGTATAATCACGTTCCACCACCGGGGTTTTGAAGCCGAGCTTGAAGTGCTGGTTGAGCCAGGTGTAAAACGCCGAGCGCGACACGGCATTGTAATTGTGCGGGAAATGTTCACCCCGCTGCAGCATCACGTTGTCCGGCGCCCCGAGCAAGGTGTAGAGTTGCTTCAACTCGGGAAACCCTTTGGTGGCCATTTCCTTGGTCCAATCATTCGCCGTGGTCATCCCCAGCGGCCGGGGCGCAATGAGGCCCGCAAATTCAATGTTGCCGGTGTTTACCCGCAACAAACTGGCATTCTCGCACGTGCAGCCTCCCTGCATCGCCGTGCTCACCATCACCGCCGGAAAAGCCAGCTTCACGCGCTGATCAAGGGCGCTCAACATGAAGGTCTGCGTGCCACCGCCGCTCGCCCCCGTTACCGCGATCCGCTCCTCGTCCACCTCGGGCAGACTCAGGATAAAATCAAGCGAACGGATTGCGTTCAGCGTCTGGAGTCCCATGATGCTTTGCGCGTGGGCCTCGGCTTGGGGACTATATAAACCCCAGTTCTCGGCCGTGTTCATTGCCGGCCGTTGTTTGGCGAAACCATGCACGAGCGCGGCCGGGAACTGCCTGGAATCCGAGTCGCTCAACATATCCCATTGCCAGACCACGCAACCCATGCGGGCCAATTGCACGCACATGGACTGAAACCGGCTCCGGCCGCCCTCTTCAAACCGCTCCTGGCCCGTGGCAATTTCGTTGAGCAACTCAGCTTCACCCGCCTCCGAAAGCCGCGCGTCCTTCCAGTGACCGTGGCCAAACAGCACGGCCGGCACCTTGCCTTTGGTGTTTTTGGGCCGGTAAAGATTGCCGGTAACGAAGAAGCCCGGCGCGCTTTCAAAATAGACTTTCTCCACGGAATATTCATCCCGTTCGATCTTTCCATGAATGACCGCATTGAGCGGAGTCTTGGTCGGCATCGGCCACAGCCCTTGCGATACGAGCATCTGCCGGCGCACCCGGCGGGCGCGCTTTTCCCAATCGGAAGTCGAGGTCGGGGGGGTAAACGGAAAATATCCATTCAAATCCTTCAACGGTTGCAGCCGCGCGTCCTGGGGCTGCTGACCGGCGGGTAACGCCCGCGGTGTTTCGGCCACAATTCCGGCGGCAGTCGCAACAAGCAGGCTGAAGCTAAGAAATCCAGAGCGGAGGGAAGCGCGAGTAATCATGACAATATCCAGGTTATTCAACGGCTGACAATTCGTTTTCGCCATACCACATCGGTCGCAGAATGGGCCTGCGGCGGGTTCATTTGGGATACTCTAAGCGCGAGTCAAAGAGCGTCAAGCATAGAGCCTGTGTCTGCTTGAACCGATGGTCAGGTGATCCAAGTATCAAAGGTGGCATAATAAATCCTGTCCCAATGACTTAGTTCTGAGCTGGTTCCACTCCCGAGCGTCGCCCCATGCGCGGCGGCTCGGTGTAGCCGAAACCTTCAGGTTGCGTTGGGGTATGCTTTGGGCGATCCACACGGCCCCGGTTCCACGGGAGCGCAACCTGAAGGTTGCGGCTACGGGATGTTTGGCCCGGCGTCGCCAACTCGATCCGACGATAACTTCGAAGCTAAACGCTCGGGTTCGCCGGTCGTCAAAAAGGCCAGCCCCAAAATAAAACGCCGGTGATATTGCGGGGCTTACAATTTAGACGAAAGTTCACAGACCGCGTCAAACACCCCGGTGTACACTGCCCCGGCCGCCTTCACTTGCACCCAGATTCGGTACGATCCCGCCTGCGGAAATTCATACGGGAACGAGACCGTGTCCGCCGTGCCAGTTTGATGTCTCCCCGGCTCCCTTTGTTCCGCCGCGCGACCCGCTTGTTCGCGCCTTTCAAAAGATTGCTGCGACGCCATTGAAATCGTGCCCATCGGATGCAAGTGAGCGAATACCGCACCGTCCGTCCGACGCACAGCGGCGTGCCCAAACATTCCCATATAAGCCTCCAGGCGCAGCGGAGAGCCGCTGGCGGACAACAGCTTAAACCGGAGCGTCGCTTCGCGATTCTCCCTCAAGGTGCCGTCCGACTCCCACACCAGGGTGGCACCGTTGGCGACGCGGCACGTCTGGATCTGGCTGGCGGCGGGACTCCCGGACGGGCTTGAACGGGCGACCTTGCCGGCCGCCTCGGGTTGGCCCACGTGCCACGAATCATCCAGGTCATGTGCCAGAAAGAGATTTGTGTTCGCGTTTAAAGCCAGGGGTGAAGCACAAACCGGATCCCGGGCTGAATTCTCCCACATCCGCGTTTCCGCCTGACCCGCTCCTTCAGGGATGGCGACTGCGGCGACCATGGTTTGCGCAAAGCCGGTTTCCTGGGTGACATCGGCATAGATACGAAAGCTGCCCGCAGGCAGGGGCGGCAAAGCAACCTCGAAGGTTCGCTGATCCCGTTGAATGGGGTGGAGGTGAGCAAAGACATCCAGCCCCGGTTCACGAATCAGAAACAAATGCATGATCTTGCCATGATCGGCGATCAGGGGCGCCAAGCCGCGTCTTGGATCATCCGGTTCCTTGGCCACCAGGCGTAAAATGCGCTGCGGACCTTCGGACCTCACGGCGGCCGAAATCTGCAACGGACGAAACAAACGATTGGTGCGATAATCCCGGTCCACCTCGTTCCACCAATACCTGCCGCCCGCCAGCGCGCTCGAATACAACACCGTCGCCAACCCCATCGCCATCCAGGAACGCACCCGCAAATTCCGTGGAATTTCCGCTCCGGGCTCGACCATGCTTTCCCCGTGCTCCGCCCCGGCCAGCCAGATGGCCATGAACAGCAGAAACGCGCCCAACCCCGCCAGGATGGTGCCGAGGCCCAGGGGCAGCTCCCGGCGGGTCGTGGCCACGGAATTAACCGGCACCACCACCGTGCCTTTACCACGGGTCCCGGAAACCTCGACATCCACACTGTAGGCACCCGAGGACATGAACCAAAGCGTGGTGGCGTAGAGATTGGTTTCACCCGGAACCAACGACGCCACATCCGGCGGCGGGGCGCCTTTCCGGCCCGCGCGCCAATACACCGGCAGGGCCGTTACCTGCACTGGTCCCGGATCGGATACCCGCACATTAATTTCGGCCAGACCGGGAACCACGCTGGGCGGCCGAATCACCACCCGCACAGGATAGGGGCCGGCCTGGCCTTCGAAAAATACATTCGGACTGCCCACATGGGCGGAAGCCAGCAGCGGAAGAAAGAAGGTGATCCAAATAATGATCCCGCCGCGTTTCATCGCTTCACGAGTCGCATCCAGTCGCCGCGCCACAGCCCAAAGCGGGCGGATAACCACGCGATTCCCAGCGCCCATGCCAGGGTGCTCCAATTGAAAGGATCCTTGTCGAGTTGCCAAAACCGGTGCGTCCATTCGCCCACGCTCGAGGAATAAGCCCAGAGCCGGTTTCCGGCAAAAAACCAGTTCTCGGCCGAAGGAGAGATTAGGAAGGCGGAAAGACACCATTGCACGGGCACGAAAATGGCCACAAACAGCAGGGCCAATCCCAGCGACAACAACCACTCATACCACCAGGGGCGCCCCGCCGTTGGATACGCTTTGAACCGGCGCATCATCAGATCAATACCGAATGCGGGCAGGAGGATGAACAGCGGAAAGGGCGGCGGCACCATGTGCGTAATCGGGTTAAAGATCGGCGCGAGTTTGGGCTGCGCCGGAAACAGTGGCAGAATCCAGATCATCAGCAGATAACTCCCCATGTAGACCAAAGATGCCATAACGGCCGGCCAGCGCAGGGTGGAGGCGCGCGCGGTAAAAATTAGAATGGCCGGATACAATACCGCGGAGACTTTGTAAAACATCCCGGCGTGTTGATGGTTGGGAAAACTAAACTCGGTGAGGAACAACGACTGCATGGTCAGCAAAATTCCCCCCATGAATACATACAGCCGTGCGGCGCCCTGGCGCTGCGGCTCCGCCAGCCGATTTTGCCATGACAACACCAACAACAGCGCCCCGACGGTCACCGATCCCATGCCGATGGCCAGCAAGGTGTGGGGCGGACTCAGGATTTTGACATCCAGGCCGTAAGCATCATGCCACCAATTGTCGAATGGGGCCGAAGTCAGCATCGACAACGCCCCCCAGATCACGACCCACGCGCCCAAGGGACCGCGAAAACCGAGGAACCCGACCGTTCGAGCCCGCTCCGCCGGCGTTCCCCCAAAAGTCGTCCTCAAGACAATCCATCCGCATGACAGCCCAGGAACCACACCGCCGGCGTAAATAATCATGTGCGCGGGCGTCCAAAAAGTGTCCCGGCCGATGGACTCATGCCAGGAGATGTCCCATAACACCCCGAAAGGTATGCAGGCCGACCCCAGCACGATTGCGAAGCAGTACCAAGGGACCGTCAGCGCAACCGGTTTGGTAACGGTCGATCCTCTGAATGCTGTTGGTGGTGGAGTTTCCACAGTTGGTGTCATCCGCAATCCCAAATAATCTCACAGAGTCAGCCCTGCTTTGACAGGACAAAATCGCCAACGGTTGAAGCTGGGACCACTGATCGCAAGGATCTGGAGTCGTGGTTGACTTGAACAGATTTGGTCCGTTGTCGAGGTTGCTGCTGGTGTGAAGGGAGAAACCCCACAGCTTACAGAACCACATTGGGACATAAGTCCGGCCACGGGCCTCAGCCGACACCTAAATCCCGCCCCCCCCCCAACAAACTCTTGGACAACCGTGTTTGCTCCGTGTTTCATCGGAAACTCTTTATGGACGAAACGAACTCACTCATCGAACAACGCAAGACCAAGCTGGCCGCCTTGCGCGCAAAAGGCATTGACCCGTTCCAAAACAAGTTTGCGCCCGCCGAAGCCTGCGCAAACGCCCGCGCCAATTACACCGAGGGCCGCGCGGTCGCACTGGCCGGCCGCATCACCGCGCACCGGGACATGGGCAAATCCATGTTCATTGACCTGCGCGACCAGAGCGGGCGCATCCAGGTTTATGCGCAGAAGAATGTTCTCGGCGACGAGCAATGGGGCATCTTCACCCACCTCGACCTCGCGGATTTCATCGGCGTGAAGGGCACGTTGTTCACGACCAAGACCGGCGAGATTTCCGTGAAGCTCGCGAGCTTCGTCATCCTCGCCAAGGCGCTTCGTCCGCCGCCAGAGAAATGGCATGGCGTCGCCGATACCGAGATCCGCTACCGCCAGCGCTACCTTGATTTGATGGGCAACGAGGAGGTGAAGAAAGTATTTTTACAGCGCAGCGCCATCGTGCATGAGATTCGCGCGTTCTTTCACGGGCGCGGCTACGTGGAGGTGGAGACGCCCGCCATGCAGCCCATCCCCGGTGGCGCGGCGGCCGCGCCCTTCAAAACGCACCACAACGCGCTGGGCTGTGATTTCTACCTGCGCATTGCACTGGAGCTATATCACAAGCGGCTGCTCGTGGGCGGCATCGACAAGCTGTTCGAGATTGGGAAAAACTTTCGCAACGAAGGACTCTCGCGCAAGCACAACCCCGAGTTCACCATGCTCGAAGCCTACGAGGCGTTCGGTGATTACGAGTCGATGATGGAAACGGTGGAGGCGGTGATCAGTACGGTTGCGGAAAAGGTATTGGGAACTTTGTTGATTGAGCACAAATCAGCGAAGGGTAGCACGGGCGACTCGCCTGTCCCGCCCGGCGACTCGCCGGGTGGAACGGGAGTGACGCCACAATCTGCTGGTGGTGCTCCTCTCGCAACCCACCTCTCTACCATTCCGGTCGGCGAGTCGCCCACCGGAACGGGCGGGTCGTCCGTGCCACCCATTTCTTTGGCGTCCGCGAAAGTGATAAACCTCACGCGTCCGTGGAAACGCGCAAAATACAAAGACCTCGTTCGCGAAAAGGCCGGCGCGGATTGGTTCGACATTTCATCCACTGAACGCCGCCAGCGCGCGCACGATCTCGGTGCCGAGATTGGCAAGGAATACGCAGACTTCGAGGTGACGGGCGCAGTGTTTGAAAAGCTCATCGAGCCGACGCTCATTCAACCGACCTTCGTCACACATCTGCCGAAGGAGCTTGTGCCGCTCGCCAAACTTTCACCGGATGATCCCACCACCGTGGAAGTTTTCGAGTGCTGCATCAACGGGCAGGAAATTGCGCCCGGCTATACCGAGCAGAACGATCCCATCGCGCAGCGCAACACGCTGGAGCACCAGGCCGGCGGCGAGCAGCAGAAGCTCGACGAGGATTTCCTCGTCGCGCTCGAACATGGCATGCCTCCCGCTGGGGGCATCGGCATCGGTATCGACCGGCTCTGTATGATGCTCCTCGGCCAGGAAAGCATTCGAGATGTGATTTTGTTTCCACAATTGAAACCGAAATAGCGAGTTACTCCATGAGTGCCAACGAAGCCACCGCCGAAGTTTTTGTCACCGCGTTCAAATCCTTGAAGCCGCGCCAGCGCGAGGCTGTGTTGGAGCGGATGTTGGAAGATGAAGACATTTCTTCCGACATTGCCGACCCGCTGAAGCTTGAAGCGCGCCGTCACCAGTCACGCCAGCCGTTTCGTCAGGTGATGGAGGAACTGGGCATCAAGGCGTGAGCTGGCAGCTTGAGATCGCCCGCGATGCCCGTACGGAACTCGCTGTTTTGCATCCGCGGATTCAGGTTCGAATTTCAAGGGCAATTCTTTCGCTCGAAAAGAATCCGTTCCCATCCGGCTGCAACAAATTGAAAAGCCGTGACGGCTTCCGCATCCGCGTCGGCGATTACCGGGTGCTCTGCCCGGTGGAAACGAAGTTGAAGCAGAATGTCGTTGGTGGCATCGGACATCGGCGCGCAGTCTATCGGCATTAACAATCTCTGCATGAGGCTGCTGCGGCAGGAAAGCATTCGCAACTTAATCCTATTCCTGAAGTTGAAGCCCGCGCTCCTGCCTAACCCGCCAGTTCCACGAAGTTCTTCAGCAGGGTCAATCCGACGCCCTGGCTTTTCTCCGGATGAAACTGGGTGGCGAAAACATTGCCCTTCCACACTGCGGAGGCGAAGGATTCGCCATGCTCCGTGCGCGTGGCGATGATGGATTCGTCCAGCGGCTTCGGAAAAAAACTGTGGACGAAATAGACGTAGCTGCCATTGGCAATGCCTTTGAGCAAGGGGCAGGCAGGCTGGGCAAATTCGATTTGGTTCCAGCCGATCTGTGGAATTTTCAAACGCGGACGTTCCGTGAAGCGCACCACTTTGCCCTTGAAAACACCTAGACCGGCGGCGCAACTGTTGAACTCCTCACTCTTCTCGAACAACGCCTGGTAACCGACACAGATGCCGAGAAACGGCCGGCCCGTCTGGATGAAATCCCGCACGCCCCCGAGCAGCTCCTGCCGTTGCATCGCCGAGATGCAGTCGTCGAAGGCGCCGACGCCCGGCAGCACCACGGCCTGCGCGTCCCGCATCTCCCCGGGACGGCGCACCACGCGGACGTCCGCGCCGACCTTCAGCAGCGCCTTCTGGACGCTGCGCAGGTTGCCGGAGCCGTAATCAAGCAGAGCAATCATGGGAAATATTTAGCCACGGATGGCACCTAGAAGAAACACGGAAGTTTAAAACCGAACTCCGGCATGGGGGTTGAAACCACGAATCCGGCTTCAGTCTGCATTTCGTCCAGGATTAAGTTCACGCTCGGTTTTCAGCCGCAACTGACCGCAGGCGGCATCGATGTCGCCGCCTTTTTCCCGGCGCAGCGTGGCCAGCACGCCCTGGTTTTCCACGGCTGCCAGGAAGGCCTCCTGCGCCTCCTCCGTGGGTCGAGCCCACGGCAGATCGTCGACTTTGTTGTAAGGGATCAGGTTCACCTTGGCATGCAGCCGGCGCGCGAGCTGGGCCAGCGGCCTGGTTTGATGGAGGCCATCATTTACGCCGGCGATAAGAATATATTCGAGCGTGATCATGCGGCCTTTTTTCTCCTGATAATATTCGCAGGCGGACGTCAACTCCTTGAGCGGATACTTCTTGTTGACGGGCATGATCTTGTTGCGCGTCTCATCGGTCGCTCCATGCAACGAAATGGCGAGGCGAAATTGCAGCGGCTCCTCCGCCAGCTTGCGGATCTGGGGGGCGAGACCGCTCGTCGAAACGGTGATCTTACGGGCGCCGATGGCGCCCCCCCAGGGCGCGTTCAGAATCTTGAGCGCCGACAGGAGATTATCATAATTGGCCAGCGGCTCGCCCATCCCCATGATCACCAGATTGTTCACCAAACGGTCGGGCGCGGGGCTCACGGTTTCCGGTTCCCGGTTCGAAGCGGCCGCAGGCAGGGCGGACAACGGTGAACTTTGAGCCTTGAACTTTGCCCCCTCCTGCCCTCCCCACCGCTCCACTGCCAGCACCTGTTCGACGATTTCATGCGCGCCGAGATTACGTTTCCAGCCCTCGATCCCGCTGGCACAAAATTTGCAACCATAGGCACAGCCCACCTGGGTGGAAACGCACAGCGTATGCCGGTCGCTCGCCTCGCCGTAGAGGGCGGGGTTGGCGGGGATAAGCACGCTCTCGACCAGCGAGTGATCGTCCAGCCGCCACAGAAATTTTTGCGTGGTATCGCGCGCTCCCTGTTTGCGAATCAGCTCCAACGTACCCAGCGCGTAGGTGTGGGCGAGCCGCTCGCGCAGGGGTTTGGGCAGATTCGTCATCGCGTCCCAGCCCGTCACGCGCCGCGCGTACAGCCACTCGAGCACCTGGCCAATCCGATAAGCCGGCTGCTGCCACTCCCGGAAACGGGATTCCAATTCAGTGCGCGTTTGTGATTTGATGTCCGGTAACACCCCCGCACGCTAATCCCCGCTGAAGCAAAAGCCAAGCCTATCGCACCAGGCTGAATTCAAACCCTCCCCCTCCCCCGATGGCGCGGCCGCCACAGCCTTCCGGCGGCGTCCGGGAGGCGGGGCCCGAAAACGCCACCGCCACCGGATGGTCGCGGCTATGTGGCCGGCTGAAAACGAACCGCCGTCACCGCGTCAGATAATATTTCTTCGTGTATTCCTGCACCATGCGCCAGGTGTTGAACTGCGGCACCAGCGTAACCATGGCCCGCCGCATCTTCTGGATCCACTGGCGGGGGATCCCATTCGCATCGCGGTTAAAGTAGCACGGAATAACTTCTTCCGTCAGGGCCTGATACAGGTTCTCACTGTCCCGCCGATCCTGTTCCTCAATGTTTAACGGGTGGGAATCATCCCCGATGGCGAAGCCGTTGGTGCCGTCATAGCCTTCCCGCCACCAGCCGTCGAGAATGGAGAGATTCAAACAGCCATGGCAACCCGCTTTCATTCCGCTGGTGCCGCTGGCCTCCAACGGACGACGGGGATTATTGAGCCAGACATCGCAGCCGCTGACCATCTGACGGGCGACGTGCACGTCGTAATTCTCGATAAAAACCAGGTGCCCCTTCAGGTCGCTGAACTTGCTCAGGTGAATGATATGCTGGATGAAACGTTTGCCTTCGTCATCGCGCGGGTGCGCCTTGCCGGCAAAAACAAACTGCACCGGCCGCTGCTTGTCCTGGCACAGCTTCACAATGTTGTCAAAATGCTGGAAGATCAGCGGCGCGCGCTTGTAGGTGGCGAACCGGCGGGCGAACCCGATGGTCAGCGCGTCGGGGTTCAGCAGGGAATCGAAGACAATATAATCGCCCTGCGTGAGCCGCTGTCCCTGGATCAACAGCCGGCGGCGGCAAAATTCGATCAGCTCCCGGCGCAGCTTATACCGGAGCGCCCACAATTCCTCGTCACTGATAAAATTTGGATCGCCGATCCGTTGCCAGAATTCGACCGAGTTCGCCTCCGACTCCCACGACGTGGCGGGTTTTCGGCGCCAAAAATCGGTGCTCTCCCCGGCGGGCGCCGACGCGTCCGCCACCGGCGTGGACGCGCTGAGTTTGCGCCGCCAGAACCGCCGCACCGGCCCCTTCATCCAGCCGAGCAGATGCACCCCGTTGGTAACGTGACCAATGGGAACCTCCGCCACCGTCTTGCTGGGGTGGAGGCAATGCCACATTTCCCGGCTCACCTGCCCGTGCAATTCGCTGACGCCATTGGCGGCCCGCGAGGCCTTCAGCGCCAGCACCGTCATGCAGAACGGCTCGCTTTCATTCGCCGGATCCACCCGGCCCAGCGCCATCAACTCCTCGTGGGAAAGCTTGAGTTGGACCGCAAATTTGTTGGCCGCATAGTTCACCAGATCGCTGCTAAAGCGGTCGTGCCCCGCTTCCACGGGAGTGTGGGTCGTGAAAATACATTCCGTCTTCGTCCCCGCCAGGGCCTGGTCAAAGTTCTTTCCCTCGGCCATTTTCTCCCGCATCAGCTCCAGGGTCAGGAACGCCGCATGACCTTCGTTCATATGGAAAACCGACGGCTGCACCCCGAGCGTGCGCAACAACCGCACCCCGCCGACCCCGAGGAGAATCTCCTGCATGATGCGCGTGGAGTTGTCGCCGCCATAGACGCGGAGCGTGAGGTCGCGGTGGTGCTGTTCGTTTTCCGGGCGGTTGGAGTCGAGCAGGTAAACCGGATTGCGCCCCACCGTCACGCGCCAGGCCTGAAAATAAACCTGGCTCATCGCGATTCGGACGGAGCAGACCAGCGGTTCACCATGGGCATCCAACACCTGTTCGACCGGCAAATTACGCGGATTCAACAGGGTGTAATATTCCGTCTGCCAGTTCTCCTGGTTGAAAGCCTGCTGGAAATAACCTTCGCGGTAGAACAGGCTGATTCCCACAAAGCCGAGGCCGAGGTCGCTGGCGGATTTGGCATGGTCGCCGGCGAGGATCCCGAGTCCGCCCGCCGCGATCGGCAATGTTTCGTGAAAGCCAAACTCGGCGGTGAAATAGGCCACCGGATTGGCGAACAGGGCCGGCGCATTTTGCCGCCCCCAGGTATTCGGCTCCTTCAAATAAGCCTCGAAATTTCGCAGGACCTCGCGCACGCGCGCCGCAAACTCCGCGTCCTGCAGGCGAACCCGCAGTTCATAATCCGAAACCTCATGCAGAATCGCCACGGCGTTGTGGTACATATTCTGCCAGCTGCGCGGGGACAGCTCGTGAAATATTTCCTGCGGCTCCTGATTCCAGGTCCACCATAAATTGCGGGCCAGCCGGTTTAAGCCGGCGATGAGTTGGGTCAGTTCACTGGCGGAAAGCGGGGCATTGCTCATATTCTGTGGTAGTCAAATTCCAATGGTCATTCAAAATCGACGCGCCGACGGTAATCATGGCCGCGCCCCGCCGCAAATAAAAAAAACCACTGGAATTTCGACGCCCGCCCGGCCGCCCCCTCAGCAACCACAATGGCCAGTTGACATGATGGACGATTTCATTATGATATCACAATGATAGTCAACCCACAACCGCCCTGCAACCCTTCTCACCGGTAGGAATTCTATGAGCACTCTCACCCTGAACCAATCCCACGCGGAATTTGCCGCCACTCCCCGCAGCGGCTGGACCATGCTGCCCACGACCATCGGAATGCTGCTGGCCGGTGTCACTTCGTTTATCAGCGGGGTGGTCACCCTGGCCAACGCCCACGCCCGCCAATCCGGTCCGGCCCCGGCGCTCGGCTTCGTGTTGTTGTTTGCCGGGCTGCTGACCGCGCTCACGGCGATCATCTTTTTCTCCGGCTTCTTCACCCTGCAACCCAACCAGGCGCGCGTGTTGACGCTGTTCGGCGACTACCGTGGCACGGTCAAGCAGGACGGGTTTCACTGGACCAATCCGTTCATGAAAAAACTCCCCGTCTCGCTGCGGCTGCGCAACCTCGAAGGCGAGCGGCTTAAGGTCAATGACAAGCGCGGCAACCCGATCGAGATCGCCGCCGTGGTGGTCTGGCGCGTGCACGAGACGGCCCAGGCGACCTTCGACGTGGACAGCTTTGAGAATTTCGTGAAGGTGCAAAGCGAATCCGCCGTGCGCCACCTCGCCAATTCCTACGCGTACGACCACGGCGAGGAGAACGAAATCACACTCCGCAGCGGCATGGACGAAGTCTCCGCCGCCCTCCGCAAAGAACTGCAGGAGCGACTCGCCAAAGCGGGGGTGGAGGTGGAAGAGGCGCGCATCACCCACCTGGCCTACGCGCCCGAGATCGCCCAGGCCATGCTCCGCCGCCAGCAGGCCGAGGCGGTGATCGCGGCCCGCAAGATGATCGTGCACGGCGCGGTCAGCATGGTGGACATGGCCCTGCGCGAACTCGCCGAGAAAAACGTGGTCACCCTCGACGACGAGCGCAAGGCCGCGATGGTAAGCAATCTCCTGGTGGTCTTGTGCGGCGAATCCGAGGCGCAGCCGGTGCTCAACACCGGCACGCTATACAACTAAGTGCATGGGGGAAGAACGAAAAGCGTTTCTGCTGCGGATCGACCACCGGCTGTGGGCGGAGTTGGAAAACTGGGCCGCGGACGAGTTGCGCAGTGTCAACGGGCAGGTTGAATATTTGCTCCGCCAGGCCGTGCTAAAACACAAACGCGCCGACGGAAGCGCCGGGCCGGATGCCAGCCGTTCCAAAAAGTGATCCTCCGCTCCAGGCACCGGATGCAATTGGCGAATACAACCTTTTGTTGCATATGCAACAAAAGGTTGTGCCAGTTCAAGGGATTCAACGCGCGCATCGCCTCGGGAAATTCTCACCCTAGAGTCACCCGCCACACCTGCTGGGGGCGGTCAAACCCCCGGAAGGAAACGGTCAACCCCTCAGCCGCCCGCCCGCGCTCCGTCAGAAACCGGGCGGTTTCCGGTCGCTGATACAATTCGCGGGACAGCAGGATATCCCCGCCCTGGCTTTGGTCCACGAGCCGCGCGGCGAAGTTGATGGTGGTGCCGAAGTAATCGAGTTTCTCGTTCGCATTGACGGCCAGGCACGGACCCAGATGCAGGCCAGATTTTAGCACCAGCGGCGCGCCGTGGAGCGGTCCGAGCTTCGCCAGCGCGAATTGTTGGTGCATCAACTCCACCGCCCGCAAGGCGTCGTCCACCTGGGTGAACACCGCCATGACGGCATCGCCAATGGTTTTAACCACCGCCCCGTGATGCTGGCTGATGGCCGCGCCGAGAATTCGGAAATGATCACGCACCAACGCGTAGGCCGGCGCGTCGCCAAGGCCGTTGTACATCGCCGTCGAGCCGCGCAGATCGGTGAACAGCACCACCTGGTTCCCGACCGTGATCTGCTCGTCGGGCGAAATCACCTCGCGCGCAAACAAATCGCGAAACTCCTGCCAGTTGGTCACCTGGGCCGCCGTCAAAATGTCCGGATTCCATTCGGCGCGCTCGAGGGTCACCTGCACCGGAAACGCATTGGGATTGCGCACCGTGACCGTTGCATTCCGCCGGCCTTCCCCCGCGGCCACCCCGTCAAAGTGCCCGCGCCCACAAATCAATTCCGCCTGGAACACCTCCGCTTTGAGCAACTCCGAAAAGAGCAGCGCTTTCGGCTGTTGGACCTGGGGAGACCACAGCCGATGCGGGCCATTCAAGGCCGGCAGTTTCCACCGGCGTTGCTCCCCGGGTTGCAGGAACAGCTGGCTCACGATATGCGGTTTCGCGCCCGGTCCGGCCAGACAAAATGTTTGCGCGTCACAGGCCCGCACCGCGTGATGCACGGCGAACTTCAACTCCACCGATTGGTCGAACTGCGCATCGAATTTGATCTGGCACGCCTCGCAATGCATCTGATTGCGGCCCACCTGCGCGAGGGAGGTTGTCAGCGGAGCGCGGGTGGAACGGCAATTCGGGCACAGCACCTCCCAGCTCAGATCGAGCAGACCGCACCGCGTGGCATGCAAAAACAGGCGCAACACCTGCCAGCGATCCTGCCGCCACTGCCGCGCCACGGCGAAGGGCCGCAGACGACAGATTTCGACGTCCGCCGAATCCCGCAACAGCCCGGCGAGCCGGCCCACAAGATCCTCCGGCTGACCGCTCGCCCGCAGTTTGTCAAACCCGACGCCAAAGGCGGTTTCCGTCACGGAATGCCGCGGGAGCTTGGGCAACACGATCGCCTGCTGTCCGCGCAAATGTTCCACGACATGCGTGATGATGAGGGCCATGTCCTGCACTCCCTTGGGACCAAGGATGCCGCGAGCGAGCCAGGTTCCCAGCCAATTACGCGGGGTCAGTTGCGAATACGCGCGGACGCGTGACCTCCCCTGCTCCGCCGGCAAAAAATCCACACCGAGCCGGGCCTCCCGCAGCGGCCCCTGCTCAAAGATGCGGTGCACGCGGTAAAATTCGCCCTCCACCCATTCAAAAGGCATTTCCTGCCAGCGCATTTCCTGACCGAGCAGTCGTGCCCGCGCGCGGACCTCCGTGCCGCCCTCCGGCAACGGTTTAATTTCATAGGTCACGGGCGGCAGACCAAGTGAACGGTTCAGCCAGTCGGTTTTGCTCAGAATGGGCCACACGTCCGTGCCTGGAAACGGCAGCTCGAACGTGTGTTCGGTATTAACGGTAGCGGGCACGGGGAAAGCATTGGCGATGTGGGCCAAAAATTCAAGCTGCCCGACAAAACGTATTACCACGCTTCCCGTTTCCCCCGTCCCCTCCCCGATCGCCCGGGCTGAATGGATGGGTATTCGCGATTGTCCGGCGGCGGCGGGTTTAACTGAAAAGTTTGACCAACGGCCGGCCCTCTTCGAGCAGGTTGTACGGACGCCCTTGCAAATCCATGGCCTCCAGATTCTCAATCCCCATCGCGTGATACACCGTCCGGGTGATATCCTCCGGCCCGACCGGATTCTCCATCGGATATTCCGCATGGGCATCGGTCTGGCCATGGGTCTGACCCCCTTGGATTCCGCCCCCGGCCAGCAGTACACTCATGCAGGCAGTCCAGTGGTCGCGCCCCGCGCCCGTCGTCCCGCCGGAGCGAATATCACCGACCTTGGGTTTGCGGCCCATCTCACTCGTCACCATCACCAGCGTGTCCGACAACAGGCCGCGCTGCGCAAGATCCTCCAGCAAGGCAGAAAAACCCCGGTCGAATTCGGGCAACAGATTTTCCTTGAGGCAACTGAAATTGTTCCCATGAGTATCCCAGCCACCGCCGCTAAGGCATTTTTTGGCAACGACTTCATCGTCCTCGGCCCAGAAAACGGTGATAAACGGCACCCCCGCCTCCACCAGGCGACGCGCCATGAGCAGGCTCGCACCGTTGACGGTGGCCCCATAGCGTTCGATCGTGGCGGGCTTTTCCGCAGCGATGTCGAAGGCTCCCGCGGTCGCGCTCGACGAGAGGAGCGCGAAGGCTTTCTCCTGCTGGCGGACGTAATTTTTCACCATTGCCTCATGGTCAAGCTCGCGACGGGCGGTGTTGATGGCTTCGAGCAGGGCGCGCCGGTCTTTGATCCGCGCGGTGGTCATGCCCGCGTTGAGAGTTAGTGTCGGGGCGCTGAAGTTGAGCGGGTTCTCCCGATTTCCAGTGATGAAAAACGGATCATACTCCATCCCGATGCGTCCGGCAAACTGACCTGGTCGCGTGTAGGGCGCTTTGCTCGGCTTGAACGGCAGCGTGATGACTTGCGGCATTTTCTCGTGCGGCGGGCGGCGCGCACCCACCACGCAACCCATGTGCGGCCAGTCCGTCGGGAGCGGCCGCCGGTCGTTGCCCTGCTGACGAAAGGTTTCGTCGGGCGCGTGCCCCGTAAGATTATAGTAATAGCCTGCGTGATGGTCACCGGTGGCGCGGCCATAGTCCGTGACTCCGTGGACCAGCGAGAAATGATGCGCCTGCTTCGCCAGCAGCGGTAAATGCTCACAGATCTGAATCTCCGGGGCCGACGTGCGGATCGGACGGAACTCGCCGCGGTATTCGAGCGGAGCCTCCGGTTTCATATCCCACATGTCGATGTGCGACGCGCCCCCGCAAAGAAAGAAAAGGATGGTGGACTTGGCTGGGCGGCGGCGCTGGGAGGTGACAGCCGCCCCCAGCGACGGCCGTCCAAAACTCAAGCCGGCCATCCCCACCGTCGAGGCCACGATAAAGCTTCGGCGGCTGCGCGGAGTTGGAAACAGAGGGGAAGCCATGGGTTAGCGGATCAACATTCGTTCCCAGGAACGGCAATTGTGTGCGCCGTTTGGTTTTTCCAAGGTCATGGAAATGACTCTGCATTTGGCGGTTTTTTCCGTCAAGCAGCAACAAAACCATTCGACGGACAGGCGATCCGGGCGCTCGCCCCCCCCCCATAGCGGCAGGCATCCTTGCCGGCCGTAGAGCTGGGCTTCCAGCCCGGCGAAAACAGCGCGGGTGGCAGCAAAAAGCGCGGAACGTCCGGGAGTCGCCTCAATTACAATCGTCGATTCCGCGCGGCCGGCAATTAGCCGGAACGATGCAGTTGGGAAGGAAGACAACCGCAGATGGACGCAGATAAACGCAGATGAAAACAGCCGATCGAGCAGCCGGAATTGCGTCACCCTTCGGTGAATATTTACGGGCACCACTTTCCGCTCTTCCATCTGCGTCCATCTGCGTCCATCTGCGGTTTCGCTTCGGTTTCGTCTGCATGGTTCCGGCTTAGAGCCTGGCGTTACCAATGGGTGGCAGCGCCCAAATATATCCTGTCGAAAGGGCCCATGCCTGATTCCTGCCGGGCCGATCCAGGTTCGGACAAGCTGGAGGCTTGCCAGCCATTAGCCTGGGATCAAGCGAGTTCACGAGCGACATCCCCGGTAAGCACGCCTTCTTCCTGCACCCTGGAGGGGTGACAGAGGCCGCCGCAACCGAGCGACACCCCCTGTTTCACACACTGCTGGTACCGCTTTCAGGGTGCAATTCCTCGGAACTCTGATCCGGGGGTAACGCTGCGCTCCACCCCCGGCTAATGGCTGGCAACCTTTCAGGTTGGCCGGGGAAGGCACCGGTAAAAAACTGAGTTGCGACCCAATGAAACGAGTTGTGAAATTCAGGATTGCGCGAATGGATCGGTGAATTAATGTTGCTCCGAACTCAACACTGATATTTGTGCCCATCACACCTATGAAGCCTGCATCCCTCGGCAAACTCTCCCGCCGCCATTTTCTGTCCACCACCGCCCTCGCCCTCGCCGCGCCGCGCGTCCTCACCGCCCAAAAGTCCGACGCACAACTTGTGGTTGGGACAGGCAATCACCGCTACGAGGTGCTCCACAATTGGGCGCAGTTGCCAGCCCAGTATTCCTGGCAGACCACCCATAACGTGGCCGTGGACCGCGACGGTTTGCTGTATGTGATTCACGAGGGCCGCGAGAACTTGAAAGATCATCCGTCGATTTTTGTATTTGATCCCAAGGGCAAATTCATCCGCGCATTTGGCAATCAGTTCCAAGGCGGCGGCCACGGTCTCGAAGTGCGCACCGAGGGCAAGAATCAATTCCTCTATGTCACCGGCTACCAGCAGTTGAAGAACTTTGCCAAGCTCACGCTCAAGGGAGAACTGGTCTGGGAAAAACGCGCGCCGATGGAATCGCTGCTCTACCCCAAGGACGAGGACACCAAGCCAGCGAAGCGGTGGGGCCGGGACGCCTTCATGCCCACCAACTACGCGTTCCTGCCGGACGGTGGTTTTTATGTGGCCGATGGTTACGGATCATTTCGCATCCATCGTTACGACAAAGACGGAAACTGGAAATCCATGTTCGGCGAACCCGGCACTGGCCCGGGCCAGTTCAACACGCCGCACGGCATCTGGCTTGATACGCGTCCCGGGCGCGAGCCATCGCTGGTCGTGGCCGACCGCGCGAACAAGCGCCTGCAATGGTTCACGCTCGACGGCAAACATCTCAAGACCCTCGATGGCTTCATCCTGCCCGCGAACATTGATGCGCACAAAGACATCCTGCTCGTGCCGGATCTCAGTGCGCGGATCACCCTGCTCGGCAAGGACGACCAGGTCATCGCCCACCTGGGTGAAGATCCGGAGTGGCGCGCGCAAGTCCTCAAGGACGGCATGAAACTCCGTGGCAACGAAAAGGGCGAAGGCTGGGTTTCTGGCAAATTCCTCCACCCGCATGACGCGTGCTTTGATGCCGCGGGCAACATCTTCGTCGCCGAGTGGGTTCACACCGGCCGCATCACCAAGCTGCGCAAGTTGAGTTGAACGGAACTGCCGCGAAAAGCCGGATGCCAGGCCATGGCAGGCTCTGAAGCAGCCAGGTGTCACCGCTCTTACCGCACGTAGATCGGGTTCGAATAGATCCAGGGGCGCAGCTCGTCGTCCAACTTGAGCCAGGCCTCGAGGCGATACACTCCCGGTTCCTTCACCGCAAATACGAAGTTCGTTTCGCCCGCCGGCCTGGCGATCTCCTCGCCGTTGCGCAGCAGCCGGACGTGCGCCCGCACCGGTAGTTTGGCCGTGAACTGCAACCCGGGGAGCCACATCACTTCATCGCCCATGTTCGCCGCCGGCGGGCCGTTCCCCGCCCGGGCCGAGAATTCAAAACCCGTCGCATCGCACATCCAGTCATGGGCGACATACGCATGCCCGGCCTTGAGCGCAGCGCGGATCGCCGTTTCATCGAGATGGTCGACGAGCACATGGGTGCTCACGTTTCGGAACGAGCGATAATACGGGTCCAAATCCAACCGCGCCACGATGTCGCCCGGCTGATGACCCCTGGTTAGTTCCCGGATGCCCGGGCGCAAGCCGGCGGTAATCTTGCGCAGCTTATCGACTGGATCGACGTTGGTGCCGACGAGGACGGTTTCCGCGTCCACCATTTTCATCAACAAGATCTGGTTGTGATGGCAATCATTCGCCGCCACACCGGTGAGCCGCTGAATCCGCGTGCCCGCGTCCCACTTGTCGAGATAGACCTGCGGATAATCGCACTGGAAAGCCAGTAGTTCATCCGGGTAAAGACGCAATGCCTCTTCCATTTCCGCCAGTTGTTTCGGGTCGGTGAGCTTGAAGGCGAGGGTGAGGAGCGACGCCAAATCTCGTTTTGCGTCCCAATGGCGGTTGTAAATCTCCAGTCCCGTCAAACCGCCCACCGGATAATCCGGCCGCTCCTCCACGTGCGAAAGAAAAATCATGCCGTCGCCGGCGGTCACGGTGCGGATGAACTCCGGCCCCGGCTGTTCCATTTTATCCAGAATCGACGCCCGGGGGTAAATCAGGAAGCCCCGGATCTCCGAGCCCGGAATAAATAAAATGCCGTCCTTCAATCCCCGCGCCCGACCGTCAATGAAATCCCGCGGTGGACGAAAATGATCGGTCAGCAGGATGGCACTGATGCCGGCCTTTTTCGCATCCGCGAGCATTTCCGGCAACGTGCCACCCGTGTGCGCCGAATCTTCGGCGTGGGCGTGCAGGATGCACCGGTAATCCTGCCGGCCGGTTTGTGGAACCAACCCGACGCGCTGAGCCTGGAGCTTTTGCACGTCGTCATGGACGGCCTTCAGCCGGGGCAGCGCGAGGCGTTCGAGATTGCTGTATTTCCGGGCGGGAGGCCGGTTAGGCTCGGCGGCACTGACACTGGCTGCCACGCTCCACGCGGCGGTGACCGCGAGGACGACGCAACTGCGGAGTCTTTCCAAAAGCACATTGGTCATGGTGCAAAGTCTCGGATAGGCGGGTGGTGCCTGTCAATGCGGGCTGGCAGCACTCGCAAGCACCGGCCGAACTTGCGGGCCGCAACGATTCAATCAATTTATGTAACAGTTTTGGCAATGCGCGTGCAGCGTGCACACCAGGGGTAGCGACAGACTGGCTGACGCCAAAAATGACCGGGGCTGGCTCGTAAGAATAAATTAAGACTGTGGCCGCCCGGCAGCGGTTGGGAATAGAGTGGCGAAACTTTGATGGCAGAGCCGGGGATTTTTATGAGATTATTCGCGGCCAAAGCAACACTGGGATGAAACCAACCGCCCTCGACCCTGCGCAGGAAAGCCAGGCGCTTTCCGATGTCCAACGCGTGGCGCACGCCCGGGCTGGTGACCTCTCTGCGTTCGAGGATTTGGTGCATCAACATGCCGGCCTCGTTTATTCGCTCGCGCGGCGGATATTACAAAATGATCAGGATGCCGAAGATGTGACCCAGCAGACCTTCCTCAGCGCGCTGGAGCATCTCGCGGGTTTTCGGGCGGAGGCCAGTTTCAAAACGTGGTTACTGCGCATCGCGACGCATGCGGCACTCAAAGTGATCCGCACGCGGAAGGGCTGGCCCACGGTTTCACTGGAAGCGGCCACGGAGGAATCGGAAAGCACGCAGTCCATTCCCCACCCGGAGTTCATCGCGGATTGGCGGCAATCAACCGAAGAACTGGTGCATTTGGGCGAAACCCGCCGTTTACTCGACGAGGCCCTGGCCCAATTGGACGACAAGCACCGGCTGGTATTTTTACTGCGCGACGTGGAGGGGCTGTCGGTTCGCGAAACGGCGCACGCGTTGGCCTTAAGCGAATCCAACGTCAAGGTCCGCCTGCTGCGGGCCCGCTTGCAATTGCGCGAACACCTCACCCGCACCCTCGGGGATCCCGCCACGCGGATCATCCGCCCGCCGCATCATCATGACTGATACCGGCCACTCCCGGGATTTTATCGCGAGCGGCGGCGCGTGGGTCGTCTTGCAATCCGTGCTCCTGACGGCGGTCCTGGTGCTGGCCGTGGTGTTTCCGGGTGACTGGACCCACCGCGCCTTGATCGCGGCGGGTTTTGTCCTGTTCGGGTTGGGGGCGGTGATCGGCATCGCGGGCGTGGCCGCTCTCGGGCGCAATCGCACCGCATTTCCGCAGCCGCAGGACGGATCGGAACTGGTGCGGTGCGGCATTTACGCCCACGTGCGGCATCCGCTTTATACCAGCGTCATGCTGTCGTCGCTGGGCTGGGCGCTGGGCTGGCAAAGTGGCCCCGCCTGCCTGGCTGCGCTGGTGTTGCTCCCCTTTTTCCACCTCAAAGCGCGCGCGGAGGAACGCTGGCTGCGGGCACGTTTTCCCGAATATGCCGATTACGAAAGGCATGTGCCGCGCTTCCTTCCCCAGTTCCGTCACCCCCGCTAACCTCTGGCTTAAACAATTTTGTAACTTTTCCCGGCGGCGCGACTCAAAGCTGGCAGGGACTGCTTATGAGATGTGAAGAAATGTTGGCCGTTTTGAATGAGTACGTGGATGGCACAATTGACCCGGCCCTCTGCGCGGACTTTGAAAAGCATATGGCGGGGTGTAATCCCTGCCAGGTGGTGGTGGACAACATCCGCCGCACCATCACCCTTTATCAGAACGGTCAGCCCTACGAATTGCCGGTCCCGTTTCAGGAGCGGTTGCACGCCGTCTTGCGCGCCCGGTGGCAGGAAAACCAAGCCGGGAAAATGCCCCAGCCATAAGCCCATGCCATTCCCTCCCTGACCCTCTCGCGACTATCTAAACCTATGAAAATGCAACTGATCATCCGCCGGTTCGCCGGCCTCTTCATCCTCGCCAGCCTGGGATTGGCTCATTATCACAGCCCCAACTGGCTTTGGTTCACCGCCTTCGTGGGCTTTAACCTGCTGCAATCCTCGTTCACCAACTTTTGCCCGCTCGAAATGATTTTAAGAAAAATCGGCGTCGGCAAGGAAAAGGACGACTGCTGTTCCTAACGTTTCAAAGGCAGGCAGAAAGAGCAGAAGCCATGAAGCAACCCACCACGACAAAAGTGATCCTGATGATTCTCGCCGCCAGCGCGTTGGGGTTGCCCGTCTTCGGGGAGGAGCCCTGGAGCCTCGAACGGGCCATCAGCCACGCGCTCACCAATAGTCCGGACGCCCGCATCACGCAGCAACGCATCGCCGCCGCCCAAGCGGGACTGGAGCAGGCCAACTCCGAGTTCCGGCCGCGGCTACAAATCCAGTCCAGCTACATCGGGACGGACAATCCCATGCAAGTATTCGGCAGCCTCCTCAACCAACGCGCCTTCCGTCCGGCACTCAATTTCAATGACGTGCCGAGCGTCGATAACTTGAACGGGCACGGCATCGTCACCGTCCCACTTTATGCCGGCGGCCGCCTGGTTGCGGAGCGGCACAGTGCCCAGGCGAACATTGCAGCCGCCAAACAGGACAGCGGCGCCGTCCGAAACGCACTTGGTTTCGAGGTTTCGCGCGGCTTTCACACGGTGCTGAAGACGCGGCAGTTCATTCACGCGACCGAGGCGTCGGTCAATGCCTTTGCGGCGCATGTGGTCGTGGCCAAAAAACGCCTGGAGGGCGGCACGATTTTGAAGTCGGACGTGCTGGATCTGGAGGTGCGCCTGGCCCAGGCGCGCGAAGACCTGGTTCGCGCCCGCAACGCCAATGCCATCGCCGGGCGCACCTTGCGCAACTTGTTGGGCCTTGAAACCGGCGAATTCACCGTGGCCAACTCCGCTCCCGTCGTCCGCGCCCCCGGGTCAGGAGAATACGCGCCGCGACCGGAGCTCGCCGCCGCGCACGAGCGCGAAAACGCCGCGCAGGCGCAAGTGCAAGGAATGCAGGCCGGTTATCAGCCACGCGTGAATGCCTTTGGCCGCCTCGATTACGACTTTGGATGGGTCACCGGCGGTGCGGGCCGGAGCTACACGACCGGCATTACCGCCACCTGGGATTTGGGGGATGGTTTCTCAAACCGGGCCAAAGTCCGCGCCGCGAAAGCCCTCCTCGAGACGACGCGCGAAGAGCAGCGCAAGCTGCGCCTGGCGCTGGATCTCGAAGTCGAACAGGCGCGGCTCAACCTTAACGCCACGGTGGAGCGCCTGTCGGTGAGCAGCAAAACGGTCGAGCAGGCCGCCGAAAGCGCCCGCCTGACCCGCAACCGGTTCGCGGAAGGGCTGGCGCTCGCGACCCAGATGATCGATTCCGAAACCGCCCTCGTCGCCGCGCGCGTCCGGCGCGCCGAAGCCGAGTCGGACGAACACATCGCCATCGCCGCCTTGCGCAAAGCGCTTGCCCTTCCGCAGCTGGAATGACATTCCGTCGCCATAATATATGAAACAATTTTTTCAATCCGTCCGGGTTCGCCACGCCCTTCTGCCCGCGCTGATAGCGGCCGGGTTGGTGTTTAGCGGCTGTGATGCACGGAAAAATCCGGTCGGGGTGGCGGGGCCGGGCCAGCCCACCGCCACGGTTCGGATTCAGGCGGTCGCGAGCCAGCGGCAGGCCATCACCGAGGAGGTGCTCGGCACCGTGCGCGCACGCCTGCAGGCCACGGTTGAGGCCAAGATGACCGGACAAATCATCACCCTGCCGGTGGTGTTGGGCCAACGGGTTAAAGCGGGCGAACTGATTGCCCGCTTGGAAGGCGCCGAAATCAATGCCCGCCTGGAGCAGGCCGAGGCGGCCCTCGAGCAAACCGAGCGCGACGTGAAACGAATCGTCAAGTTGTTCGAACAGCAGTCCAGCACGCTCGCCGAACTCGAGGCCACCCAGGTACGCCAGCGCGTGGCCAAAGGGCTGGCTGCAGAAGTCCGGGCCACGCGGAGCCAACTGGAAGTGGTCGCCCCGTTCAACGGCATCGTGACGAAGAAATGGGCGGCCGTGGGCGATCTCGCGGCCCCCGGAAAACCGCTGGTGACGCTCGATGATCCATCGGCTTTGCAACTGGAGGTGGAGCTGCCCTTAAACATTGCCCGCCAGGTCCAAAGCAACGCCCATTTCACGGCCCACGTGGACGGCGTCGCCGGGGAATTGACCGCCATCGTGACGGAGATTGCCCCGACGGCAGATCCCGCCAGCCGGACGTTGCAAGTCAACCTGAATCTACCGCGGCAGCCAGGTCTGAGTTCGGGCCAGTTTGCGCGGCTGCGGGTGCCGATCGGGGAAAGTGATTCTCTGCGCGTCCCCGCGGGGGCAGTTGTGCCGCGCGGCCAGTTGGAAATAGTTTTCGTCGTGACCGACCGGCGGGCCCACCTGCGGCTCGTGAAGACCGGCCGGCGGTTTGGCGAGGAGTGGGAAATCCTGGCCGGCCTGCAGGCGGGCGAACAGGTGGTGATCGAGGGCGCGTCCCAGTTGACGGATGGCCAACCCGTGGAGGTGAAATGAAATCCGCCCCTCGCGATATCGAGGCGAAGCTGGGGTTGGCCGGCCGCATTGCGCGGGCGTTTATTGATTCCAAGCTCACGCCGCTGATGGTCCTGACCTCGGTGCTGCTGGGGGTGGCAGCGATCATTCTCCTGCCGCGGGAAGAGGAACCGCAGATCAAGGTGCCGATGGTGGATGTGCTGGTGTCGATGGCCGGAGCCACCGTGCCGGAGATCGAAGAGCGCGTCACGCGCCCGATGGAAAAGCTGCTCTGGGAAATCCCCGGCGTCGAATACATCTACTCCACGTCGCGGCCGGGCGAAAGCCTGGCGATTGTACGGTTCAAGGTGGGCGAAGACATGGAGCGGAGCCTGGTAAAGTTGAACCAGAAGCTGCAATCAAACTTCGATCGCCTGCCCCAGGGCGTCTCTCCGCCCCTCGTTAAACCGAGGTCAATTGATGATGTGCCGATTCTGGCGCTGACCTTTCACAGTGCGCAGGCGCACTACGACCATCTGGCCTTGCGCCGCCTGGTCGCGCAAGTGGATGACTCGGTAAAGCAGGTGCCGCAGGTCGCCGAGACCGCCATCCTTGGCGGTGCGAAAAGACAGCTGCGGGTGCACTTGGATCCCCTGCGACTGGAGGCGCGCCAACTGACCATGGCGGAAATCGCGCCCCGGCTCCGCCAGGCCAATCGACAAACCAGCGCCGGCGGAATTACCAGCCATAATCAGGAGGTGATGATTGAGACCGGCAGCTTCCTGGTCACAGCGCAGGATGTTGGCCAGGTGGTGGTGGGTGTTTTTGCGGGCCGACCTGTTTATCTACGCCAGGTCGCGGACATCACCGATGGCGCGGAGGAGCCCACTCAGCACGTGTTTTTCGGCTTCGGCCAGGCCACGAGCCCGACGGCCGGGGAACAGCCCGCCGTGACTTTGACCGTGGCGAAACGGCCGGGAGCCAATGCCATCGCGGTCGCGCAGCAGGTATTGAAAAAAATTGAAGCGCTCAAGGGACGCACCATCCCCGACGCGGTGGAGGTTACGATCACGCGCAATTACGGTGAGACTGCGGCGGAGAAATCCAACGAGCTGCTGCTCCACATGGGGATTGCCGTGGTGGGGGTGTCCCTGCTGATCCTGATAACCCTGGGCTGGCGCGAATCGGGCATTGTGGTCATCGCCATTCCCTCCACGCTGGCGCTGACGTTGCTGGTTTTCTTTCTGTATGGCTACACGCTGAACCGAATCACCCTGTTTGCGCTTATTTTCTCCATCGGGATTCTGGTGGATGACGCCATCGTCGTGGTGGAAAACATCGTGCGACACTTTCACCTCCCCCAGAACCATGACCGCCAGGGCACGAAGATCGCCGTGGAAGCCGTGAATGAAGTGGGCAATCCGACGATTCTGGCGACGTTCGCCGTGATTGCGGCGGTGTTGCCGATGGGTTTCGTGGGCGGGCTCATGGGTCCCTACATGCGGCCCATCCCGGTCGGATCCGGAATGGCCATGCTCTTTTCGCTGGCGATTGCCTTCATCGTCACCCCCTGGGCGGCGATCCGGATCCTCCGCTGGGGCAAGGCGCATTCCCCCCAACCCGAGAGCACGGGCAGCGCGGTGAACGGGCCGGCATCCCCCTCGCGCTTTGAACACGAGGAAGATTTTTTCACCCGCCTTTATCGTCGCGTGATGGCCCCCATGATAGCCCGGCGCAAATGGCGCTACGGATTTCTCGCGGGCATCGTGGCGTTGCTCCTGGGCGCCCTGGTGCTGATGGGCGCCGGCTGGGTGAAGGTCAAAATGCTGCCCTTTGACAACAAGAGCGAATTTCAGATCATCCTCAACATGCCCGAGGGCAGCGCGCTGGAATCAACGGCACAATGCGCGCGTGAAATCGCGGCCGCGATCCGCCGCGAACCCGAGGTCACCGACTACCAGATCTACATCGGGCTGGCCGCCCCCTTCAATTTCAACGGCCTGGTGCGTCATTACTTCATGCGCCGGGGCGCCCATATCGCCGACCTGCAAATCAACCTCGTGACGAAGGATCAACGCGCGGCGCAAAGCCACGCGATCGCCAAGCGCGTGCGGCCCCGCGTCACCGAAATCGCGGCGCGCTTCGGGGCCCGGGTCGCGGTGGCGGAGGTGCCGCCCGGGCCGCCGGTATTGCAAACGCTGGTGGCCGAAATTTACGGCCCCGACGAGGCGAGCCGACTGGCTCTGGCGAACAAGGTGATTGGCATTTTCAAAGCCACTCCCGGGGTTGTGGACACGGATTGGTATATCGAGGCGGCGCAACCAAAGATGCGGTTCACTATTGACAAGGAAAAAGCCGCCCTGCACGGCATCAGTGCGGAGGCCATCTCCGAAACCCTGCAAATCGCCGTCGGGGGCGTTTCCGTGGACCTGCTGCACACCCCGCGCGAAAAAGAGGACGTGGCACTCTGGCTGCAACTGCCCCGGGCAAGCCGAACCACACCGGAGGATTTGCTGTCGCTGCGCCTGCGCTCGACGCGCGACTCGGCCGCAGCGCTTGTGCCGCTGCGGGAGTTGGTGACCATCGAATCCGCCACGGTGGAGAAAAGCACCTACCACAAGAATTTGATGCCGGTCACCTACGTGATCGGGGACGTCGCCGGTGTCGTGGAGAGCCCGGTGTATGCCATCCGGCAGATGAACCAGGCGCTACGCTCGCTGGACACGCGCGCGTTTGGCGGCCAGGGGGCACCGCTGGTTATCTACAATGCCAGCCAGCCGTTTACGGATGATCAACCCGCCTTGAAATGGGATGGTGAATGGCACATTACCCTGGAGGTTTTCCGCGATCTCGGAACAGCTTTCGCCGCAGTCCTCGTGCTGATTTTCATTCTCATGGTCGGCTGGTTCAGATCCTTCCTGACCCCGCTGATCGTGATGGCGGCCATTCCGTTTTCGCTCGTGGGGATTCTGCCCGCGCACGGATTGATGGGCGCGTTTTTTACGGCCACCTCGATGATCGGCTTCATGGCTGGTGCCGGCATCGTGGTCCGCAACTCCATCATCCTGGTGGATTTCATCGAACAACGATTGGGGGAAGGCATACCCCTGGCGGAAGCTGTGGTGGACGCGGGCGCGGTGCGCTTCCGGCCGATGTTGCTGACGGCCCTCGCGGTCGTCGTGGGCGCCTCCGTGATCCTCGCTGACCCCATTTTCCAAGGGTTGGCTCTGGCTTTGATGGCGGGCGAGATTGCGTCCCTGCTCATCAGCCGCATGGCGGTGCCCGTGCTTTATTTTATGGCGTATAATCGCTCCTCTAAGCCGGGAACAGCCCCGTCGGCAGCGCCAGAAAGTCCGGCCGTTGCGCCCGTCGGCCAACCCACCTCCTAACTCACTCCGGCGGGCCTCGACTCTGCGCTTGGCCTGCGGACGGACCGGGGGTATCAATGACGCCATGCAATTTTTTGGACGCCGGGCGCGATGGCTCACCATTGGATTCGCCCTGTGGTTCGCGGCCGATGCTGCCGCCGCCGAGGTCGCCTTCCGGGCGGGTGCCGCGCGACGTGACATCAGCCCGCAGGAGCCGCTGCCCATGTGGGGCTATGGCGCACGGCACGATGTCCTCTCGACCGGCACCCTCGACCCACTCCATGCCGCTGCGGTCGTCATTCAGGCGGGCGACCGCAAGATCGCCATCGTTGGCCTCGACCTGGGCCGCTCGCCGTCGGAGAAATCGCTGCAAAACATTCGCGCCCGCATTAAGGTCGAGGCGGGCATTGTTCACTCCTTTATCGCGGGTTCACACACCCACCACGGGCCCGTGCTCGAGCTGAGCCACGAGGCCGGCAAGGGTCAGGGCCGATTCGCTGCGTCCCTGCGCTACTACCAACAACTGGAGGACGGCATCGTCGCCGCCATCAACGAAGCTAACCAAAAACTCGTGCCCGCGAAATTGGCCACCGGCACCATTGAGCTCGACGGCTTTAACCGCAACCGCCACACGAAGCTGACGCCCAAGCCCGTGGATCGCTCCCTGACCTTGCTGCGCCTCGACAATAACTCCGGCCAACCGCTCGCCGTGGTGCTTAACTTCGCCGGCCACCCGACCAGTCTTCCAGCCCAGACACTTAAATTCTCGGCGGACTACGTGGGGGCGGTGAAGGCGACGGTAGAGCAGGAATTCGGTGGCATCACCGTCTTCATGCAGGGTGCGGGTGGAGATTTGTCCATCGACAAAGGCACGAACGCTGACCACGTGAGTTTTGGCCAGGCGCTGGGCCGGGCGGCCGTGAAACTCGCCCGCTCACTTCAGCCGGCAGAAGTGACCAAGCCCTCGCTGGCAATCCGGGAGGAACGTTTTCGCTTTGAGGCGCGCACCAACTTGAAGAATCCGCTGATCCAGGCGGGCTATTCGCTCGCCTTCTTTCCCGAACTGGTGGCGAATTTCGTCGATGAATATGCCGACGGGGTCCGGCCGCGCCTTACGGTCGCGCTGCTCAACGGCGAGATCGCGTTAGTGGGGGCCTCGGGCGAGTTTTTTTGCCAGCATGCCAACCGGCTGCGCGACCGGACTCGCGTGCGGCAGCTCTTTTTCTTCGGCTATTGCAACGGGTACCACCAATACTTCCCGACCATCGAGGCGGTGGCGGAAGGCGGTTACGGCGCCGACGGGCAGGTCGCCATCGCCGCGGTCGGCGCGGGTGAACAGTTGATGAATACCGCCCTCACGTGGATTTATCAGCTGCAAGGCCGGCTCAAATAAGCGGGCCACCGGTCCCCGGTGGCCCACAACCCAACGCTTCCGCGGACGCGCGATCCGTTCTAATTCCAAAAACCGCGCAAGTTTTTGTTTCCATCGCCGCCGCTTTGTTTCATTTTCTCCGCTGGACATTGTTTATGGCCGACAAAAACAAACACAACTACGACGAGAGCAAGATCAAGACCCTGTCCTCCCTGGAGCATATCCGGCTCCGAACGGGTATGTACATCGGACGGATCGGGACGGGTGCCCACCCGGATGACGGCTGCTACGTCCTGCTGAAGGAGGCCGTCGACAACGCCATTGACGAGTACATCATGGGCCACGGCAAGGAGGTGGACATAAAGATCACCGACGGGCGCGTCAGCGTGCGGGACTTTGGACGTGGCATCCCGCTGGGCAAAATTGTGGATTGCGTGTCAAAGATCAACACGGGCGCAAAATACAACGATGACGTGTTCCAATTCAGCGTCGGCCTCAACGGCGTCGGCACGAAGGCGGTCAACGCCTTGTCGAAGACCTTTCTAGTGCGGAGCCATCGCGAGGGTGAATTTGCCGAAGCGACATTCAAGGCCGGGAAGCTGAAAAAAGAGGATCACGGCAGGACGAAGGAGCCGAACGGAACCCTGATCGAGTTCGAGCCGGATCCGGAGATTTTCAAGGAGAGCCAGTTTCGCGACGAGCATATCGAACGTCGGCTGCGCCATTACAGCTACCTGAACACGGGGTTGAAGCTGATTTACAATGGCAAGACGTTTCAGTCACGGCACGGTTTGATGGATCTGGTGATGGAGGACATGGCGACCGACGGCAGCGAGCCCATTTATGCGCCACTCCACTACTCAGGCAAGACCCTGGAGTTCTGCTTCACCCACAGCAACAGCCGCTATGGCGAAACTTTTTATTCCTTCGTCAACGGCCAATACACGAGCGATGGTGGCACGCATCTAAGCGCGTTTCGCGAGGGTTTACTCAAGGCGGTCAACGAGCATTGCAACGGCAAGTACGAAGGCGACGACGTGCGCGAATGCATGATCGGCGCAGTGGCCATCCGGCTGAAAGATCCGCTGTTCGAGTCGCAGACCAAGAACAAGCTCGGCAACACCGAGATTCGCACCGAGCTGGTGAACAACGTGCGGCTGGAGCTGCTCCACTTCTTCCAGCGCAACAAGCTAATTGCCGACACCATCATCGCAAAGGTGGCGGACACGCAGCAGTTGCGGAAGGAATTGCAGGCGGTAAAGAAGCTGGCGCGCGAACGGGCCAAGGCCATTACGCTGCGCATTCCGCAATTGAAGGACTGCAAGAACCACCTCGACAAAAAGCGGGACAAGGGCAAAGGCACGATGGTCTTCATCTGCGAAGGCCAGTCCGCCGCCGGCTCGATCACCAGCTGCCGCGACGTGAGCAACCAGGCGGTGTTTGTGCTCAAGGGCAAGCCCCTCAACGTCTGGGATCTCAAGCGCGACGTGATGTACCGGAACGACGAGATGTACAACCTCATGCAGGCGCTCAACGTCGAGGACAACACCGAGGGCCTGCGCTACGAGAAGGTGATTCTGGCCACCGACGCGGACGTGGACGGCATGCACATCCGCAATTTGATGATCACCTATTTCTTTCGTTTCTTTGAGCAGCTTATCCACGACGGACAGGTGTATGTGCTGGAAACGCCCTTGTTCCGGGTGCGCAACAAGGAGACGACGATTTACTGTTATAGCGAAGCGGAGCGCGACCGGGCGGTGATCGAGCTCGGCGGCAAACCCGAGATTACCAGGTTCAAAGGGCTCGGCGAAATCAGCCCGAAAGAATTCGCGCAATTCATCGGTAAAGAAATGCGGTTGAGCAAAATTGAATATGCGCCCAAGTCCGAGTCCGGACCCATTTTTGATTTCTACATGGGCAAGAACACCCCGGAACGGAAGGAATACATCATGGCACAGCTCGTGGTGCCGGTGGAGGAGTGACGTGAACCGGACTGGCGTTGGCCGGCTTAAACATTGTCGAGTGAGATTCTTGCCGCCGCCGATCACCTCTGGCTTAATGCCTCCGCTTTAACTCATGTCGATGAAACGTAAAAAATCTACCAGCCAGCCAGAACTGCCCATCGAAGGCGGGCCGACAGCTTTACCCGCCGAGGTCACGCCCGCCGGTCAAGCCGCCGGCGATGGTAACGGCTCCGACCATATCGTGGCCGAAACCGTGGAAGCCATTGCCCACCGGCCCTTTGATCCCCAGCAACGGGCTGAGGGATTGCACACGCGCGTGGATCGCGGCTTCATGGATTACGCCAGCTATGTGATCCGGGATCGCGCTATTCCAAACCTCGCGGACGGCTTAAAACCTGTGCAACGGCGCATCCTCTGGGCGCTGCATCGCACGGACGACGGCCGTTTTACCAAGGTCGCGAACGTGGTGGGCGACACGATGAAATTCCACCCCCACGGCGACGCCTCCATCGGCGACGCGCTCGTGGTGCTGACGAACAAACGCTACCTGATCGAGGGCCAGGGCAATTTCGGAAACATTCATACTGGCGATCCGGCGGCGGCGGCGCGGTACATCGAATGCCGGCTCACGGATCTGGCCCGCACGGAACTCTTCAACGACGAGCTCACCGCGTTTATCCCCAGCTACGACGGGCGCAATCGCGAGCCCATCACCCTGCCGAGCAAACTGCCCCTGACGCTCATGCTGGGCACGGAAGGCATCGCGGTCGGCTTGAGCGCGCGGATTTTGCCGCACAATTTTCCCGAATTGCTCGAAGCCCAGATCGCCATCCTGAAACAGCAGCCGTTCAAGTGTCTGCCGGATTTTCTGACGGGCGGCCTGATGGATGCGCGGGATTATCAGGACGGCAAGGGCAGCGTGAAGGTGCGGGCCCGCATCAAGACATGCGATGAATCCACCGTGGTCATCACCGAAATCCCGCCCACCACCACCACCGAATCGCTCATCGCCTCGATCGAGGACGCCACGCAGAAGGGCAAGCTCAAGGTTAAATCAATCAACGATTTCACGTCCGAGGATGTTGAAATTGAGCTCAAATGCCCCCCGGGCGTGGACGCGGAGAAACTGATTGATGCGCTCTACGCCTTCACCGATTGCGAAGTGTCGATCTCCAGCCGGATCGTGGTCATCAAGGACAACCGGCCGCTGGAGTTAAGCGTCAGCGAGATTTTACGCGCGAACACGGATCAACTCATCTCCCTCCTCAAGCGCGAGCTCGAGTTACGCGAGCAACAACTGCTCGACGAACTGCATTACCGCACGCTGGAACGCATTTTCATCGAGGAGCGCATTTACAAGCTCATCGAAAAGTGCAGAACGAACGAGGCGGTGATCGCGGCCGTGTATGAGGGCTTCCAGCCTTTTCACAAGGAGCTGGTCCGCGAACTCGTGGACGTGGATGTGGAGCGCCTGCTGCAGGTTCGCATCCGCCGGATTTCACTCTTCGACATCAGCAAGCATCGCGAGGAAATGACACGCGTAAAGGCGGATTTGACCGAGGCGCGCAAGCATCTCAAGCAGCTCACGAAATATGTGATCGGTCACCTGGAGGCATTGTTGGAGAAGTATGGCCCGCTCTATCCGCGCTTGACCACCAAGTCCGCCCGGCATGAGGAGGTCGATGTCAAGGCCGCCGCTTTCAAAGCTTTCAAGGTCGCGTATGATCGCGAAACCGGCTACGTGGGCTACAAAGTGAACGGTGAGGAATTCAAACTGGAATGCACCAAGTTCGACAAGATCCTGCTCGTGTTCAAGGACGGCACCTACAAAGTCACGGAACTGCCGGAGAAATTATTCGTCGGGCCGGAGTTGTTTTACTGCGGTTTACCGGAGCGCGAGCTGGTATTCACCTGCGCCTACACGGACCGCCACGCCAGCTATCTCAAGCGCTTCAACTTCGGCGGCACCATTCTGAACAAGGCCTATCTATGCATCCCGGACAAATCACGCATCCTGTTTTTTGCGCTCGGGACGCCAAAGATTCTTTACCTCCGTTACAAACCCGCGCCGCATCAGAAGATCAACCAGCAGACCTGCGACCCAAACAAGATCGAGGTGAAAAGTCCCAAGACCCGCGGGCGCCAGATTTCCATCAAGGATATTTCCTCCGTCACGGCCGAACCGACCCGCGGTTGGGATGAGACGGCCGCCACCACGGAGATCGTCTTTGTGTGATCAGCCAACGCCGGATGGGCACCAAGGTGGCTCCGCTCCGAATCGCCCGCCCACGGAGGACCTGGCCGGGGATGATCCAAAATCCCCCAGTTGAAACCGCGAAATACACGAAATACACGATTCCACCGCCAGCTCCACCACGACACTACCAGGCTTCATGGCGGCGAGCATCTCGGTGGTCATCATCATGGGGAACGACCGGGGCGGGCACGCCGATTTTCATGAAGGGAGGCCAGCGGGTTGTTCAACTCAACACTATCTCGGCCAGGCACTCGGTTTCGCCGGTCAAGTGATGCACCGTAAAACCGGCCCTTTGCGCGACCTTTTGCATTTCGTGGTTGTCGCCGAGAATTGTCGCGGTGATGCGGGCGAGGTGTTCGTCGCGGCCGATCTGGACGAGCATTTTCAGGAGTTGCGTGCCGAGACCGTGGCCTTGCCAAAGATCACTGATGACGAGGGCAAACTCAGCCTCGTTCGCGCCGTGGAGTTTGCTTAAACGGCCCACACCGAGCAACTGGCGGCCCCCACTGTTCGAATCTTGGCCCTCCACCACCAAGGCCATCTCACGGTCGTAGTCGATGAAACAAAGCCGCGACAACCGCTCGTGGGCAATCCGCTGTTCAATTCGCAAGGGAATGAAGTAACGATAATAAACGCTGCGCTCCGAAAGCGTTTCGTGGAACTTCACCATCAGCGATTCATCCTCAGGCCGAATCGGTCGAATGATCACCGGCGTGCCGTCGCGAAGACGCCAGGGCACCACATAGCGCGTCGGGTACGGACGGATGGCGAGGCGCGGCAGAGGTTCCTCCCCGCACGAGGATGGATGCAACACCACCCGGGCGTCCAGGGCGAGCATCCCGGCGGAGGAGACGAGCAAGGGATTGATATCGATCTCCGCAATCCAGGGTTGCTCGGCGACGAGTTGGCTAAAGCGAACCAGGAGTTGTTCGAGGGCAGCAAGATCCACCGCCGGGCGGCCGCGCACCCCCTTTAGCGCCGTGTAAATGCGCGTTTCTTCCATCAGATGACGGGCCAGAGTCGCGTTGAGCGGCGGCAGACCGAGGGCGCGGTCCTTAAACACTTCAACGAGTTGCCCGCCCGCGCCGAACAACAGCACGGGGCCAAACTGCGGATCCACACTGCTGCCTAGAATGAGTTCGTAGCCTTCACGCTGAATCATCGGCTGTACTGTCACGCCCAAAAAATGTTGGCGCCCCGCCTGTGCCCACACCGCTGCCTCAATGGCATGCCAGGCCTGGCGCACAGAGTTGGCGTTCCAGAGATCTAGGCGCACCCCTCCCACGTCACTCTTATGCGTGAGCGTTTCAGAAAAGAGTTTTACCACGACCGGATAGCCGAGTTTGCCCGCCTGAGCCACCGCCTCCTCCAGGGTGCGGGCGATCTTCGTCTCGACGGTCGGAATGCCATAAGCCGCCAGAATTTGCTTGGACTCGGCTTCGGTGAGCAGTGTGCGATTCCCACTCCGTGCGGTCCGAATGATCTGGTCCACCTGCGCGCAACAGGACTCCGTATCGCCCGCGTCCATGACGAAGGCCGGGGTTTCGTAGAGCGCACGCAGGTTGGAGTTGTAGCGCCACATGTAGTCGAAAGCTGTCGCCGCGCGGTCCGGATATTTGAAAGTGGGAATGTTCGCGTGGTTTAGAACCGCTTCGCCGGCAGCCACGCCCGGACCGCCCATCCAACTCGCGAGCAGGGGCTTTCCTTCCAGTTTGGCAAACGGCTTCAACTGCTCGGCCGTGGCCGTCGCGTCCGTCATCGCCTGGGGCGTGAGGATGACCAGCACGCCGTCGCTGTTCGGATCCGCCGCGGCCAGCCGAACCGCCTCCGTATAACGCGCAGGGCTCGCGTCGCCCAGAATGTCGATGGGATTGCCATGGCTCCAGTGCGGCGGCAACAACGCGTCGAGGGCGGTCAGGGTGTTTTCCGAGAGCGGGGCCAGTTCGCCACCGCAACCAACCAGCATGTCCGTGGCCAGCGCGCCCGGCCCGCCGGCGTTGGTCACGATGGTGAGACGTGAACCACGTGGACGTGGCTGTTTGGCCAGCACCTCGGCCATGTCGAATAGTTCTTCGATGGCGTTCACTCGCAACACTCCCACCCGGCGAAAGGCCGCATCGAGCACCGCATCGCTCCCCGTAAGTGACCCGGTGTGGGAGGCGGCGGCTTTCGCGGCGGCTGCGGTGTGCCCCACCTTGAGGACGATGATGGGTTTCGTCAGCGCAACCTCGCTGGCGGCGGATAGGAAGCTGCGCGCGTTGCCGATGGACTCCATGTAACAGACGATGCTCTTGGTGTGAGGGTCATCACCGAAGTAGGTAATCAGATCGCCCCAGCCGACATCGAGCATCGAGCCCACCGAAACGAATGCGCTAAAACCCACGTTTTCCTGATAACTCCAATCCAATACCGCGGTACACAACGCGCCACTTTGGCTAAGAAAGGCAACCCGGCCGGGCTCCGCCATGCCTTCGGCAAACGTGGCGTTCAGCCGCGCATGGGGCATCATGATCCCGAGGCAATTCGGTCCCACGATCCGGATGCCGCCACTGCGGGCTTCGGCGAGAACCTGCTGCTCCAAGGTGGCGCCCGCACCGCCACACTCCTTGAATCCGGCCGAGATGATGACCGCCGCACGCACCCCTGCCCGCGCGCATTCACGAACAATCGCCGGCACCCCGGGAGCCGGGGTCGCAATGACGGCCAGATCCACTTTCTCCGGCACGGACGCGATGTCGGGAAAAGTTTTCACTTGGAGAATCTCCCGGTGCTTTGGATTGATCAGGAAAGTCTGCCCCTCGAAGAGTTGGAGGTTCTCCACCAGCGCCCGACCGACACTGTCCGGCGTCTGCGAAGCCCCGATGACAGCAATGGTCTTTGGCGCGAACAGCGCGGCCAACGGATTGCCGCGTGCGTGCCGGAGAATGTCGTGCGCGCGCTCGGGTCGAACGTGAAGGTTCGTGCTCATCGGCGATTCGCCTGCTTCAAGGCCTGCTCTTTTTCCTCAATGGCAACGGTGGTCTTCATCACCGTGTCCGGGTTCAGGGAGATGCTGTCGATGCCCTGCTCCACGAGGAATTGCGCGAACTCAGGATAATCACTGGGCGCCTGGCCGCAGATGCCAATCTTGCGCTGCTTCGCGCGACAGACTTGAATGACCTGCGCGATCAGCTTCTTCACCGCGGCGTTCCGCTCGTCAAAGATGGGCGCGACGATCTCGGAATCGCGATCCACGCCCAAGGTGAGTTGCGTGAGATCATTTGAGCCGATGCTAAAGCCATCGAAGATTTCCGCGAACTCCTCCGCCAGGATTACGTTGCTGGGGATTTCGCACATCACGTAAATCTCCAAGCCATTCTGGCCGCGCCGCCGGCCGTGCTTTTCCATCTCGCCCTGAACCCGACGCCCCTCCGCCACCGTGCGGCAGAACGGAATCATGAGCTTCAAGTTGGTCAGCCCCATTTCCTCCCGCACTTTCCTGACGGCGCGGCATTCCAGCGCGAAGCCGGCCTGGTAACGCGGGTGGTAGTAGCGGCTGGCACCCCGAAACCCGATCATCGGATTCTCCTCCGCCGGCTCGTAGCCTTTGCCGCCGATGAGATTCGCATATTCGTTGGACTTGAAGTCGCTCAAACGGAGGATGACGTCCTTGGGATAAAATGCCGCCGCAATCATCGCCACGCCCTGGGCGAGTTTGTCCACGAAAAACTGTGGCTTGTCGCGGTAGCCCGCCGTGAGCTGCTCAATTTGCGCCTTCACTCCCGCATCGGTGAGGCGGTCGTAATCCAAAAGCGCCATCGGATGCACCTTGATGTAGGTCGTGATGATGAACTCCTCGCGCGCCAGGCCCACGCCATCATTGGGAATGAACGAAAGCGAAAATGCTTCCTCCGGGTTGCCCACATTCAGCATCACCTTGGTCCGTGGACGGGCAAGGGCTTTCAGATTGGTCCGCTGCACCTCGAACGGCAACCGCCCCTCATACACAAACCCGGTGTCGCCCTCGGCGCAACTCACGGTCACCACCTGGCCATCCTGAAGAATTTCCGTGCCGTGCTCGGTGCCCACGATGGCGGGCACACCCAACTCCCGACTGACAATCGCGGCGTGACACGTGCGTCCACCACGATTGGTCACGATGGCCGCCGCCTTCTTCATGATGGGTTCCCAGTCGGGATCAGTCTTGTCAGTAACCAAAATCTCACCCGCATTGAACTGCCCGATGAACTCCGCGCTCCGGATGACCCGTACCGGCCCCGTCGCGATCTTCTCACCCACACTGCGCCCGGTAACGAGTACCGGTCCCCGATTTTTCAGCTTGAAGCTTTCGATCACCTCCACGTCCTTGCGTGACTGGACCGTCTCCGGCCGGGCCTGGACAATGAATAGTTCACCGGTGCGACCGTCTTTCGCCCATTCAACGTCCATCGGAGTCACCTGCCCCTTCTTCCCAGAATAATGATCCTCGATAATGCAGGCCCAGCGGGCCAGTTGCAGAATTTCAGCGTCGGAAATGGCAAACCGGACCCGGTCATCGGGCGACACCGGAACATTTTTCACCATCTTTCCACCACCGACGTCATAGATGAGTCTAAATTCCTTCGTGCCGACAATTTTTTGGAGAATGGGTTTGAAACCCGTTTTCAGAGTCGGCTTGAAGACATAGTATTCGTCCGGATTGACCGAACCTTGCACAATGTTCTCGCCCAGGCCATAGGCGGCATTGATGAGCACCGCATCGCGAAAGCCCGTCTCGGTGTCGATGGTGAACATCACGCCGGACGCCGCCAGGTCAGCCCGGATCATGCGCTGCACCCCAATAGACAGGACAGTTTTAAAGTGATCGAAGCCTTTATCAACCCGATACGAGATCGCCCGGTCGGTGAACAGCGAAGCAAAGCAGCGCTGGCACGCATCGAGCAAAGCGAGCTGACCCTGGACGTTGAGATACGTTTCCTGCTGCCCGGCAAAGGAGGCATCCGGCAAATCCTCCGCCGTGGCACTGCTGCGCACCGCCACGTCCACCGGGTGGAGCTGATTCCCCCGGAAGGTGTCGTAGGCCTGGATGATCGATTGCTCCAGATCCGGCGGCAAGGGAGCCGCCAGAATAGCATGCCGCACCTGGCTGCCGCGTTGCCGGAGGTTCTCCATGTTCCGCGTGTCCAAATCCCCCAGCAGGTCACGGATTTCGCCTTCCAGACCGGCTTCGCGCAGAAAGTAGCGGTACGCTTCAGCCGTGACTGCGAATCCGTCCGGCACCTTCACTCCATACGGCCGCAGCTCGCGAAACATTTCGCCCAGTGAAGCATTCTTTCCACCCACGAGCGGGATGTCTCCGATCCCAATTTCCGAAAACCATTTGACGAACGGAGCGCGCGTCGCGGCTTGGGTCGAGGCTTTCAAGGTCCCTGCGTTGGCGGCCGGGTTTTCTGCGCGGCCAGCCAACTGCTTTTTCGTGGCGTTTTTCGTTTTCATTTCAAACCTCTCATTCCGACCACTCGGAGCGCATCGCTTCAACCAGCTCGGTTTTTTCTATTCGCTGCCCTGCGCCTTGAAACCTAGGCACGGCTGACGGTTCAGTCTTGCCGAAACTTGGCGAACGTTGGCCTTGGATTGCTGCGCCTGAAAGTCCTTGTCCAGCGCACGTGAAGCACATTCCTTACTCGGCCGCATACCAGCGGATCACCGCCGCCATTCACTTTCACACCGGCTGGCAGCACCCGTCGCCGTATAAGATTCTTAAAAATGTGTTTTCCTTCCGCTGCGGCCGACCTAAAATTAATTACCTTGAATCTGCAGCCCAAACAGTTCTCTGTTTCCGCGTGGCCTGTCACCACTACATTTCTCGCCGCGTGCTGGGCGCTGTTCTGCTGCCTGGATGCCATTTTCCTGACGGACGCCGCGGAACTTCGTGTACCTGCCTTTACCGCCTACACGGAGCCGGATGCCAACGGCGCGCGCCTTTCCACTCCCGCTGGCCTCACCGGCTGGAGGGATCCGAAATTGAAGGTGCTCTGGTTCGGCAACATCCAGGCACCGGCCTCCCTGGAGGCGTCGGTGGAGTTGCGCCTGCCGGCCAATGCGACGTCCAAACTGCGGCTCACGGTCGCCGGACGGTCGCATGAAACGGAGGTGAAGGGTGCCGGCGCCGAAGTCGTCACGGCGCGCTTTGGGACATTCGAAATCAAGGCGCCGGGCTACCAACGGTTCGCGCTCGAATCGTTGAATGAGGCCGGCCAACCATTTGGCGATCTCCAGGTGCTCGTGCTCGGGGGCATCAGCACCAACACAGCGCACTTCAACTGCGACCCGCGCCGCAACGCCGCCTCGGTGCACCTCAGCTATCCCGTCCCCAAAGGCGCGAACGTCGCCGCGTTTTATTGCGAACTGACCGGCCTCGAGGATCCGGTCGCCACCTACTATATGGCCTGCGGCTGGCACCGCGGCTATCTGGGCATGCAGGTCAACAGTGCCACCGAGCGACGGATCATCTTCAGCGTCTGGGACAGCGGCAATGAAGCCGTGAACCGCAGTAAAGTGGGCGACAACAACCGGGTGACGCTGGTGGCCAAAGGCGTGGGTGTGGATTCTGGCGACTTCGGCAACGAAGGGACAGGCGGCCACAGCCACCTCGTTTATCCCTGGAAGACCGGCGAACCGCAGCGCTTTCTCGTCACGGCGCAGCCGACCAACAGCACGTTCACGATTTTCTCCGGCTATTGGCTTCACCCCGAAATAAAACGCTGGATGCTCATCTCCTCGTGGCGCGCGCCGCACGACGGCGGCTGGCTGCGTGGGCTGTATTCCTTTAGCGAAAACTTTGGCGGCGACACCGGACATCTCCCGCGCAAAGCTCGATATGGTAATCAATGGCTGCGCACGGATAAGGGCGATTGGCGGGAAATCACCACCGCAAGTTTCAGCCACGATGCCACGGGCCGGGCCGATCGGCTGGATCGTTTCATGGGCGTGGAGCAGGGTCAATTCTTCCTGAGCCACGGCGGATTCATGAAAGGATTCACCCAGTACGGCGAAAACTTCACCCGGCCAGCCAATCCCCAGCCTCCCATCTTCGTGAACCAACCGGCGCCGTGACGAGCGGGCAGCGCGGTGGCAAAATAATTCTTTCCAAGTCCCGACCACGTCATAACCATCCTCTCAACCAACCATTCAACTCTCCGACATTATGCGTAAATCCATTCACAACCTGTTCGCCATGATAATCTTCACCGCGCTCGTGTGCGGCCCAGCCTTCACCGCCCAAGCCCAGAAGCGGAAGGGCGTGGAAAAGGACATGGGAGTTAAAGGTAAAATCACCGCGATTGATGCAGTGGCCAAAACCATCACGATCGCGGGCAAAACCGTCTTCATTGATTCCACCACCGAAATCTTCAAATCGGGAAGACTCGTGGCGATGAAGGACATCACCGTTGGTAGTGAAGCTCAAGTGAACACGCTCCTGCTGGCGGACAAGTTGACCGCCAGCAGCATCCGACTGGGCGTGCCCGCCGAGGGCGGCAAGGGACCGAAGAAGTAATTCCTGGATTCGACTGATTGCCCGAATCGATTTCCAGCTCGACCCGACCGGCTACCTCTCGGCCCGTTCCCCCTCATCCTGACCTTCTCCCCCAGGCTTACCATTACGCACATCTTTTTCACGTTTAAAAGTTATTTTGTACTTGTACATCAACATGTTATGTATTCTATAGCGGGATGCTTAATACTAGTGC